>DATCWU010000303.1:0-1913 GCA_036566165.1 Rhodanobacter sp. | reverse complement strand
TGCGCCAGGCCCAGCACGCGCTGGGCGAAATCACCGGCAGCTACAGCAGCGACGATCTGCTCGGGGCGATCTTCGGCTCATTCTGCATCGGCAAGTAGGGGGATGCGGTAACTTTTTTACATGCATCAGTACCCGGCAAAGACACCGGATACTTTCCTCGATGGATATTGCCCGCCCTCAAGGGCCGGGGAAGCTCTTGTTCCTGACTCGGCGGAGCGACATTGGCCGACTCAATGAACGACAGCGGCGCGATATCTTCCATCGTCGTACATGACCGGCATCCAGGCGTAGCGCAAAGCCGATCCGGCACCCGCAGCTATGGGAGGAACGGTCATCTCCTGGGCGTATCTGCGCAAGGTCACGCCCAACTCCGGGTCTGGAACCGCGTCCAGCAGCCACACATCGGCGAGCGACCCGTCTGCATTGAACGCCAGCAGGCAGTCGGCAAACCCCGCGCGTGGTGCGAAGCGGCCGTTCGGAGGCAAGTATGCCTTTGATTTTGGGGCTGGAGCCAACTTCTCTGTCGCGAACTTGCTGTCAGTGCCGGCTCGGATTTTTGCGTCGTTCAAGGCAATGAAGCTGTTCACGTCGTTCATGATCCCGGGCATGGCAGATCGTCCAAGCTTGTCGGCAATGCGTTGCACCAGTTCCGCTGCATAGCCGTCGTGCGGATGCTCGCTCTTCGGCAGCAGCCGTTCGTAGTGACCGTATATTTGCGCCCAATTCATCGCTTCCCGATACTGACGCATAGCCAGCTTGATCTCGGCCATCTTGGCCATCGCCAGAACACTACCTCGCGTGGCGGCGTTTCCCAGATAGAGGCTGGCTTTGACGAAATCGCGCTGCACGAGTGAGCCATGTGCATGCTGGCCCATGTGATAAAGCGAGCCGAGCAAGTACAAGTCGTGTTGGTCACCCGTTCGAGCCTCTTGCTCGACCCTGGACAACGCCTGTTGCCGCTGGGCGCCGGGGATATTTTCGTTCAGCACCTGTGCCCAGGATGCATTCAGTTCGGCTCGAGTTGGTGCAGCCGTACCTGAAGGTGTCGGTGCTGCCTCCGGCTTTGCGGCCGCGACATCCCTGCACGGCATGAGAAACATTGCCAGGGAAATAATGAGAGCGTGCCAGTAGGTGTATTTCATCGTGCCGTCCCCTTCCGCTGGTCAACGTTGCAAGTCCGCTGGAACAGACAGTTTGTCGGTGCGTGCCAAAAAGGCTTTTACATCGGCAAGTATCAGCCCTTCTGCTGCGCCAGGAAAAATGTCACTTCATGCAAGGTGGGCATGCCGCCCTGCGCGCCGAGCTTCGTCACCGACAGCGCGGCGGCGGCGCAGGCCTTGCGTACGGCGCTGGGCAGGCCTTCTGCCAAGAACACGGCCAGTGCGGCGTTGAAGGTGTCGCCGGCGCCGGTGCTGTCGACCACGGCAACGTTGAAACCGCTCTGGTGGATCGGTTCGCCCTGTTCGCGATACCAGGCGCCGTCGCCGCCGCGGGTGAGTACGACGGGACAGGGTGCGCGTTGCATCAACGCGCGAAAATCCTCGCCTGGATCGGCGCCCAGCAGGATCGCCAGTTCGTGCTGGTTCGGGGTGACGTAGCGGGCGAGTCGCAGCCAGTCGATCGGCAGCTTCTGCGCGGGGGCGGGGTTGAGGATCACCGGCACGCCGAGGCGGTGGCCCAGGCGCAGGGTGGCTTCGACGGTTTCCAGCGGGATTTCCATCTGCACCAGCACGGCATCGGCGCGGGTGATCAGTGACTGCGCGTGTTCGACCTGCGTCGGGGTGACGTGTGCGTTGGCGGCAGGGACCACGATGATCTGGTTCTCGCCGTCGGCGACGGTGATCGAGGCGGTGCCGCTGGCGCTGTCGGCGAGTTGCGCGACATGGCTGAGGTCGACGCCCTCCATCGCGAGA
>DATCWU010000437.1:0-4756 GCA_036566165.1 Rhodanobacter sp. | reverse complement strand
TCAATTTGACGCGGAACCATGCGCCGAATTCACGATAGTCAGTCAGCGCCCGCCATACGCGCGCCACCGGCGCCTTCAATTCAATGCGTTTTTCAATGCGATCGCTCATATGCCACCTCCTGGTTGCATATGAGGTTACGCCTTTGAAAGGATGAAATGCAACAAACAAGTTGCGCTTCCAGGAGAAAAGTCAAACCGGACTGGTCATCCCGCCCGTTTGGGAATTTCCAGGCCACGCTTGACCGCCGGGCGCGCCAGTGCGCGGTCGAGCCAGTTGGCAACGTTCGTGTATTGGTCAAACGTCACGAGCTCGCGTGCTTCGTAAAACGTGATCAGGTTTTGTACCCAGCCGACGGTGGCGATATCGGCGATGGTGTAGTCATCGCCCATGATCCAGCGCCGCCCGGCGAGGCGGTCGTCAAGCACGCCCAGCAAGCGCCTGGATTCTTTGACGTAACGTTGCAGCGGGCGTTTGTCGGCGATCTCCCTGCCGGAAAATTTGTTGAAGAAACCCACTTGCCCGAACATCGGTCCGATCGAGGCCATCTGGAAGAACACCCACTGGATGGTTTCCCAGCGTCGCGCTGCATCGGCGGGAATGAACTGGCTGGTCTTGTCGGCCAGATACAGCAGGATGGCGCCGGATTCGAACAAGGCCAGCGGCTCGCCGCCGGGCCCAGCAGGATCGATGATTGCGGGAATCTTGCCGTTCGGGTTGAGTGACAAAAATGCCGGCGTGTGGCTCTCGTGGTTGCCGATGTCGACGCGGTGGGGCTCGTACGGCAACCCGGTTTCCTCCAGCATGATCGACACTTTCACGCCGTTTGGTGTGTTCAATGAATACAACTGGATGCGGTCTGGTTGCCGGGCCGGCCAACGTGCGGTGATGGGGAAGGTGGAAAGATCAGACATGCGGGTTTCCGTCCTGGAACAAGAAACTGGAGATGGGTCGGCGCACAGCTCACTTCAACCGTGACTCGTGCGACGGGGGCATGCACTTGGCCATGCTGTTGTTGTCTCGGTGGGTGAGATGGCAGAGCGCCAGACTGGGCCCGTCAATCGACTATGCATGAAGCAAGTCGTCCAAGCCATTGATCCGCGAGGGCATGAATGCGACGAAGTCCTCTTTCCTTTGTTTTCACCATAAATGGTGAAAGAATATCCATATGAGTCTGCACCTGACCTCTCGCCAATCCAACATCCTGGACTTCATCCGTGAGCGTCTGGAGCATGCCGGACAGGCGCCAACGCTGGAGGAAATCGGCCAGGCCATGGGCTTGCCCAATGTCAGCGCGGTGCTGAAGCATGTGCGCTCGCTGGAGGCGAAAGGGCGGCTGCTGATTGAACCGAATCGCCCGCGCGGCATCCGTCTGGTCACGGCTGTCGATGCGCTGGACGCGGACACCATGGAGCTGCCGCTGCTCGGACGCATCGCGGCCGGCGAGCCGATGTTTTCGCCATCGCGGGTGGAGCGCACGTTGCGCGTGTCACGCTGGCTGTTTCGCTTGCGCCCGGATTACCTGTTGCGCGTGGTTGGCGACTCGATGCGCGACGAGGGCATTCTCGATCAGGACCTCGTGGGCGTGCACGCCACGCCCGTGGCGCGGCATGGTCAGGTGGTTGCCGCGCGCGTCGGCGGCGATCGTTTCACCATCAAGCGGCTGTACTGGCAAGGCGACGTGATCCGCCTGCTGCCGAACAGCCCGGGCTATCAGCCGATTGATCCGGACCCGGGCGAAGACTTTGCCATCGAGGGTCTGTTTGCCGGTCTGTTGCGGGGCAGCCGATGAGCGCCGTGGTCGCCTTGTCCGGCTTGTTTGACGCGCGGCAAATCTGGCGCGGGCGGGCAGCGCCGATTCCCGCCGGCGAGCAACCCACCGGCTGGGCGGCGCTGGATGCCGTGTTGCCCGCTGGGGGCTGGCCAGCGGCAGCATTGTCGGAAATTTTGTTGCCGGCGGACGGCGTGGGTGAATTGCAATTGGTGCTGCCGACGCTGGCGCGGCTCACGCAGGGCGCGCGCACGGTGGTCATCGTGGCGCCGCCGTACGCGCCGTGCGTGGCCGGTTGGCACCAGCATGGCGTGGACATGCGTCACGTCGAAATCGTGCATGCCGACAGCCAGGATGTGCTGTGGGCGATGGAGCAATGCCTGCGTTCGGCCAGTTGCGCTGCCGTGTTGGCGTGGCCGCAACAGGCCGACGATCACGCGTTGCGGCGGTTGCAAGTGGCGGCGGACAGCGGCCACGCGCTGGCCTTCGTGTTTCGCGCGCGCCGGCACCTGATGCAAGCTTCTCCGGCCGCGTTGCGGCTGGAACTGGAAGCCCTGCCGCAGACCCGGGTGTGGGTGCGCAAATGTCGTGGCGGAGCGGTGCCGGCGCAGCCGGTAGCGCTCGGTCGCGCGCTGCATTGATGGTGGCCGGACATGCTATGGGCATGTGTATTGCTGCCGCATCTGGCGCTGGACGGGGTTCTTCGACACCGTTCGGATGATGGTCCGCTGGTGCTGGTGGCTGGCAGCGCGAATGCGCGCACGCTGGTTGCGGTCAATACCGCCGCGCGCGAGGCAGGGCTGCGCGTGGGCCAGCGCCTGATTGCCGCGCAGGCGCTGCTTGCCCACTTCGAGGTGTTGCCGTACGACAAGGCAGCCACCGGGCGCTGGCAGCGTTTCCTGGCCGCCGTGGCGTATCGCTACAGCTCCGAAGTCAGCTTGCTGCCGCATGCACTGGTGCTGGAAATCAGTCGCAGCATGGGGCTGTTTGGTCCGTGGTCACGACTGGCAGCGATGTTGCGCGCAGACTTTGGCGCGCTGGGCTTTCGCCAGCGCATTGCGGTCGCGCCCACGGCGCATGCCGCCTGGGTGCTGGCCGGCATCGGCGACGGACAGGCCGTGTTGACCAGCGCCGCCTTGCGCCCGGCGTTGCAACGCGTGAGCGTGCGCAAAAGCCACTTGCCGGACGCGGCGACGGAAGCCTTGCCGGGCATGGGCATCCGCACCCTTGGCCAGTTGCTGGGCCTGCCGCGCGACGGGCTGCGCCGGCGTTTTGGCGCGGAGTTGCTGGCTGTGCTGGACCGGCTCACTGGCGACCAGCCTGCCGGGCTGGATGCCTGGCGACCACCGGACGTATTTGATCTGCGCATCGAGCTGACGCACGAAGTGGAAAATCTCGGTGCGCTGATTTTTCCGTTGCGGCGCATGACGAGTGACCTGGCCGTCTATCTGGCCGGCCGTGATGGCGGCGTGCAACGCTTCGTGTTGCAGCTGGAACATCGCGATCGTCCGCCTACCGCGGTGGTCGTCGGCTTGCTCGCGCCGGAGCGCGATGCCGGCATGTTGTTTGAACTGGCGCGCGGGCGGCTGGAACAAATCCAGCTGCCCGGCCCGGTGCTGGGCATGCGCCTGCTGGCGCGCGACTTGCCGCCGTTCATACCGGCCGGACGTGACTTGTTTGACGAGCGTCCCGCCCATGCCTTGCCCATCGAGCAATTGCGCGAACGCCTGCGCGCGCGGCTGGGTGATCAAGCGGTATATCAATTGGGCAGCACGACTGATCCGCGCCCCGAGCTGGCGCAAACCGTTGCCGCCGGCGCTGACGCAACGCACGAACGCCACCCGCGCCCAAGCTGGTTGTTCGCGCGGCCGTTACCGCTGCGTGGCGCACCGCCGCGCATCCTGGCAGGTCCCGAACGGCTGGAAACCGGCTGGTGGGACGGTGGCGAAGTGTGCCGCGATTACTATGTGATCGAGACCTCGCTGGGGCAACGCGCATGGGCATTTTGTGCGCCGGGCGAGCAGTCGGGCTGGATGCTGCACGGGTGGTTTGCATGAATGCGCTGCCGGCCTATGCCGAGCTGCACTGTCTGTCCAATTTCTCGTTTGGCCGCGGCGCGTCCAGTGCGCACGAGTTGTTCGAACGCGCCAAAGCGTGCGGTTATACCGCGCTGGCAATCACGGACGAATGCTCGCTGGCCGGCATCGTACGGGCGCTGGAAGCGTCGCGCGCAACCGGTCTGAAGCTGATCGTCGGCGCGGAGTTCCAGTTGCACGATGGGCCCAAGCTGGTCTTGCTGTGCACCACCAAAGCCGGCTACACCGCGTTGTGCGGGCTCATCACCCGCGGTCGACGTGCGTCAAGGAAAGGCAGTTATCGGCTGGGCTGCGCCGATCTGGCGGGCGGCTTGCCGGGTACGCTCGCGCTGTGGCTGCCGGCGCCGGTGGCCGATATGGCGCATGGCCGCTGGATGCACGCCACGTTCGGCGACCGCGCATGGCTGGCGGTGGAATTGCATCACGGCCCGGATGATGCGCAGCGCCTGCGCGAGCTGCAAACACTGGCGCACGCAGTGAATCTGCCGCTGCTCGCTGCTGGCGATGTGCACATGCATGTTCGGCGTCGACTGGCGTTGCAACACACGCTGACGGCGATCCGCCATCGCGTGCCGATTGCCGCAGCGGGCGCGTTGATTTTTCGCAACGGCGAGCGCCATCTGCGCCGCCGCCAGGCGCTGGCGGCGATCTATCCGGCACCGCTGTTGCAAGCTGGGGTGGACCTTGCCGCGCGTTGCCAGTTCACCCTGGACGAGTTGCGCTATCGCTACCCGGGCGAACTGGTACCGGTGGGGTACAGCGCCAGCGACTGGTTGCGTCAGCTCACGGCGGAAGGCATGCGCTGGCGCTGGCCGGACGGGGTGCCGCAGGACGTGAGCGAGCAGATTGAACACGAGTTGGCGTTGATTGCGGAGTTGCGATACGAGTCGT
>DATCWU010000435.1:0-16988 GCA_036566165.1 Rhodanobacter sp. | reverse complement strand
TAGCCAGATCCGCAACTATGTGCTGGACCAGAGCCGCATCAAGGATCTGCGTACCGGCATCGAACGCACCGACACGCAGAAAGTCCTCGACGGCGATCTCGACGAATTCATCGAAGCCAGCCTGAAATCGGGCCTGGCAGCCGGCTCCAAGCGCATCGACGCCTGACCTTGTTCATCAGTTGCAGCAACCTTCGGAAATCCGCATGACCAGTGACCACGTGACGTCCACCAGCGCGAGCGCCGAACCGGCGCCAGACGAGAACAAGCTCATTGCGGAGCGGCGTGAGAAACTCAAGGTGCTGCGGGCTGAAGGCGCGGCGTTTCCCAATGACTTTCGCGTGGGCAATTTTGCGGGGGACCTGCAGGCCGCGTTTGCGGACAAGGATGTACACACCACGGAAGCACTCGAGGCCGCCGCGCAGCGGGTCAAGATTGCCGGGCGCATGGTGTTGAAACGCGTCCAGGGCAAGGTGAGTTTCGTGCAGTTGCAGGATTTCTCTGGCCGCATCCAGTTGTTCATCCGCCTGGGCACGGTGGCCGAAGACGTCTACGCGGCATTCAAGGGCTGGGACGTTGGTGACATCGTGGGCGCCGAAGGCACGCTGATGCGTACCCACACCGGAGAATTGACGATACGCGTGGACGGGTTGCGCCTGCTGACCAAGAGTTTGCGTCCGCTGCCAGACAAGTTTCACGGCCTGGCTGACGTGGAGCAGCGCTATCGCCAGCGCTATATCGATTTGATTGTCACCGAGCAGTCGCGCCGCACCTTCGCGCAACGCTCGAAAATCATCGGCTTCATCCGCCAGTGGCTGGAGCTGCCGGCGCGACGTTTCATGGAAGTGGAAACGCCGATGATGCACATGATTCCCGGCGGTGCCACGGCGCGGCCGTTTGTCACCCATCACAACACGCTGGACCTTGATCTGTACCTGCGCGTGGCGCCAGAGTTGTACCTGAAGCGACTGGTAGTGGGTGGTTTCGATCGCGTGTACGAGATCAACCGCAACTTCCGCAACGAGGGGGTGTCGACCCGGCACAATCCCGAGTTCACCATGCTCGAGTTGTATCAGGCCTACGCGACCTACCACGACATCATGGATCTCACCGAGGCGTTGATCCGCGACACCGCGCAGTCGGTGCTGGGTACCACGGCACTGCACTGGGATGGCGCCGACATTGATGTCGGCCCGGCATTCCGCCGCTGGCGCATGGAGGACGCGGTGCTGGAACTCAACCCGGAGATCCGCCGCGAGGACGTGCGCAACCGCGATGCCATGGCCGCCCATGCCAGGCGGCTCGGCGTGGCGCAAATCAAGCCCGGCTATGGCTGGGGCAAGCTGTTGCTGGAGATCTTCGAAAAGACCGTGGAACAGACCTTGATCCAGCCCACGTTCATCATCGATCACCCGGTCGAGGTGTCGCCACTGGCGCGCGAAAGCGACACTGACAAGGGCTTTACCGATCGTTTCGAGTTGTTTGTCGGCGGCAATGAAATCGCCAACGGCTTTTCCGAGTTGAACGACCCGGAAGATCAGGCGGCGCGCTTCCAGAGCCAGGTCGACGCGATGAATTCCGGCGACGACGAGGCCATGCATTTCGACGCCGACTACATTCGCGCACTGGAAATCGGCTTGCCGCCGACCGGTGGTCTTGGCGTCGGCATCGACCGTCTGGTGATGTTGCTGACCGGCTCCGCGTCCATCCGTGACGTATTGTTGTTTCCCTACATGCGCCCGGAGGCCTGAACCATGTGGTATGCCATCATCGGCACCGACAACCCTGATTCACTCGCTGCGCGCCAGGTCGCGCGGCCGGCGCATCTGGCACGCTTGCAACAGCTGCAGGATGCTGGGCGGATGTTGCTGGCCGGGCCGTTTCCCGCGATCGACAGCCCTGCGCCGGGACCAGCCGGCTGCACTGGCAGCCTGATCGTGGCGGAGTTTGCTTCGCTGGCGGAGGCGCAGGCCTGGGCTGGTGCCGACCCCTATCTGGCCGCAGGCGTCTATCGCGGCACAGAGGTCAAACCGTTCATCAAGGTGTTGCCCGCCGCATGAGTACGCCGGCCATCCCGAACCCGATGATGGCGACGATCCGCGAACGGTTGGAGGCGGCGTTCGCCCCGACCGCGCTGGAGATTCTCGACGAGGGTCACCGGCATATCGGCCACACCGGCGAAGGCAAGGGTCACTTCCACGTCCACATCGTCAGTGCGGCGTTTGTCGGCATGACCACCGTGCAGTGCCATCGCGTGATCTACGCGGCGGTGGCCGACCTGATGGAGCACGGCATTCACGCCCTGGCCATAGATGCCCACCCGGCGCCGTGAACTTCCGCTGCCTCGATTGCGACCCCGTCATGGCGTGTGTTGCGCCCATGCATGGCGTTTGGCACAGTGCTGCACTGTCCAGGCCGCCGAGCTCGCCCACTCAATGAAGTCCGTATGCGCCTGACCACGATCAAACTTGCCGGCTTCAAGTCGTTTGTCGACCCGACCACGTTGCAGTTGTCCAGCAACATGATCGGTGTAGTGGGCCCCAACGGGTGCGGCAAATCCAACATCATCGATGCGATCCGCTGGGTCATGGGCGAAAGTGCGGCCAGCCGGCTGCGCGGTGATTCGCTGACCGACGTGATCTTTTCCGGGTCGAGCGCGCGCAAGCCCGTGGGCCAGGCCACGGTCGAGCTGATCTTTGACAATGGCGATGGCGCGGTGCAGGGCGAGTACGGGCAGTACGCGGAAATTTCGGTCAAACGTCAGGTCAGCCGCGATGGTCAATCCGCGTATCTGCTCAACGGTGCGCGCTGCCGTCGGCGTGACATCACGGATTTGTTTCTTGGTACCGGCCTGGGTCCGCGCAGCTACTCGATCATCGAGCAAGGCATGATCAGCCAGATCATCGAGGCGCATCCGGACGAGTTGCGCAATCATCTGGAAGAAGCTGCCGGCATCTCCAAATACAAGGAACGGCGCAAGGAAACCGAGAGCCGCATCAAGGCCACGCGCGAGAACCTCGACCGCGTACGCGATGTGCGCGACGAGGTGGACAAGCAACTGGAGCATCTGCATCGCCAGGCGCGTGCGGCGGAGCGCTGGAAGGTGCTGAAGGCCGAGCAGACGCACAAGGAAGCTGCGCTGCAGGCGTTGGAATACCGCACATTGAAAGCGCAGCACACCGGCGCTGGCGCCGGTCTGTCGGCGGCGGAAATCGAGATTGAAAGACAGCTCGCCAGCCAGCGCCAGATCGAAGCGCAAATCGAGGCCTTGCGCGAGCGGCATGCTGGCGCCAACGAACACCTCAATGATGTGCAGGCGCAGGTGTATCGCGTCGGCGCCGAGATCGCCCGCGTCGAGCAGCAGGTGCAGCACAACCGGGAGACCGCTGAACGCCTGCAGCGTGCCTTGGGTAGCGCCGAGCAGGAACATGCCGGGTTGGCGGCGCAGATCAGTACGGATCGCGAGCAGCAGACGACGCTGGGCGATGCGCTGGCCGAAGGCACGCCCAGATTGCAGGCGTTGCAGGAAATGCAGGACGTCACTGCCGAGGCGCAGCGCGCTGCCGAGGCGCAGTTGGCCGACTGGCAGCAGCGTTGGGACGCCCACACCCGCAACGCTGGCGAATCCAATCGTGCAGCGGAAGTGGAGCGGACCAAGCTCAATTATCTGGATCGCCAGGGGCTTGATTTGTCGCGCCGGCGCGAGGCCCTGGAGGCGGAGCAGAAGGCGGTCGATGTGGCGGCGCTCGACGCTGCCGGCGCCCAGCTGCTCAGCGACCACGCCGTGCAGCACGAGCGAGTGGAAACCCTCGGCGAGCTGCTGGATCAGCACAAGGCCAGCCACGAAAAAGCGTTGGAGGAAGAGCGCCAGTTGCAGTCGATGCTCAACGAGGCGCGTCAGCAATTGCAGACCGCGCGCGGGCGACAGGCATCGCTGGAGGCCTTGCAGCACGCGGCGCTCGGTCAGGAGGAAAGTGCGGCCAGCGGCTGGTTGACCCGGCTCGGGCTGGATGCCGCACGCCGCCTGGGCGCCACGCTGCAGGTAGACGACGGTTGGGAGTCGGCCGTGGAGACCGTGCTGGCCGGCTGGTTGGACGGCATCCTGGTCGATGACCTGGATAACCTCGCAACTGAATTGGACAACCTGGGTGCGGCTGATCTGGCGCTGTTGTCCGCCGGTGACGGCGGGCAGGGTGTCAGCGGCACGCTTGCCGCTTGTGTCCACGGGCCGGCGGCGGCATTGCAGTTGCTCGCCAACGTGCAGATCGCGGAAACGCTGGACGAGGCACGCAGTCGGCTTGGCGGGCTCGGCGCGCAGCAGTCCATCATTACCCGCGGCGGCGAGTGGCTGGCACCGCAGTGGGCACGCGTGCGGCGCGCACAAGGCAATCACGTCGGTGTGCTGGCGCGTGAACGCGAGCTGCGCTCGCTGGTCGAGCAAATCACCACCCTGGACGCCCAACTGGAAGAGGCCGGCGGCCAACTTGAACAATTGCGCCTGCGCAAATTCGCGACCGAGCGCGCACGCGACGACACGCAGCGCGAGTTGTATGCCGCCCATCGCCTGCAGTCCGAACTGGCGGGCCAGTTGCAAAGCCATCGCGGCAAGCTGGAGACCACGCGTGCGCGTGCCGAGAAAGTCGCGGGTGAGCTGGTCGACCTCGCCGCACAACTGGAAGAAATGCAGCGTCAGGTGCGTGACGCGCGGGGCCGCCTGGACGAATCCGTCGGGGTGATGGGCGACATGGAAGACCAGCGCCGCGAGTTGGAGAATGAACGGCGCGCGTTGCTCGAAGCACGTGAGGAAGCACGCATGAATGCGCGCGAGGCGGCGGATCAGTCGCACTCGCTGGCGCTGGCGCTGGAATCCCGTCGTTCGTCACTGGCGTCGCTGGAACAGTCGCTGGCGCGCATGACCGCCCAGCTGGAGCAGATCGCGGCACGACGCAGCGAAATCAGCGAGCAACTCGCCGCCGGCTCCGATCCCACGGCCGAGCTCGAGGGTGAGCGCCAGACCTATCTGGAACAGCGCTTGCTGGTGGACAAGCAGTTGGTCGAAGCACGTCGCGCGCTGGAAGACTGCGACCAGGCCATCCGCCAGCTGGAACAGAACCGGCAAGTGCTGGAACAGAACCTGACGACGTTGCGCGCGGGCGTGTCCGACCAGCGCCTGGCGGCGCAGGCGCTGCAATTGCGCGCCGAGCAGCTGGCTGCTGCCATCGCCGCTTCCGGACTCGAGCTGGAGCCGTTGCTGGCTGAGCTGGCCGAGGATATCGACACCGATGCGTGGCGTGCCCAGCTGGCTGACCTCGGACAGAAGATTGCACGCCTGGAGCCGGTCAATCTCGCCGCGATCCAGGAGCATACCGAGCAGAGCGAGCGCAAGATCTACCTGGACAACCAGCTGGCCGATCTGGTCAGTGCGCTGGAGACGCTGGAAGGTGCGATCAAGAAGATCGATCGCGAGACCCGCCAGCGCTTCAAGGAGACCTTCGACAAGGTCAATGCCGGCGTGCAGGAGTTGTTCCCACGCCTGTTCGGCGGCGGTCACGCCTATCTCGAATTGACCGGCGACGACCTGCTCAACACGGGCGTGTCGATCATGGCGCGCCCGCCGGGCAAGCGGGTGTCCAACATCAGCCTGCTCTCCGGTGGCGAGAAGGCGCTGACGGCCGTGACCCTGGTGTTCTCCATCTTCGGTCTCAACCCGGCGCCGTTCTGTCTGCTGGATGAAGTGGATGCACCGCTGGACGAGGCCAACGTCGGACGCTTCTCCAACCTCGTTGCGGAGATGAGCGAGAAGGTGCAATTCATCTTCATCAGCCACAACAAGGCCACAATGGAAGCCGCGACCCAGCTGTGCGGCGTGACCATGCGTGAGCCCGGTGTGTCGCGGCTGGTGCAGGTGGACCTGGCGGAAGCAGCTAAACTGGCAGGGGTCGCCTGAGGAACCCATGATGCCGTCATCACTCGTGCTCGCATTCGCGTGGAATCCCACCATCGGCGTGCCGATGGCGATCGTCGGGGTGATCGCGCTGGCGTTGATCTGGCTGTTTGGCCAGCCGAAACAGGAGCAGGGGAAACGCCGCCCCGTACCGGGTGCGCACAAGGGCGAACGGGTGGAGCCGGTGTTGGGTGATCACCCCGATGGCGCCGACGGGCTTTCCTTCAGCGCGCTGGATACACCGTCCGCGTCCTCTGACGCGACTCCGGGGTTGCGCCAGGGTGAGCTGGATGTGAGTCTGCGGGCCGAACTGGAACGCCTGGGCGCCACGCTATCTGGCGAGCATGCCCCGGCCGCCGCACCGGTAGCCAAGCCACAACCCCGGCTGGCCGACCATGTGGCCTCAATCATTGATGCACTGCGTGCGCCGCCTGGCCATGTGCCGGTGGCGCCATCTTCGGCACCCGCACCCGCACCCGCACCCGCACCCGCACCAACCCTGGCCGCAGCGCCTCGCGAGGCGCAAGCACCGCCAGCGTCGCCGGCTACGCCGCTGCACTCTGACGTCGGTCGGCGTCCGGCGCACTTGCCGGTGGAGCGCATCGTCTCGTTGTTCGTGGTGGCACGCGAGGGAGCGCTCTTCAACGGACCGGACCTGATTGTCGCTGCGGAAAAGGCGGGACTGGAGTTTGGTGACATGGGCATCTATCACCGGCTGGTGGACGGCAAGCGTGAGCTGGGACCAATCTTCAGCGTCGCCAATATGCTCAAGCCGGGCAATTTCGATCTGGCCCATCTGGATCTGCTGCATACACCGGGCGTGAGCTTTTTCATGACCTTGCCCGCGCCGCTGCCGGCGCTGGATGCCTGGGATGCCATGCTGCCGACGGCGCAACGCATGGCCGAGCTGCTGGATGGGCTGGTGCTGGACGAAGAGCGCAATGCGCTGGGTCGCCAGTGTGTCGCCCACATTCGCGACCAGCTGCGCAGCTGGGATCGCGACCACGAAGGCGACGAGATCATCTTCGGGCGCTGAGTGGTTGGCCACGTGAGGATGAGCTTTTGGCTTGCGGCAGTGCCGGCACTGTGCCGCTATCTCCGCGCGCATGCCGCATGCTTCACGTGAGCTGGCGGTTGCGTCGGGCCCGGTAGAGGCCGGCAGGTGCGGCTCCGGGGCCGCATGCGACATCTTGCCGCATGCCCGCGAATGGCGGCCGGTCGGGCTTGGCGTGATGCAAGCGCCGATTTGGCGTTTCGCGCTGACCTCGGTCAAGGTTTGTGCGGCGAGACGCGCATTAACATGCGCCGCGATCGACGCCCGGGTGGACGCCGCACCCCATGCAAGCAAGGGCGTAACGATGCAGACGAGAGTCTCGGCGCAGCATTCTGTTGTGAGTGATCAGGATGACCGCGCACTGGTCTCGGTATTTGCCGCCTATGTGGCAACCGCCACCTTCTGGCTGCTGTTTGCCACCGGCATCGGTCTGCTGCTCGCCTTCAAGTTTGGCGCACCGGATTTTGGCCCGGGTGCATGGTTGACGTTTGGGCGGCTGCGTCCCATCCACATCAACGACACGTTCTACGGTTTCGCCAGCATTGCACTGGTCGGCGTCAGCTATTACGTGGCTGCGCGCAGCAGCGGCGCCAGGTTGTACAGCGCCAGGCTGGCGTGGATCGGCCTGGTGTTGTTCAACCTGGCCGCCGTGCTCGGCACGCTGGCGCTCGACCTGGGCTACAACGACGGCAACCTGGAATACCGTGAGTGGCCGTGGCCCGTGCGCCTGATTTTCCTGGCTGCGCTGGCGGTCACGGCCTGGAACCTGGTCGGCACTGTCGCGCGGCGCACCAGCGAAGACATCTACCTGTCCAACTGGTACATCATTGGTGGTGTGCTGTGGACGTGCATCATCGCCACGGTTGGCGTCTTGCCGTGGTACCAGTATGGACTGGGGCAGGTTGCGGTATCCGGTTTCTACATGCACAACGCCGTGGGCCTGTGGTTCACGCCGCTCGCGCTGGGCATCTTCTATTACGCGTTGCCGAAGCTGTTGAGCCGGCCGATTTATTCCTACGCATTAGGCGTGTTCGCGTTCTGGACCAACTTGGTTTTCTACCCGATCATCGGCTCGCACCACTTCCTGTTCAGCCCGCTGCCGTGGTGGCTGCAAACGACCGCCATCGTGTTCAGCGTGGCCATGCTGGTGCCAGTGTGGGGCGGTAGCGCGAACTACCTGCTGACCATGCGTGGCCGCACCCGGGACATGGTGCATTCGTACCCGTTGATGTTCATTTTTGTCGGCGTGATGGGTTATTTGATTGGCTCCACCCAGGGCACGCTGGAAGCGTTCCGGTCACTGCAGGAAATCTGGCACCTGACCAACTTTACGGTCGGCCATTCGCATCTGACGATGTATGGCTTTGTGACGTTCGCCGTGTGGGGTGGCATCTACGCATGCTTGCCGCTGGCCACCGGCAAGCACCCGGGCACGTTGGGTTTGGCCATGCATTTCTGGATGGCGTTGGTGGGCAGTTTCATCTACGTCATCGCGCTGTCGATCGGCGGCACCATCCAGGGTCTGGACTGGATCCATGGCTTGCCGTTCATCCAGTCCGTGATTGACATGCAGAGCTACTACGTCTGGCGCGGGGTGGGTGGCACGTTGATGTTCCTCAGCCATATCGTGTTTGCCTGGAACGTGTGGCGCATGTGCTATGGCCGCAGCGCGGAGGTGCCACCACTGGAAGCCTTGCGTGCCGAGGAGGCGGTGGCATGAACAAGCTGGTGCTGATTGTCGGCGGTTCAACCTTGGTCTACGCCTGTCTCGCGGTGATGATGGCGATCCTGCCGGGTATCGAGTTGTCGAAGATTCCCGCCGGCCCCAACGTCGTACCGTTGACCCCGTTGCAGGCCGAGGGCCGCGACGTGTACGTGGCGAATGGCTGCAGCTATTGCCATACCCAGCAGGTGCGCCCGCTGCAGCAGGACAAGGTATTTGGCCGTCCATCCATGGCCGGTGATTTCAAATACCAGACGCCGGAGTTGCTTGGTTCCGAGCGTACCGGCCCGGATTTGACCAATATCGGTGTGCGCCAGCCCAGTGCCGTTTGGCAGTACATCCATTTGTACAATCCGCGCGCAGTCGTGCCCGAGTCGATCATGCCGGCCTTCAGCTGGCTGTTTGACGTGGTGCCGGCAGCGCCAGCTGGGGCGACCGTCGTGTCATTGCCGAAGGCCTATGCGCCTGCGCAAGGCGTGGTTGTGCCGACGCATGCGGCAGAAGCGTTGATCGCCTATCTCGCCTCGTTGAAGCAGCCGGCACTGTCCGCAGCGGACGTTGCCCGCAGCGCCGGGTCGATGGCGGCGATGGCCGAACCCGCGGCGCCCGCAGTTGCAGCAACCGCGGCGGATGGTGCAGGTGCACCGACGCCGGCAGCGAATGCGACTTATGATCCAGCCAAAGGTGCGGCATTGTTCACTGCGAACTGTGCGTCCTGCCACCAGGCAACTGGCGAAGGTCTGCCAGGTGCATTCCCGCCGCTGAAGGGCAACGCGGCGGTAAACGACGACGATGCGACCCAGCACATGCATGTCGTGTTGCGTGGCGCGCATGACCTGGTGATTGACGGCGTGAAGTACGCCAGCCCGATGCCGCCATTTGCCGACATGCTGAGCGATGCCGACATCGCCAACATCATCGATTACGAGCGTGGTGCATGGGGCAACCATGGCAAACCGGTCACCGCAGCCGACGTGGCTGCCGAGCGGGCCAAAACGCCATGATCAACAGGTCGCGTGCACGGATCGAGCAGGAACGGAGGTTGCCGTGCATCATCATTTGATTGGTCCATTCTGGGGCAACGTGGCGATCATTGGCATCGCTGGCACGATTACCGTGGCCTGTTTCGTCCTCATGTTCTGGTTGTTGCTGCGCCCGGGCGAAAAGGATCCGCACCATCCCAAGTACACAGTGTTGCGTGATGACCGTTGAGCGAGGAAGTAGCGTGAAGGAAGCCACAGCAGATCCATCCGGTCGCGCCAAACCGCATGTGCGGGTGTATCTGGATGGCGACCCGCAGCCGATCATCGACCGCGAGTTGCCCACGGATATCACGCTGGATACGCGTACGCTGGAAGATGGTCCACATCGGCTGGTAATTCGCGCGGAAGGCCAGAACGGCCACGAGGGCGTGGAGGAAGTGCCGTTCGTGGTGCACAACGGCCCGGGCATCACGGTCTCCGGTTTGCGCCCGAATTCGGTCCGTCGCGGCAACGTGCGCTTCACCGTGGACGCATTCAGCGCCGACGATCCGTTCGACCCGCGCCGTGCCGAAGCGCGTTCGCAAATTCCGGTGTGGGTATGGGTGTTGTGCCTGTTTGTCGTCGCCTGGGCGGTGTGGTACGCCGCGCGCATGTGGGACGTGCCGGCACCGTACGCGAACACGCCGACCTATATGCATGAGGCAGCGGGTGAGTCTCCAGCGGTGCCATAGCGCCACCAGCGGGTGCTGCCGACGACGAGAAACAGCGGCCGATGGTCGCTGTTTCTCGTTGTGCCGGGCAGATGGCGTGGCGATCGGGGTGTACGCATAGCCGACCGCTGACGGTTTGCGTCAATGGCTGTCCGCTGTCGACAGTTGTGTGTGTTCGGCGTCTCGCCGATATGCCGTGTCGCCCGACTTGCGGGGACCAAAATGCCCGGTCGTCGATCCAATTTCGTGCGGACAATTGGTTCGCGGGTTATGGTGCGCGAGAAAGCCGTGCATGGATGATCGTGCATAGTGCGGCGGGGCACCCTAGAGGTGGCATAAACGGTCGGGGCGCAGCCCATCGGGGATTGGCGCCTCGTGAGGTAGCGCTGGCCGGCACGGACTGCGTGGGAACGACATGACTGTGTCGTTGCCTGGCACGGTTTGGCAGTTTTTATGGCCATGGCATGGCACAGTCGCGGACAGGGGCGGCGTCGCGCGTGACCTCCATGCAGGAACCGACCGCAGTGATCCTGCGGCGGGAAGGTGAGAAGGTGTGATTGATGTATCCAACCCTAAGGAGAATGACGTGAATACTCGTTTCGAACGTACCGGCCCGTTGACTGAGTTGGGCAGCTATCCGCAATGGGCACAGGACATGGTGATCGAGTGCGAAAGCACCAAGCAGAGTGTGGTAAGACACGAGTTGTGGGAAATGATGAAGGACGGCTCGATCGGTTACCCGGGCACAGCCACTTTCATGACGGGTATCTGGCCGGTCATCGAACGTTTCCCTGCGTATATGGCATTGAGCCTGCTCAAGACGCGCTATGGCCGCAGCACTGGGGACAACCTCGCCCGCCGCTGGTTGGTGCGTAACATCCGGGTCGAGCAGAACCATGCGCAGTATTGGCTGGACTGGGCCGAGGGCGCTGGCGTCGCGCGCGACGAGGTACTTCGCGGCGTGCCGGTGCGCGGTACGGAGATGCTCGCCAACTGGTGCGAGGATGTCTGCACCAACGGCACGTTGGCTGCAGGTATTGCTGCGTCCAATTACGCTGTCGAAGGCGCCACGGGTGAGTGGTCACAATTGATTTACGACAGCAAGGACTACGCCGACAGTTTTCCGGCAAAGTCGCGAGCACATTCGCTACGCTGGCTCCAGCTGCACGCGGCGTATGACGATACCCATCCGTGGGAGGCACTGGAAATTGTCTGCACGCTGATGGGCACCGAGCCAACGAATGATGAAGTCGACCACATCGCGACATGCATCAAGCGCAGTTACACGAGCATGCGCTTGCTCGCCGATCGCTGCGTACGACCCAGCTATGCACTGGAACGGGTCAGCGCGGCTGTAGCTTGATGTCAATGGCTGTCTCGCAACGCGCAGCAGCTAGACTATCGACGCGCTAATTGTGAGGCAGACCGACCCATGCGGGCACCAGTTTCCAGCTTGAACCAACCCCTCTGGCGGCGCTTGATGCCGTTGGTGTACGCGCTGTTGGCCATGGTGGGGCTCATTCTGGCGTTGACCTGGGTAGCCCTGCAGCTCCAGGTTGCTCTCGCCGGTTTTCTCAACGGCGAGAGCGTCTGGTCCAAGGCGCAGAAACAGGTTGTGGTTGACCTCAATACGTATGCAGGGACGGGTGAGGCGTCAGACCTTGAACGCTTCAGGCGCAATTACAACGTCCTCAACGCGGATCGCTGGGCACGTGATGCCATTGCGGCGGGCCATTACGACTACGACGAAGTGGTAAGCGCGTTGCGTCGAAGCGACGCCATACCTACCGCCATCCCTGGCGTAATCTTCATGCTGCACAATTTTTCCGCTGCCCCGCACATGCGCGAGGCATTGCAGGCCTGGCGCTCTGTCGATTCGTCGGTTGCCGAACTGGGTACGATTTCGCTCGAACTGCAGCACGGCTATGCCAACGGGGTACTGTCGGCTGAACAAATTGCCCGCCAGCGCGAACGGATCGACAAGATCAACGATTTCATAGAACCGCGCAGCAAATCGTTCTCGTTACAGATTGCGGCGGGTTCTGTCTGGCTGGGGCGCGTCCTGTTTGCCGGGGTGCTGGGCGCGGCGTGTATTGCGGCATTGTTGTGGTTGGCGATGGCCCGGCGGACCCTCGCGAGTATCCGCGGCAGCGAAGAGCGTTATCGCTTGCTGTTTGACAGCGCGGCAGATGCGATCGTGATGGTCGACGAAGGCAGTGGTCGCATTCTGGACGCCAATCGCACAGCGCTGGCCTGGACCGGGCGTAGCGCGCACGAGTTGCTGGGCGACCGTTTTCTGCATTTGTTCCAACAACCTGTGCCGCGCAAGGTCGGGGTGGCTACCGTCAATGGCTTGCTCGATGCTGCGGGCGAGAAGCGGCCAGTGGAAACTCAGAGCAGCCTGGTGACCTGGGGAGATCGCCCGGTGCGTCAGGCCATCATTCGCGACATTTCCGATCGCATGGCGATGGAGAGCGAGCGTCGAGTTGCCGCCGAGGCATTGGCGAGCATTGTCGAAGGCGTGCTTATCGCTGATGCCGATCGTCGAGTGATATCCGCCAACGCGGCACAGTTTCGCATCACCGGGATTCCCGTCGAGACGCTCCAGGGCAAGCTACTGGACGAACACCGCACGCTGCCCGATGGCAGACCGTTGCCGTCTTCAATCTGGGTGGATGTTGGGGCCGGCCACAACTGGATTGGTGAAGTGCGCAGCCGCCGCAGCGATGGCAGTACCTATCCCGAACAGCTGAGCATCAGTGCAATCCGCGACGCGGAGAACGTGGTGCAGTATTTCGTCGCGGTGTTCACCAATATTTACGCCAGCAAGGCCAATCAACAGCATTTGGAACATCTGGCACGCCATGACCCGTTGACCGGACTGGTCAATCGCGCGGAGTTTGAACGCTGCAGCGCCGATGCCATTGAAGTGGCTGCTGCCGAGCGTGGGGCCGTCGCGGTGCTGTTCATCGACCTTGATGCATTCAAGATCGTCAACGACAGCTACAGCCATGCGGTAGGCGATCGGCTGTTGATCAAGGTGGCCGAGCGCATCAACCGCCAACTGTCCGCGGACGACATTGCCGGCCGCATTGGTGGCGACGAGTTCACCGTACTGGTGCGCCGTGTCGCCGTACGCGAGGATGCACGCTCGCTGGCCAATCGGTTGCTGGCCACATTGTCCGAGCCGTTGCATGTGGACGATTGCGAAGTGGTGCTCAGTGCCAGTATCGGCATTGCTGGCTACCCGCTGGATGGCACAGACCCTGCCACCTTGATCGCCAATGCTGATGCCGCGATGTACGCGGCGAAGACCGAGGAGCGCAACGCGCTGAGATTCTATACGCCGATGATGCACGCGCAGACGCGCAAGCGTTTGCAGTTGGCTACCGAGTTGCGTCAGGCGCTGGCACGGGAAGAATTTCACCTGGTGTATCAGCCAAGTGTCGAGATGAGTACCGGCCGCATCGTGGCGGTGGAAGCATTGCTGCGCTGGCAACACCCGGAGCGCGGGGAGGTGATGCCGGCGGAGTTCATCCCGGTGGCCGAAAGCCTTGGGCTGATTCGCCGCATCGACGAATGGGTGATGCATGCAGCGTGCGCGCAGATCCAGGCATGGGATCGCGCCGGCGTGCCGCCGATTCGCGTCGCCATCAACATTTCGGCGCGCTGGTTTGGCCACCCCGCATTTGTCGAGCGCGTCACCCGCGCGCTGCAGAGCATGCAAGTGTCGTCTTCGCGCCTGCTGCTGGAGATCACCGAGAGCGCGATGCTGCGTTTGGGCGAAGAGGTGGTGCGTACCATGCAGACGCTGGAAGGATTGGGCATCGGGGTTGCCGTCGACGATTTCGGCACGGGCTATAGTTCCATGTCGTATCTCAAGTTGCCCGCGGTTGCCCATTTGAAGATCGATCGCTCATTTGTCACCGGCTTGCCGCACAACATGAACGATGTGGCCATTGCCCGGGCCATGCTGGCGATGGCGCAGAGCCTCGGTCTCAGCACCATCGCCGAAGGCATCGAGACCGAAGCGCAGCACGACTTCCTGTTGCAGGCCGGCTGCGTGGAAGGGCAGGGCTATCTGTATGCTTATCCACTGGCGCCTGTGGAGATCGAGCGTATGCTGTGCCGCAATTATGCGCATGCGCCAGTGAAACTTCGGCTGGTTCCACCCAAGCGCCGTTGAACACCAGGGTCGATGCCGGCCGGTGGTGTCGCGATGCGTGTCCCGGGACCAGTTGATATACGTCATTGCAGCCGCGCAGAGCGCGCATGAGACTGCCAACATCCGCGGAATGTGACTTTATGGCGAGCAGCGAAACCAGTATCAACGAGACCCCCGCACGCGTTCCTGATGGAACCAAGTTCACCAGCCCGCAAGGCACGCGGGCGATCAAGGGCGGGATCAAGCCAAACGCTCTGAGCGCGGTGCCGGACGTCAGTCGCAAGCCACCGTGGTTGCGCGTGAAACTGCCCAGCGGCGCGCAGTACGAAGAGGTGAAACACATTGTGCACAGCCATCGGCTGAGCACGGTGTGCGCCGAATCGAAGTGCCCGAACATCGCCGAGTGCTGGGGTCGCGGCACGGCCACGTTGATGTTGATGGGGTCAGTGTGCACGCGCGCGTGCAAGTTCTGTGCGGTCAGCACGGGCAACCCCAACGGCTGGCTTGATCCGCTGGAGCCGATGGAGGTCGCTGACGCGGTGGCGCTGATGGGCTTGAAGTATGTGGTGTTGACCTCGGTTGATCGCGACGACCTGCCTGATGGTGGCGCAGCGCACTACGCGGCCTGCGTGTCGGCCATTCACGCGCGCTCGCCGAAAACGGCAGTGGAAGCGTTGACGCCCGATTTTGCCGGCAACTTCGAGTCGGTGGCGACGGTGCTGGATGCGGGGCTGGTTACGTACGCGCAGAACGTGGAAACGGTGGAACGCTTGACCCACCCGGTGCGTGATGCGCGCGCCGGGTATGCGCAGACATTGGGCGTGCTCAAGTTTGCCAAGCAACATGCGCCGAAGACGCTGACCAAGACCAGTCTGATGCTGGGCCTGGGCGAAACTGACGAAGAGCTCGAACAGACGCTGCGCGATATACGCGCGGCAAATGTGGATGTGATCACCATGGGCCAGTACATGCGGCCAAGCCCGAACCACTTGCCAGTAGAGCGGTTCGTCACGCCTGCGCAGTTCAACGCTTATCGCGAGCTTGCGCTGGGCATGGGTTTCCTGGAGGCGGTGGCCGGTCCGCTGGTGCGGTCAAGCTATCGTGCCGAGCGCGTACTGGAACACAACAACCTGGGTCTGTAGGCGTGATCGACACCTGCGCGGCTCAGGCGGAACGACGAGGCAGCGCGTCGCGTCGTATTCGTCCGCGGGGTGTTGTCGGGTACGCAGCTGGTGTCGTCGGTGGCATCATCGGGCGATGCCCTGGCACGGGTTGTGTTACCGGTTGCCGACGGCGGAATTTTGCGGCTCAGCCGCTGTGATCAGCAAGGAGACAGTTATGGATGCACCCATGTACCCGCAGTCCACCGTAGAGATCGCGCGCAAGCGCCGCGAACTGGCGCCCGAGCCGCTGAAGGCGTTCAAGGCGTTCAGTGCCGCGGTGTTTGCCGACGGCGCGTTGCCCAATGTCACCAAGCAGTTGATTGCCGTCGCCGTTGCGCACACCACGCAATGCCCGTATTGCATCAAGGGCCACACGGCCGAGGCATTGAAGCAAGGCGCCACCGAACAGCAAATCATGGAAGCGATCTGGGTGGCGGCCGAGATGCGCGCGGGCGCCGCATACGCACATTCCGCCTTGGCGCTGGACACCATGCAGCATGTGCACGCCGCCACGCCAGCGGGCTAGGCTTCGCGCAGAAACCTGCTGTTGTTCAACCTGTAGTACACCAGCGGGCACACAGGGTTGTGTACGCCCGCTTGATTTGTATCCGTTCGGATCAAGGAGCGTTGCACCATGGCTACCCGCTTCACCACCGTGTCCGCGAACATCCTCGATGCCGTGGGCGACACCCCGTTACTCAATATCGAAGGGGTGTATGCCAAGGTCGAGTTTCTCAACCCGTCCGGCTCGATCAAGGCGCGCATTGCCAAGTACATGATCGAGAAAGCCGAACAGGAAGGCTTGCTCAAGCCCGGTGACACGATTGTCGAGGCGACCAGCGGCAACACTGGCAACGCGTTGTCGATGGTTGCCGCGGTAAAGGGGTATCGCATGCTGGTGGTGATGCCCGAGGGCATGTCCAGCGAACGCGTGGCAATCTCGCGCGCTTATGGTGCCGAGGTGTTGTTCTGCGGCAACTTCCATGTCAATGAGGCGCTGAAACGCGCACGCGAGCTTGGCCAGCAGCCGGGGTATTTTGCGCCGGGTCAGTTTGAGTCAGAGTGGAACGTGGAGGAAAACCGCCTGGTGTTCGGACCGGAAATCCTCTCGCAGTTGCCAGCCGGCCAGTTGCCTGATGCGCTGGTGCTGGGAGTTGGTACGGGTGGCACCTTGATCGGTACCGGCCAGGCATTCCGCGCGGTCAATCCGAACGTGCGCTTGTTTGCGATGGAGCCATCGGAATCGTGC
>DATCWU010000404.1:0-1234 GCA_036566165.1 Rhodanobacter sp. | reverse complement strand
TGGGGCGGGGCGTTCAACATTGCCCGCACCGTGCGCTCGCTGATCAAGGCCGGGGCCGGAGCACTGCACATCGAGGACCAGGTGGCGGCGAAGCGCTGCGGCCATCGACCCGGCAAGGCCATTGTGTCCAGGGCAGAGATGGTGGACCGGGTGAAATCGGCGGTCGATGCACGCACGGATGATCAGTTCGTGATCATGGCACGCACCGATTCCATTGCAGTCGAAGGTCTGGAGGCGGCGATAGAACGTGCGCAGGCCTGTGTCGAGGCTGGCGCGGACATGATCTTCCCCGAGGCGATTTACACGCTGGAGCAATATCGCCAGTTCAAGGCGGCGGTGCAGGTGCCGATTCTGGCCAACATCACCGAGTTCGGCATGACCCCCTTGTTCACCCGGGAAGAACTCGCCAGCGCCAACGTCGACATCATTCTGTATTGCTGCGGCGCCTATCGGGCGATGAACAAGGCGGCGTTGAATTTCTACCAGACCGTGCGTCGTGACGGCACGCAGCAGGCCGCCATACCGAGCATGCAAACGCGTGAGGAGTTGTATGACTATCTCGACTATCACGCTTTCGAGCAAAAGCTGGATGCGCTGTTTGGCAGTGGCACGGGCGACTGACAGGCAATGACCAGACCGCAGCCGATCAAGGGCGAAGCCCGTGCCGAAGCAGACGATCATCGACGTCGGTGGGATGCGCTTGGGGTGGTTGTCGCTTCGTTGGTCGGCTTGCTCGCTTTGGTCGTCGCCGGTTACACCGCCTACATCCAGCGCGAGCAGGTGCGGGCGCAGGTCTGGCCGTATTTGATCGCCGGGAACAACGATCTGACCCAGTCGCTGGTTGTGAACAACAAGGGCGTGGGTCCGGCGATCGTGCGTGGTGTGCAGGTCTGGATTGATGGCAAGCCGCAAACTGATTGGAATCGCGTGCTGGCTACGCTGAGATTGCCGCCGCACCGCTTCATCCAGACGACGCTCAATCACTATGTGCTGAGCCCAGGCGAGGAGCTGCAGATCATCCACTTTCCGGAACAGGATCTCTGGCAACGCTTTCACGCTGCGGCTGCCGGTCGAATGGCGATCGATATATGTTTCTGTTCAACCCTGGATGAATGCTGGACGTCCGGCAACAAAAATCTCGTTGGTCCCACAACGATGCGGTTGTTGTTGCAGGTGCGGCCGGTCGATCAATGTCCGCGATTGCCACCGGCCGATACATTCAACAATTGAGGGA
>DATCWU010000388.1:0-11784 GCA_036566165.1 Rhodanobacter sp. | reverse complement strand
GCTGACCCCGTTGGTGCTGGAGCTGGAAAAGCGCAAAGTGAAAACCGGGGACCGGCCGGACACCGACTAGCTGTGATCTACTGGTTGCCGATGACAGTCGCCGTTGCGGCGGATTCGGACTTTGCCGCAACGTTCAAGATTGGCCTGCTGCGCGTACCCGGCACGGTGTTCGGCCTGGTACTGACCACGATACTGTTGCACATCACGCCAAACGCACCGTGGGCACACCTGACTTTCATGGGGCTTCTGTGCATCCCGAGCAAGCCTTGCGGTCAGCTGTCCAGCGGACAGCCCAGGCGCTTGCACTCGCGCGACGCCGCGGCACGGACGTTTTACACTGCGCCCATGCTGAAAATAGATACCCACGCGCACATCCTGCCCCGTGATTGGCCGAATCTGGCGGCCAAGTATGGCGACGACCGCTTCCCGGTGATGACGCATACCGGTGGCCGCCATCGCATCTACAAGGACAGCAAGTTCTTCCGCGAAGTGTGGGATTCGGCGTTCGACCCGCAAACGCGCATCGACGACTACGCGCGCTTCGGCGTCGACGTACAGGTGATTTCCACCGTACCGGTACTGTTTTCGTACTGGGCGCCAGGGTATCAGGCGCTGGAACTGCATCGCCATTTGAACGACCACATGGCCGGCATGTGTCGCGATTACCCGCGCCATTATGCCGGCATCGGCACGGTGCCGCTGCAGGCACCGGACCTGGCGATTCGCGAACTCGAACGCTGCATCGACGAGCTTGGCCTGCAAGGCGTGCAGATTGGCTCGCACTGCGGCGACTGGAACCTGGACGCGCCGGAGCTATTCCCGTTTTTCGAAGCCGCCGCCGATCTCGGCGCGGCCGTCATGGTGCACCCGTGGGACATGATGGGTATGCCCAGCATGCCCAAATACTGGATGCCGTGGCTGGTCGGCATGCCTGCCGAACAATCGCGCGCGGCATGCTGTCTGACGTTTGGCGGCGTGTTGGAGCGTCTGCCGAAACTGCGGGTGATGCTGGCGCACGGTGGCGGCAGTTTCCCGTTCACCATTGGCCGCATCGAACACGGCTTCAAGATGCGCCCGGACCTGGTTGCCACCGACAACCCACGCAACCCGCGCGAATACCTCAAGCGCATGTATTTCGATTCCTGCGTGCATGACGACGATGCACTGCGCTATCTGTTGAATGTGACCGGTGACCGCCAAGTGATGCTGGGCACCGACTATCCTTTCCCGCTAGGCGAGCAGGAACCTGGCAGCGGCATCGAAGCGCTGGGGCTGGACGACACCGCGCGCGCCCGGTTGTTTCATGGCACTGCGCTGGAATGGCTGGGTTTGCCGTTGCAGCGCTTCGCCGCTCCATCCAAGGAACCGACATGAGTCTCCTGCGCCCCATCAGCACTATGGCCACCCTGATCACCGCGTTGCTGCTTGCCACCAGCGTGCAGGCCGGCGACGTAAGCATGGCCAACGGCCGCATCACGTTCACCACGCCCGATTCCTGGCTGGGCATCATGGAAACGCAAGGTGACCCCGAAGCACGCGTATTCCAGGTGCCCGATGCGTCACCCACCGGCAAGAGCAGCCTCGCCCGCATCACCGTGACGGTAAAACTGGCGCCAACGGTCAACGCCTTTCAACAGTACATGAGCGACGCCACGGCGAAGTCGATGACGCTGCCAGGCTACAAGGTCGTGCCCGGTGTGCCGCAGCCAAACCGCATTGTGTATACCGCCCAGGAAGGCGGCGTTGCTGCCGATTATTCCGAGCAATACTGGATGAAGAACGGTTATGCCATTCAGTTGCGTTGCGTACGACCCGCCCAAAGTGAGGCTGGCGCCGCCTGGAAAACCGCGTTCGACAAAGGCTGCGCATCGATCGCGGCGCAGTTGAAGTAGCCCGCAGCCACCACCACCACCGGCGAACCCGCGAAGCAGCTTCAGCCGCGAGGCCTGTGTCTCGTTGCTGACTGGCGACAATGTCGGCGGGCAGTGCGCTCTTCCCGGCACGCTGTGCAACCATGCTCACGCGGTGCGATGCGGGATCGGCACGCCGGCGGGCACTGCCCGCCGGCTTCTGCGGCCGCACCCCGGCCGAAAATTGGCGCCAGCAAGCGATCCTTGCCACGCTGCAAAAAATACGGCGTCGCCACCCGCTTCTACAATCAACAAAGCACATACAGGACCGCGTCATGCCCGATTTTCAAGCCACCACCGATTGGGCGCGTGCCCAGGACGCCGCGGACCCATTACGCGCCTTCCGCGACGAGTTCCTGATCCCCCCGCATGCAAGCGGCGACGGCCAGCAGGTGGACAGCGTGTACTTCTGCGGCAACTCGCTCGGCCTGCAACCGCGCGCCGTGCGTGAGGCGGTCAACGCGGAACTGGATTACTGGGGCCAGCTGGGGGTGGAAGGCCATTTCAAGGGCCGTTTGCCGTGGATGGATTACCACGAGTTTGTGCGCGACGACCTCGCTACCGTCGTCGGCGCGCTGCCGTCCGAAGTGGTGGCAATGAATACGCTGGGCGTGAACCTGCATCTGATGATGGTCAGCTTTTACCGCCCGACCGCCGCACGACCCGCCATCCTGATCGAAGCCGGCGCGTTTCCCACGGACCGCTACGCGGTGGAATCGCAAATTCGGTTTCACGGTTTTGATCCAGCGACCGCGCTCATCGAAGTGGCAGCGGACGAGGCGCACGGCACATTGTCGATGGCCGCCATCGAAAACGCGTTGGCCGCGCAAGGTTCACGTATCGCACTGGTGCTGTTGCCTGGCGTGCAATACCGCGACGGTCAGGCGTTCGACCTGCAGGCGATCACCACGCTGGCGCACCGCTACGGCTGCATGGTCGGCTTCGACCTTGCTCACGCCGTCGGCAACCTGCCGCTGCAACTGCACGCCAGCAACGCGGATTTCGCGATCTGGTGCAGCTACAAGTATCTCAACGCCGGTCCCGGCGCCGTCGGCGGCATGTTCGTGCACGAACGGCATGCCAACGCGGCGTTGCCGCGCTTTGCCGGCTGGTGGGGCCACGACAAGGCCACCCGCTTCCTGATGCCGACGCAGTTTCAACCCACACCTGGCGCCGACGGCTGGCAACTGTCCAACCCGCCGATCCTCGCGCTGGCGCCGTTGCGCATAGCGCTGGAGCTGTTCCGCCGCGCCGGCATGCCCGCCATCTGCGCAAAATCCCGCCGGCTCACCGGTTATCTGGAATGGCTGGTGCACACGCAGCTGGCCGATGTGCTCGAAGTGGTCACGCCCGCCGCGCCCGAGCGCCGCGGCGCGCAACTCTCCATCCGCGTGATCGCCGGGCGCGCACAAGGCCGCGCGCTCTTCGATGATCTGATGGCGCACGGCTTCATCATCGACTGGCGCGAACCCGACGTCATCCGCGTCGCCCCTGTACCGCTGTACAACCGCTTCGCCGACTGCCTGGCATTTGCCGAAGCCGTGCGGGCGTGGCACGCGGCTGGTTGACGCCACGGTGAAGCACCGGGTGTCGTCGCGCCAAGCCGGCCAAAGACAAGATGACGAAGCCTGGCTACCAAGGCATCCTCAATCGCGACATCCCGACCGTGAGCCTGCCGGAGGATGCCGG
This sequence comes from Rhodanobacter sp., assembly GCA_036566165.1. GTDB lineage: Bacteria > Pseudomonadota > Gammaproteobacteria > Xanthomonadales > Rhodanobacteraceae > Rhodanobacter. The sequence goes on along the minus strand of DATCWU010000388.1, from coordinate 8,185 downwards.
CAGCGTGCGCGTGATCGCTGGCGAGCGCATACGTCACCCCGATGAATGCGTGGGATGTACGCCTGCGTACCGACCACGCCGCCACGTTCAGCGTGCCGCGCGACACACACTGGCCCTGGTCGTGCTGCATGGCACGGGGGCTGGTCAACGGCAGCGAACTCGCGCGCGATGCGCAGATGGTGATACTGGGTCGCGAAGGGTCCGAGGTTTTCCATCGAGGCGAACCGTGACGCCACCTTGCTATTGCTGAGTGGCGAGCCGATCGACGAACCCCGAGTCGGCCACGGCCCGTTCGTGATGAATACGCAAGCCGGGATCGAGCAGGCTCTTGTTGACTTCAGCAGCGGTCGTTTCGGTCAGATACAGTAAACCCAGCCGGTGTCTGCCGCCTGGCCGGCACCGGCCCACCCGGGCGAGGCACTTGCGGCCTGTCGCCCCTATCAGGCGCTTTCCCGCGCGTACACCCGCCAACGTCGATGAGCGCAAACCGCTGTAGACAAGGGTATTTACAACGAGGCAACAACGAACCATTGCGTGGTCAAAACCCGAGCGAAGCATGCGCTGCGTTCGGTCCGGATGAACCGGCATATCCAACCAACCGTATGGTAAGGAGAACATCGTGGATAAAGTGATCAGTGTGCTGGCTCGCCTGTTGATGGCGCAGCTTTTCATCATCTCCGGCTGGCAAAAGTTGACCGGCTTCAGCGGTACCGAAGGCTATTTCGCTGCACTGGGTATCCCCATGGCGGGCATAGTCACTCCGCTGGTCATACTTATCGAACTGGGCGGCGGCCTGGCCTTGCTGTCCGGGTTCAAAGTGCGCTGGGTGGCAGCCATCCTCGCCGCATTCACCGTGGGCTCGGCGCTGATCGCCCACACGCATTTCGCCGATCCCGGACAGGCCATCAACTTCATGAAGAATCTCTCGATCGTTGGCGGTCTGCTGTGGTTCTCCAGATACGGCGCCGGTGCGGCCAGCATTGACGCGAAGATTGGCAAACCTGCGCTTTCATGATGTCTGGTCGGTGTCTGTCTTGCCGCAGCACGGGCAGACGCCGGCCCTGACGTGCTGCCCGCGCTTCAGTCGCACCAGGATGCGACGTATCGTTGACCCCCGGCAAAGGAAGCCACATGACCACTGCATCCACCGCCACCGCCACGATTGGCGACACGCTCTACCAAGCCACGCTTGCCGATGATCTCGCCCATACGGAGATTGCCGCCAAGCCGGAAGAGCTGCACGGCAGCAACACCAGCCCCACGCCGACAGGGCTGTGGCTGTCCAGCCTCGGTGCCCGCACGGCGAGCATCCCGAAGAAATGGCGGAGGCCACCAATGCCTGGAACACGCACACTTATTTCGGCGACGTCAAAGGCAGCCCCTCACCCCAACTGGTCGCGCCGGATATCTCCGGGCTCTACCTGCGCGGGGCTGGAAAGTAACGCGATCGAGTGCATCGCCCGGCGCAATTCAGGCGTCTGGCGATGCAGGCCACCACCCAAGCTATTCTTGCGCCGAGGAGACTACGCATGAAACGTGTCACTGGTATTGGCGGTGTGTTTTTCAAAGCCAGGAACCCCAAGGTTCTGGCGGAGTGGTACCGGGACCATCTGGGAATGAACGTCGAGGAGTGGGGTGGAGTTGCCTTCCACTGGATAACCGAAGACAACCCGACAGGAACGGGAACCACCGTCTGGAGTCCCTTCAAGGACGACACGACGTACTTTGCGCCGAGCACTGCCGGGTTCATGGTGAACTATCGGGTGTCTGATCTCCACGGCCTGCTGGCGGCACTTCGCGCCGAAGGCTGCCAGGTCGAAGACAAGGTTGAAGAATCGGATTACGGCAAATTCGGATGGGTGCTCGACCCCGAGGGCAACAAGCTGGAGTTGTGGCAGCCACCCGCGGGCCAATGAGTACGGTTCCCGGTTCGTCTGCCAAATAGCGTGGCCCGACCTTGCGCTCAACCAAACCCGACACGTGGCGATCCAGCCAGCTCACTGGCTGATCGCGCAGGAAGAACTTTATTGACTCCCGAGCAAGCCCTCGCGTTCATCCGTCAGCATGGCATCGTGCTGGAGGCTGCGCATGGCAAGGTGCCTTCTTTGGTGGAGGCTATCGCTGGCGAGGCCATGCCTGGCAACTGGTGGTCACATCCGCGCGGCAAGGAAATCTTCACCGTCACCCGCGCCGTCCGCGCTTCCAGCCAGGTGCTGGTCTGCCGGCTTGTAGCCGGCAAGATCACGCTCGTGCACCGTCGACTCTGGCCAGCACTGGTTCGCAGCGCCGGGCACTTTCGGCCAGCACAGCTGGCGCGGCTTGCCGAGGAACACACGGCCTCTGGTCGGCACGTGGTGAAGGTCGAGCCATTTCCAGATTGGGTGCCGATGGATGTGTTGGCGCAATCGCACCTGCTTGCGGAGAGCACGGCGTTGGCCGCCCTGCCATCCTGCTGCCGCGGGGGCAACGCGAGTGTCGCCTGACAATGCGCCCCGGCAGCACGCGCACTTGCGGGCTCACCACTATGGGTGAGTTTTGGCCGCGCGGTAGACGGCGGCGTATGCTGAAACCAATCTCCTGTAAGCAAGGCATGAGCATGGCTGTTCCAGACGCGGCCCGCTCCGGCGAGTTTTTGCTGGGTGGCAAACTGGCGATACACCGACTTGGCTACGGCGCAATGCGCGTCACCGGGTCCGGGGTATGGGGCGAACCACCGGATCGGGCGGAGGCGCTGCGCACATTGCGGCGCGTGCCCGAGTTGGGCATCAACTTCATCGATACGGCTGATTCCTACGGACCGGATGTTTCCGAGCCGCTGCTTCGCGAGGCGCTGCATCCATATGCGGGTTTGGTGATCGCGACCAAGGCCGGGCAGGTACGTCCGGGGCCGAGCGAATGGGTGCCGGTGGGACGGCCGGACTATCTGCTGCAACAGGTGAAATTGAGCCTGCGCCGACTGGGCCTGGAGCAACTGCCGCTGTGGCAATTGCACCGGATCGATCCCAAGGTGCCTCGCGACGAACAGTTTGGCGCGATCAAGGCCATGCTCGACGACGGCTTGATGCGATTTGCCGGGCTGAGCGAAGTCAGCGTCGAGGAAATTCGCGCGGCGGAAGCATTCTTCCCGGTGACCACCGTGCAAAACCGCTACAGCGTGACGTTCCGCATGCATGACGACGTGCTTGCGTACTGCGAGACACACGGCATCGGTTTCATTCCGTGGTACCCGCTTTCGGGCGGCGGGTTGCTGAAGCCGGGCTCACCGCTTGCCATGGTTGCGCAACACCATCACGCCAGCATGAGCCAGATTGCTTTGGCATGGCTGCTGCAACGCAGCCCGGTGATGTTGCCGATTCCCGGTACCTCGCAACGCGCGCATCTGGAAGAGAACGTCGGCGCAGCGGATATTGTGCTGTCCGACGAGGAATTTCAGGCGCTGGACGAACTGACCACTGCGGCGCGCAAGCGCTGAGCGTCGCAGCACGCGTTGACCCGGAGCGGCACGATGCGATGCCTGCACGACACAGATTGTTGAGGAGAATTTGACCATGACGTCATCCACACCACCGCTGGCAGTCATCGTCGGCGTCGGCCCGGGACTGGGTAGCGCGCTGGCCGCGCGTTTCGCGGCAGGCGGCTACGCGCTGGCGTTGCTTTCACGCAGCGAACATGCGCGACAACCCGCGTTGACCCAACTTGCGGCGCACGGGCATGCAGGCTGTGGCTACGATTGCGACGCCGGAGATCTGGCCAGCGTCGCCGCTGCCTTTGCGCGCGTGCGCAAGGCCCAGGGCCAGCCGGCCGTGCTCATCTACAACGCCGGCATGTTTCTGCAGGGCGGGATTCTGGAATTGGACCCGGCACGTTTCGAAACGGCCTGGCGGGCGAATTGCTTCGGTGGATTTCTGGCCGCACGCGAAGTGCTGCCGGCAATGCTCGATGCAGGTAACGGGACAATCCTGTTCACTGGCGCAACGGCAGCGTTGCGGGGCGGCGCCGGATTCGCCGGGCTGGCGGTCGGCAAGTTTGGGCTGCGCGCGCTGGCGCAAAGCACGGCACGCGAATTTGGTCCGCGGGGTATCCACGTCGCGCACGTGGTGATCGATGGCCGCATCGATGCGCCTGCCGCGCGCGATCGCCAACCCGAAGCAGGTGCGGAAAACTTCCTTGACCCCGCTGCGATCGCCGAGAGCTACTGGCAGCTTTGCCAGCAGCCGCGCTCGGCGTGGACACTGGAACTGGATTTGCGACCAGCCGTGGAAAAGTTTTGAGCGCGTCGCCTGATTGCGGTGGCTTCAAAGCCGGGGTGAAGCGATGACCAGCTTCGCTGTTGTGAAGCACCTCCAGCCTGCGCCGGGATGACGCAATGAAGAACAGCGCGACGAAAACCGTTCCGACACTTCGTAACGTCGGGCGGTGAATGTCAGGCGTCCCGCACCACCGGCGCGGGCACGCGCCCGGGCGGACGGACATCGGGCAGGAACACTGCGAGTAACCCGAGCAGCGGCAAAAACGCGCACACCTGATACACAAACTCGATGCCGAAGTGGTCCGCCAGCCCACCGAGCACGGCAGCGCCGAGACCGCCGAGACCGAACGACAACCCGTAGAACATGCCCGATACCATGCCGATGCGGTACGGCATCATGTCCTGCGCATAGACGATGATCGCCGGGAACGCCGACGCCAGCACCGCGCCGATCACCACGCTGAGTCCGACCGTCCACGCCAGGTCCACATGCGGCAACAACAGCGTGAACGGGGCAATGCCGAGAATCGAAAACCAGATCACCTGCTTGCGGCCAATGCGGTCGCCGATCGGGCCGCCAACCAGCGTCCCGGCTGCGACCGCCATCAGAAACACCGCCAACAAATTGGTCGCCGTCGTCATCGACAGGCCGAAATGATGCATCAGGTAAAACTCGTAATAGCTGCTGATGCTGGCCAGATAAAAGAACTTCGAGAACATCAGCACCATCAACACACCGACCGTGCGATGCACGACCCGTGCGGAATACAGCGGCTGGTCCGTTGCCAGACGTTTCCTGACCCGCTCGTTGATGTGGCGGCTGTACCAGCGACCAACCTGCAGCAACACGACGATCCCCAGCAGTGCCACCAGGCCAAACCAGCCGACGTGCCCACGCCCAAATTTCAGCACGATCCCTGCGGCCAGCAACGGCCCCAGTGCCTGGCCCAGATTGCCCCCGATCTGGAACACTGACTGTGCCAGCCCGTATTTTCCGCCCGACGCCATGCGCGCAACGCGCGACGATTCGGGGTGAAACGTCGCCGAGCCACACCCGATCAGCGCCACCGAGAACAGCAGGATCGGGTAGGTTGGCGCCACCGCCAGCAGCAGCAAGCCAACCAGGGTGAAACACATGCCGATCGGGAGTGAATACGGCAGCGGCTTCTTGTCCGTGACCATGCCGACCACCGGCTGCAACAGCGAGGCCGTCAACTGGAACGTCAACGTGATGACCCCAATCTGAAAGAAGCTCAGGTTGAACTCGCCCTTGAGCAGCGGATAGATCGCCACGATCACCGACTGCATCATGTCGTTGAGGACATGCACGAAACTGACCGCACCGAGCACGCTGTAACGCGTCGCCGAAGCCTTCATCACCGGCATGGCCGAGACCACAGGCGGCGCGGCGCCAGCTTCGGCGTCGGCGATGAGCGGTTGCGCGTTGGAGGCGATGTCATTCATGCGGAGTGCCATGGCAAAGCGACGTTGGCATCCTCACCCGGCAACACCAGCAGCGTCGGGCGGGCCAAAATATGAAGTGGTGGGGGCAGAAGGCGGAATCCGGGAAATGGCATGCAACACCGTGAGGGATGGTTTGCCATGCTGTCTGTACCAACACAACGCTTTTGCTGCCTTCAGCACGGGCGAGGATACGCTCCGCAGACTTCGTGCGTCCAGAGCAAGCCCAGTTGCGTGCACTCTTTGCCAGGAGCCTGTCGCCACCATCGACTGACCACCACATGCATACCGAAGTGCGGCCGGCAGGCGCAAGATGGTATGCCGTACCGTACTCATCCCGCCAGTTGCTGCAGCCGGTGCTGCAATGCGTCCAGACGCAAATCACCCTCTGCACCGGGTGAAACGCGCGCCGCCAGGCTACCTTCGGGCGTACGTCCGTGCCCGGCCGCATCCACTGCCTGCGCTGCCGCGCGATAGGCATCACGGAACGGGACACCGGCGGCGGCCTGCTCGATGGCCACATCGGTCGCGTACATCGCCGGCTCGATTGCGGCCCGCATGGCGCGCTCGTTCCACTGCATGCGCGCCAGCAAGTCGGGCACCAGTTGCAGTGCGCGCAAACCATGTGTCACGCCGTGAAACAGCGAGCCCTTGGAAAATTGCACATCGCGTTGATAGCCCGACGGCAGCGACATCAACTGTTCGACCTCGCAACGCGCCGCCGCCACGCTGGCGTAACTGGCGCGCAGCAGTTCCACCACATCGGGATTGTGCTTGTTCGGCATGATCGAACTGCCAGTGGTGTATTCGGCCGGTAGTTGCACGAAGTTGAACTCGGCGGTGGTGAACAACGACAAATCCCACGCCAGTCGACGCAGGTCGAGCAGCGCACTGGCGATCGCTTCCAGCACCGCCATCTCGAACTTGCCGCGCGACAGTTGCGCGTAGATTGGACTGATCTGCATGCGCGCGAAGCCGAGCACCTGCGTGGTGTGCTCGCGGTCGAGCTGCAGGTTCACGCCGTAGCCGGCAGCGGTGCCCAATGGATTGGCGTCGATCCAATCGGACGTCTGCTGCGCGCGCCAGGCGTTGTCAATGAAGCCCTCGGCAAAGCCGGCAAACCACATCGACGTGGACGACACCACCGCACGCTGCAGATGGGTATACCCGGGCAGTGGCAACATCGGCTGTGCAGCGCGGTCAAGGCAAACCTGCGCAATGGCATGGCAATGAGTTCGCAAAGTCGCCAACTGATCTTTCAGCCACAGCCGCGTGGCCACCAGGATCTGGTCGTTGCGGCTGCGGCCGGTATGCACGCGACGGCCGGCATCGCCAAGCCGCTCGGTGAGACGCGCCTCGATCGCCGAATGGCCGTCTTCATAACGCTCGTCCAGTACAAAGGCGCCCGATTGGAAGTCATCAGCCAACGCATCCAGCTCACGCTTCAACGCCGCCGCTTCATCCGTGCTGATCACGCCGATATTCGCCAGCCCTTCGACGTGCGCCTTGCTGGCGGTGATGTCGTACAGAAAGAACTCGCGATCCAGCAGCACGTCGTCGCCAGCGAGGAATTGCATGATGCGTGCGTCGATCTTGCTGTCGGGTTTCTGCCAGAGGGGTTGCGTCATGATCGTTTTTCCAAAGCTTGCTTCACGCGGGAATGCCGCAAACGGATACCTGCCGGTCCATAACGGCGTCGAAGGGCAACATCACATGCACCGATCGTCGCCAACCTGGAATGGCGCCACCGCATCGGGCCAGACGATGCCATGTTCGGGGCGAGCCTCGCATGGCGGGGGTTCCTGACGAATGCATGGACCGACCGGCGGCGACACGGCAGGTGCTTCACGGTCGCGGAATGCCCGTCATCTCGTCGCAACCGAGCGCACGATTGATATTCTGCAGCGCCTGGGTCGCTGCACCTTTCAGCAAGTTGTCCAGCGTCGCCACAATCACCACGCGTTTGCCATCCGCCGATAACGTGATGCCACCGATCTCGGCATGCTGACGCCCGGCAATGCGGCTGACCCAAGGCGCCTCGTCGACCAGTTTGACCAGCGGTTCGTCGGCATAGGCGTGGGTAAAACGTGCCAGCACCTCATCGCGCTTCAGCCCACGAGCCAGATACAGGTTGGTCGTCACCATCAGTCCGCGAAAATGCGGCGCCACGTGCGGCATGAAGTCGACCGGCACACCGAGCCGGAACGCCGCCTCGCGTTCGTGCCCATGGCCGACCAGCGCATACGGCATCAGGTTGTCGCGCAGCTTCTCCGGATCGTTGCGGTCCGACGGTATGGTACCGGCGCCGGAATAGCCGGACACGCCAAAGCACACCGGCGGTGCGGCCAGCACATCCTTCAGCGGCGCAATGGCAAGCTGGATCGCGGTGGCGTAACAGCCGGGATTGCTGATGCGCCGCTCGCCACGCCACCGGTCGCGCGTCAGTTCGGGCAGGCCGTAATACCAGCGATCGTC
>DATCWU010000370.1:0-2550 GCA_036566165.1 Rhodanobacter sp. | reverse complement strand
GGCCGCGCCGTGGCACCGCCGGGAATCATGTGCATCATCGGCGTTTCCACTTCCATGAAACGTCGCGCCGGCAGCTCCAGCCACTGGCGGATGAAACCGATGATTTTCGAGCGTTGCGCGAAGGTGCGGCGCGACTGTTCGGTGACAATCAAATCGATATAGCGCTGGCGATAGCGCTGCTCCACGTCGGCCAGGCCGTGAAACTTGTCCGGCAGCGGACGCAAACTCTTGGTCAGCAGGCGCAACCCGTCCACGCGTACCGTCAATTCTCCGGTGTGGGTGCGCATCAGCGTGCCTTCGGCGCCGACGATGTCACCGACGTCCCAGCCCTTGAATGCCGCGTAGACATCTTCGGCCACCGTGCCCAGGCGGATGAACAGCTGGATGCGGCCGGAAAAATCCTGCAGCTGCACGAAGCTCACCTTGCCCTGCACGCGTTTCAGCACCATGCGCCCGGCAACCTTTACCCGCTGCGCGGCGGCTTCGAGTGCTTCCGTGGTGTGTACATCCTTGTCCGCAAACGCAGCCTGCAGGTCACCCGCAAAATTGCCGACGCGGAAATCGTTGGGAAACGCCACGCCGGCAGCGCGCAACGTCTTGAGTTTTTCGCGGCGCTCGGCAATGAGCTTGTTTTCGTCGGGCGCCGATTCGACGCTGGTGCTGGGGGACGTCACGTGGTCACTGGTCATGCGGAATTCCGAATATTGCTGCAGCTGATGAACAAGGTCAGGCGTCGATGCGCTTGGAGCCGGCTGCCAGGCCCGATTTCAGGCTGGCTTCGATGAATTCGTCGAGATCGCCGTCAAGCACTTTCTGGGTATCGGTGCGCTCGATGCCAGTACGCAGATCCTTGATGCGGCTCTGGTCCAGCACATAGTTGCGGATCTGGCTGCCCCAGCCGATATCCGACTTGGTGGCCTCGACCGCGTCGCGTTCGACATTGCGCTTGTTCACTTCCAGCTCGTACAGCTTGGCGGCCAGCATCTTCATGCAGCGCTCGCGATTGGAATGCTGACTGCGCTCGACCTGGCACGCGACTACCGTGCCGGTCGGGATGTGCGTGATGCGCACTGCCGATTCGGTCTTGTTGACGTGCTGGCCGCCGGCGCCGGATGAGCGATAAACGTCCATCTTCAGGTCGGCCGGGTTGATGTCAATGTGGATTTCGTTGTCCACCTCCGGCGACACGAACACCGAGGTGAAGCTGGTGTGGCGGCGGTTGTCGGAATCAAACGGCGACTTGCGCACCAGGCGATGCACGCCAATCTCCGTCTTCAGCCAGCCGTAGGCGTAATCGCCCTCGACGCGGAACGTGGCAGATTTGATGCCGGCCACCTCGCCGCCGGAGACTTCCATCAATTCCGTCTTCCAGCCGCGATGTTCGCACCAGCGCAGATACATGCGCAGCAGCATCTCAGCCCAATCCTGTGCTTCGGTACCGCCGGCACCGGACTGGATGTCGACAAACGCGTTGCAGGTATCCATCGGGCCGGAAAACATGCGCTGGAATTCCAGCTTGCCAACCTGTGCCTCCAGCCGCGCCAGATCCTTGACCACGGCGTTCGCCGTGTCATCGTCGGCATCGGCCATGGCCAGCTCCAGCAACTCGCCGGCGTCGGCAAGGCCGGTAGTCAGCGTATCGATGCCATCCACGATGGTATGCAGCCGGGCGCGCTCCCGCCCCAGTTCCTGCGCGCGCGCCGGCTCGTCCCAGACCTTGGGATTCTCCAGCTCGCGGGTTACCTCTTCCAGCCGCTCGCGCTTGGTAGCGTAGTCAAAGGTACCTCCGCAGCGACTCGACACGCTCACGAATGTCGGCGATCTGCTCAAGGATGGGATTGGTCTCGATCATGGCGATGGATCACGAAAAAATGACCAACTATCTTAGCAGAGCGCCCACCCCCACGAGCCACGAAGAAATCGCATTCATCGCGCCTTGGTATGGAAGGCGGAGCACCTGCACGAGGCGTGCATGGAAACTGCCGCGTGCCTGGTGCCATCCATCGCGCAATGAACCGGCAGAGCCACGCAGCCGCAGTGGCGCGGGGGGCGATCGAGCGCAGCCGTGTCGCCCGGGCGAGCGCTTGCCAACGCTGCAACTCCCCGCCGGGCGAGCCCCTATCAAGCCTCGACAGCTTCGGTGATCCAGTGTTTGGCCGCTTCCAGATCAGCCACCGGAAACAACCGGAATTTGCCGGGCACCAGGAAGCCCATCGTGCCGGCAGCCAGTTGCAGCCACGGGACGTCAGTCACCAGCGCGATGCGCTCCCAGCCGCTGAAATGCCGCATCCCCAGCTTGGCATCATTCCACATCGCACCTGGATCAAAACCGACGAAGTCCTCGGCGGTGAGATACAGCAGGCGCAGTTTGCGGTTGAGTGCAAACGCGGCTTCCACATCCGGCACGATGATGCGCTCGTAATCGTCGCTGGTGACCTGACCATGCGCGCGAAAACCCAGAGTGCCCGGCGGCAATCCACGAATGAGTTCGATCATCGGCGCGCTCCGCAGTGGCGACGCCACAGTTTGCGGCGCTTGACGTGAAGAACG
>DATCWU010000368.1:0-1897 GCA_036566165.1 Rhodanobacter sp. | reverse complement strand
CACGAGCCACGAGCCGGACGGTCCCGAGCCACCACCTGCCATCGAGTCAGCATGTCCAGCAGTTATTTCACGCCCGCCACTTTCCGGTTTTTCCGCGCACTGGATCGCCACAACAATCGCGAGTGGTTCCATGCGCACAAGAACGACTACGAGCGGCATGTGCGCGAACCGTTCCTGCAATTCATCAGCGACCTGCGCGAACCGCTGGCGAAACTCAGCCCGCACTACCAGGCCGACCTCCGCAAGAACGGCGGCTCGCTGTTTCGCGTTTATCGGGACACGCGCTATTCGCACAACAAGCTGCCGTACAAACCGTGGCAAGGCGCCCGCTTCGGGCACGAACGCCGGCGCGAGATCGAAGCCCCGTCGTTCTACCTGCACCTGCAGCCCGGCGATTGTTTCGCTGGCGGCGGCATGTGGCATCCGGAACCCGATGCCCTGAAGCACGTGCGCGAGTTCATGGTCGACAACCCGGCGGCGTGGAAGCGCGCGACGCGCAGCAAGACCTTCCGCGAACACCTGCAACTGGGCGGCGAATCACTCGTGCGGGCGCCACGCGGGTACGACCCGGCGCATGAACTCATCGACGACCTCAAGCGCAAGAGCTTCGTCGCGTCCGCCGCTTGCAGCGAAGAGCTGGTCTGCTCGGATCAATTGCTGGCGTGGACGGTCGCCACGTTCAAGCACGCCGCGCCGCTGGTCGATTACTTGTGCGCCGCACAGGAGCTTGAGTTCTAAACCAGCCGTGCGATTCCATCGCTTGGGCTGCCGGCCGGGCTTGAATGCTCAAGCCGCGGCAAACGGAAACGCCAGCACGTCGGCAATGGCGTCGGTATCGGCCAGGCACATCAGCAAACGTTCGATGCCGAGCGCGACCCCGGCACAATCGGGCAGCGTATCCAGTACGGCCAGCAACGCTTCGTCCAGCGGCAACTGGCGCGCACCACGTTCGGCGCGACGCTGATTGTCACGCTCGAAGCGCGCCCGCTGTTCGCACGCATCGTTCAACTCGTGATAGCCGTTGGCCAGCTCCAGCGGACCCAGATAGAGCTCGAAACGTTCGGCGCGCGGTGGCTCGCCGGGTCGGATGCGTGCCAGCGCGCACTGCGTGGCCGGGTAGTCGTGGATCACGGTCAGGCAATCGCGCGCAAAATACGGCTGCAGGCGATGGGTGATCAGCAAATCCAGCCAGTCGTCGCGCGTCAGCCCTTCGGGGTCGATGTGTTGCGCGGCCAGCGGCGCGCGCAAGTCGTCGAGCGGTGCCAGCAGTGGATCCAGCTTCAACTTCTCCAGAAACAACTGCCCGTAACTGACGATACGCACCGTGGCCTGGCGCTGCACCAGCGCCAGCGCGGCCTGCACCAGCGCAATGGTTTCGCGCATGAGTTGGTGATGGTCCCAACCCACGCGATACCACTCCAGCATGCTGAACTCGGGATTGTGCCGGCCCCCGGCCTCGCCATTGCGAAACACCCGGCCCAACTCGTAGCAATCGCCGACGCCCGCCGCCAGGAGACGTTTCAGCGGATATTCGGCCGAGGTGCGCAACCAGCGCTCGCGTGCGCCCGCATCGACGTGACCGGTGAACACGGTAGTGAAACTCTCGATGTTCGGCTCGGTATTGCCGGCAGCGGACAACATCGGCGTTTCCACTTCGAGCACGTTGCGCTCAATGAAGAACTGGCGGATGAGCTGGTACAGCGCGGCACGCAGATGCAACAAGGGAAACGGCCCCCTCACCCCAACCCTCTCCCCCGACTGCGCCGGGGGAGAGGGAGCTAGACGCACCGGGTTCGCGATTCTCTCACCCTTGGCGCGGCCGGGGGAGAGGCCTGGGGCGAGGGGGCGTTCTTGGCTCCCTCTGCCCCGGCGCCGCCGGGGGAGAGGGTTGGGGTGA
>DATCWU010000363.1:0-3992 GCA_036566165.1 Rhodanobacter sp. | reverse complement strand
GGCTGGATTTCCTGATGCAGGAGTTCAACCGGGAGGCGAACACGCTCGGTTCCAAGTCGGTCGATACCCGCAGCACGAACGCTGCGATTGAACTGAAAGTGCTCATTGAGCAGATGCGCGAACAGGTGCAGAACATCGAGTAGGGTTGGCTTCGACGCGGCGTGCATCATCCGGCGTGGCGGGCCGGACCACGCGTGGCAGTGTCCCCCCCTGTGGCCAAACGGGGCCGCTGCCCGCGGGGTGTCGAGCGAGGTGTGGCCGGGCGTGATGCGTGGCGTGGCACTTGCGCGCAGTGGTCGTCGGCGCCGCAGCGGCCAGGCTTGGCGCGCCGCGATACACGGTGCGGCAGGGTGCAAGGGTTCGTTGATTCCCCCCGCGACAGCGAGGCATTTCGTGGATGAATCTGGCCCTGGCTTTGGTTTGGACCGCATCGTGGCGACGGGCACCCTGAAGCCGAGCAGTGAGGCAATTCGTCGCGACCCGGAGGATTGAAATCCTCTCATTGCTGGATGGATTGCCCTGCCGGGTTTTGCCCGCTGCCAGTGGTCTGATTTTCAGACCATGGCGTGGTTGGCGGAACTTTTGCCGAACTCGATGGTAGATTACTGCGGCTGGCTGGCATGGTCTTGCAGCGATGCGGACGACTGCGACTGGAGAGCGCAACCGGGAACCAGTGGTGCGGGGACGCATCAATGACCGGAGAAGCTGGAAGGGAGGGGAGATGTCGCTGATTCACGAGGCAGTTGACGGTGTAGTCCCGGATTGCCCGGGTTGCACGCGGTCGCCGACAGGCATGGCGTCGCCTGACGCACGGCTGATTCAGCAACTCCACGATGGCCCCGCGCAATGGATGACCTTGGCATTGCTCAAGATGGATAGAGCGCTGGGTGCCGACTGTGTGGTGGATGCGCACTTGCTGCACAACGTCCGCATGTTGCTGGACGAGGCGTTGCACGGCATTCGCTACGTCCTGGATGATTGGGGTGGCGGCGAAGCAGTCGAGCCGATGTCGTTGACTGCGGCGTTGACGGATTTGGGACATCGGCTTGTTTCGTTGACTGGCCTGACGCTGCATCTGGAGTGCGATGATCGAGTAACCGATCCACCTGCATCGGTTACGGCGATCGTTCTGCATGCCGCGCAGGAATTGCTGCTCAATACCTGCAAATACGCCCCCGGGGCGAAGGCCGAGATGTTGCTGGCGGCCGAAGCCGATGGTTTCGAACTGACGATACGCGATGATGGGCCCGGGTTCGATCCGGTGGACGTGTATCGGCGCCACAGCATCGTTGGTGGCCTCGGTTTGGGCGCCATGCCGGAACGGCTGGCCAGCGTGGGTGGCTTTTTCAGCGTGCATAGCCGTCCCGGTGAAGGAGTGCGGGCGTGCATACGCTGGCCGGATGATTTCGCCGAGTGGGGCGGCTTGGCCCGTTGCCTCACGCGCATTCGGTCAAGCGTGGATGTGCGATGAAAGTCCGGGTCGTTCTGGGCGACGATCACGCCATGCTGCGCGAAGGCTTGGTGGCCTTGCTGCAACGCGAACCCGATATCGAAGTGCTGGGGCATGTTGGCCATGGCCTGGACTTGCTGCGGCTTGCCCGCGAGCTACGTCCCGATGTCGTGATTGCAGACGTGGCGATGCCACTCGCAAGCGGCATCGAGGTGGCTCGTCGTGTCCGTGGTGAATTGTTGCCGTGCAAGGTCTTGTGCCTGTCGGTGAGTGCCCTGCCGGCACAGGTGACCGAAGCCCTGGAAGCGGGTGCCGCAGGCTACGTGCTGAAGGAAAACTGCTTTGAGGAGCTGGCGCGTGCGATCCGCCAGGTATTCAACAACCAGGTTTTCTTGAGTGCCGAGCTCGTCGCGCCAGTCATGGGCGCCTACCGTACGGCCGGCAAGGGGCATGGAATATCGATGCCGCCGCCGCTGACTTGGCGCGAGCGGGAAGTCACGCAACTTTTCGCTGAAGGCTGTTCGACGCAGCAGGTCGCGACGCGGTTGCATATCAGCACCAAAACGGTGGCCACACATCGGGCGCATGTGTTTCGCAAGCTCAATATCCGCGGCCTGGCGGAACTCACCCGGTTTGCGGTCAAGCAAGGCATGACTTCCCTGGATTGACCACGGCGCCGCCCAGGGCGCCTGCAACGATCAGTCGATGCGCGGCAGCGTTGCGCTGAGGTCCGCGCTGATTTCGATCGGCTTCGAAGCCTCGACCTCCATTTCCTGTCTTGCCGCACTTTCTGATCGTGGAAGTGTGGGGTTGGAGGTATCTGCCACTCGTGACCGGACACGTCCCGCTTCCGCGTGACTCAGCAAAACGGAGGGCAATATCAGCAAATTGCTGATATTGCCCATGGGGTGAGGCGATTATTCTCGACGTCTTCTTCCGTCCGTACCGAAACCGGGGAGTTGGCTTTGCCGGAGTGTGCGGAAGCGGGTGCGACGCGCAGCTTGCGCGGAAATACCCGCCGATGAAGTTGGACATGGGTGGAGTGGTGATCGATCGAGTGCTCGGGCATCTGGCGACACATCTCAACGGTTACTACCGAAGAAATTTCCAGGTGGCCGAGGATGTCGTTGTCGTGTCCAACCTGCAGGAGGTCGGCGGTTCATCTGTGGTGTTGTCGGCGAACAAGGTGGTGCTGTTCCTCAGCAGTATCGAGCGCGACACGCTGGCGCACCGGGCCACGAATCCCCCGGGTCCGGTCACGCGCGGCATGGTGCAAAACGTACCGCCGGTTTATCTCAACCTTTTGGTGATGTGCGCGGCCAACTTCAGCGGGAGCCACTATCCGGAGGCGCTGAAGTTCCTGTCCAGCGCAATCATTTTCTTCCAGGGCAACCCGGTGTTTGACCATCAGAACACGCCGGATATGGATGCACGCCTGGAGCGGTTGGCGCTGAACATGGAAAACCTCAGCAGCCAGGAGATGCACAGCCTGTGGAGTATCCACGGTGGCCGCTATCTGCCGTCGGTGCTGTTTCGTGTGCGCATGATCACGCTCGATACTGGGATGATTCGCGGACGCGATCCGGCCATTGTCCAGGCCGAGGCTGGGGTGAGGGCGCGATGAACGGCACACCCGGCCAGCGTGCGGCGGAGCGGACGACCGTGTCGGGCTATCGTCTTTTTGCCGCCGTGCGCGTATTGCACGATTACTTTGCCGACGGCTGCGCACGCCACATGGTGTTTGCGCCGCATGCGCAAACGGCTGCATTCCTGCGCCGTTTCGACATGCTGGTACAGGCCGACGGTCAAAGCCTGGGCATCAGCATCCGCGATTCGCAATGGCCGGCGATCTGGAGCGAACGCATGGATGAGGGTGATCCTCGTGCACTCTGCTTCGATGTGTATTCCACCGACCCTGTCTGTGCCTATTACACGGATGCGGTGACCGCATCATCCCCGGCGGCGAATGACGCGATGCGCCCGGTGCCTTTGCTGCCCGTCGCTGCGTCTGCAGCCGCACCTTTGGCGACGATTGCCTTGCCGCTCGACCCTGCGGGGAAGGACGACTTTGTCGCCTGGATTGCCGCCTTGGGCACGCAGTATCGCTTGCGCATGTCCAGCCGCAGCACGATCTGGAAGTACTTGCTGGTCGGGGACTGGCACGACCGCAAACTGGCGATCGCCGATCAGCGTGGCGAGATGACGTTCACCTCACCCGCTCCCGAACGCATGCCCGATGGAAGGTATGCGCTGGCGGCTCGTTCCATGTTGCCGATCACTTTGCAGGAGCGACCTGCGCAACGCTTCCAGCTGCGTGACATCACCGATTCTCCCGAGCGGATCCTGATTCCGCGGTTGCCTGGTGCCAGGCCGCAGTGCTTGTGGCGCGACGAGCAAGGCAGCACGTCGACCGCGGTATCGGAAATTTTTGTTCACTGCTAACACACTGACAGGAGCCCCACGATGGGTGCAATGAAAACACCGGGTGTCTATATCGTCGAGAAGAATGCGTTTCCCAACTCGGTGGTGGAAGTGGCTACCG
>DATCWU010000328.1:0-4176 GCA_036566165.1 Rhodanobacter sp. | reverse complement strand
TCGGCGGCCAGCGCTTGATTGCGTTGCTGCAGCTTCACGTTTTCGTCAGCCTGTTTTTTCACCGAAGCGCGCAGGCTGTCGACCGCGTGCATGCTCCCGCTGCCCGACCACAGCTTGAACTGCAAGGCAATCAACGCGACCAGCAGAATCAGGGCAATCCAGCGCAACATCGGGCCGCAACCTCCCTGCTCAGCCGGGCAAACGCGCCAGGTTGGGGAACGCCTGGCGACCGGCGTAGCGGGCATCGACGCCCAGTTGTTCTTCAATCCGCAGCAACTGGTTGTACTTCGCCACGCGGTCGGAGCGGCACAACGAACCGGTCTTGATCTGCGTCGCGGTGCTCGCTACGGCAATGTCGGCGATGGTGGTGTCTTCCGTCTCGCCGGAGCGGTGCGAGATCACGGCGGAATAATTTGCCGCATCCGCCATCGCAACCGCTTCCAGCGTCTCCGACAAGGTGCCGATCTGATTCACCTTGATCAGGATGGAGTTGGCAATGTGCCGGGCGATACCTTCGCGGAAGATGGCCGGATTGGTGACAAACAAATCGTCACCCACCACCTGGACGCGTTCGCCAATGGTCTCGGTGAGCAGCTTCCAGCCGTCCCAGTCGCCTTCGGCCATGCCGTCCTCGACGCTGACAATCGGGTATTGCCTGGTCCAGCCGGCCAGCAACTCGGCAAACTGTGCTGAGGTGTACTTGCGCCCTTCACCTGCCAGATCGTACTTGCCGTCCCGATAAAACTCGGAGCTGGCCGCATCCAGGCCCAGCAGGAGGTCGGCGCCCACCTTGTAGCCGGCCTGGTGAATCGCCTCGAGGATGGTGTCAAGGGCCTCGACGTTGGAACGCAGGTTGGGCGCAAACCCGCCCTCATCGCCAACCGCCGTACTCATGCCGTGTGCGTGCAGCACACCCTTCAGCGCATGGAAGATTTCCGCGCCAGCACGCAGCGCCTCGGCAAACGTGGGCAGACCGACCGGCAAGATCATGAACTCCTGCACGTCGATATTGTTGTCCGCGTGCGCACCGCCGTTGATGATGTTCATCATCGGCACCGGCAATGCGCCGGGCTTGCCGTGCGCGAGATAGCTCCACAGCGGCACGCCGGCAGATGCGGCCACCGCATGCGCCGCCGCCAGCGAGACACCCAGCAGTGCATTCGCGCCAAGGTGCCCCTTGTTCGGCGTGCCATCCAGCGCAATCAACTTCGCGTCGAGACCTTTCTGGTCCGCCGCATCGAAACCCTTCAGCGCGTCGGCAATCGTGCCGCCGACGTTCGCCACTGCGTTTTTCACACCCTTGCCGCCATAGCGTGACTTGTCACCGTCGCGCAGTTCGACTGCCTCGCGTGAGCCGGTGGAGGCGCCGCTCGGCACCGCGGCACGTCCAAAGCTGCCATCGGCCAGGGTCACTTCGGCTTCCAGCGTGGGGTTGCCACGCGAGTCGAGGATTTCGCGGGCATGGATGCGGGTGATCGAGGTGGTCATGGTCGTCCGTCGTCAATAAGGATATATACCCGTAGGAGCCCGCTTGCGGGCGATGCCCTTTCTTCGGACATCCAGAGCAAAAGCATCGCCCGCAAGCGGGCTCCTACGGGATCTGGAGGGCAGTTACACGTCTTGTTCGAGGAACCGGTGACGTTTGGTCACGGCGTCCAATTCCAGCAGCGTCTCCAGCAGTGCTTCCATTTTACCCAACGGCCACGAGTTGGGACCGTCGCTGAGCGCCTTTTCCGGATTCGGGTGCGTTTCGGCAAACAAGCCGGACACGCCGACAGCCACGGCGGCGCGCGCCAGCACCGGCACGAATTCCCGCTGACCGCCCGAGCTCGCGCCCTGCCCACCCGGCAACTGTACGGAATGCGTGGCGTCGAACACTACCGGGCAACCGGTCTCGCGCATGACGCTGAGCGAGCGCATGTCCGACACCAGGTTGTTGTAGCCAAAGCTGGCGCCGCGTTCGCACACCATGATCGCATGATTGCCCACCGCGGTGGCCTTCGCCACCACGTGCTGCATGTCCCATGGCGCGAGGAACTGACCCTTCTTGATGTTCACCGGCAAGCCGGCCCGGGCGACCTTCTGGATGAAGTCGGTCTGTCGGCACAGGAACGCCGGCGTCTGCAGCACGTCAACCACGGCGGCCACTTCGTCCATCGGGGTGTACTCATGGACATCGGTCAGTAACGGCACGCCCACCTGCCGCTTCACTTCGGCCAGCACGCGCAGGCCTTCCTCCAGCCCCGGGCCACGAAAACTCTGGCCGGAAGACCGGTTCGCCTTGTCGAAACTGGATTTGAAGATGAAATGGATACCCAGGCGGTCCGTGATTTCCTTCAGCGTGCCGGCCGTGTCCACTTGCAGCTGTTCGGACTCGACCACGCACGGGCCGGCGATGAGGAACAAGGGCTGGTCGAGGCCGATCTCGAAACCACAAAGCTTCATGGCTGCGACGTCCCGACGCGCACTTGCCGGATGGCACGTGACATCGTCATGCGGTTGCCTGGGTTCTGGCCAGCGCCGGCGCGCTGCGCACGGCGTGATACTCGCGAGCTGCGCGAACAAAGCCACTGAACAAGGGATGGCCATCACGTGGCGTGGAGGTGAATTCCGGATGTGCCTGACAGGCCAGGAACCACGGATGCCGCTGTTGCGGCAGTTCAATCATCTCCACCAGCAGATCGTCCATCGACTTGCCGGAAATCACCAACCCCAGATCCTCGAACGCCTGGCGATAACGGTTGTTGAACTCGTAGCGATGCCGATGCCGCTCGCGAATCACATCCTGGCCATACAGTTCGCGCGCCAGCGTGCCCGCCTTCAAGCGACATTCCTGCGAGCCAAGGCGCATGGTGCCGCCCATGTCCGAGCCATCGTTGCGCTGCTCGACTTCGCCCGTGGCCGTGGTCCATTCGGTAATCAAGGCAATCACCGGGTTGGGCGTATTGCGCTCGTTCTCGGTGGAGTTGGCGTCGCCCAGGCCCGCGACGTTGCGCGCAAAGTCGACGACCGCCGCATGCATGCCATAGCAGATGCCGAAGTACGGTACGCCATGTTCCCGCGCGTAGCCGGCGGCCAGTACCTTGCCCTCGAAACCGCGCTTGCCGAAACCGCCGGGCACCAGAATCGCATCGACGCCGGCCAGTACCTGCGCCGCCCCGGCGGACTCGATCTGCTCGGAATCCACCCAATCCAGATTGACCCTGGTGGCCTGCGCGATACCACCATGCCGCAGTGCCTCGCCAAGCGACTTGTAGGCGTCCTTGTGCTCGACATACTTGCCGACGATGGCGATCGTGATCTCGCCCTTGGGGTGCTCCATCGCATCCACCGTGCGCTGCCAACTGGACAGATCCGCCGGCTTGGCTTCCAGGCCCAGTTGCTTGACGACGATGTCATCCAGCCCCTGCTCGTGCAGCCACAGCGGTTGCTTGTAGATGATGTCCACGTCCGCCGCGCTGATCACCGCGTTTTCCGGCACGTTGGTGAACAGCGCAATCTTGCGCCGTTCCAGCTCCGGCAGCGGCTCCTCGCAACGGCACAACAGGATGTCCGGCTGGATACCGATCGAGCGCAGTTCCTTCACCGAATGCTGGGTTGGCTTGGTCTTGATCTCGCCGGCTGCCTTGATGTACGGCACCAGCGTGAGGTGCATGAACAACACTTTCTGCGCGCCGTGTTCGATGCGCAGCTGCCGCACCGCCTCCAGAAACGGCTGCGACTCGATGTCACCGACCGTACCGCCAATCTCCACCAGCGCCACGTCAAAACCGCGCGTCGCTTCATGGATGCAATGCTTGATCTCATCGGTGATGTGCGGAATCACCTGCACGGTGGCGCCCAGATAGTCGCCGCGACGCTCCTTGCGGATCACGCTCTCGTAAATCTTGCCGGTGGTAATGGAGTTCTTGCCGCTCAGGCGCGTGCGCACGAAGCGCTCGTAATGACCAAGGTCGAGGTCGGTCTCGGCGCCATCGTCGGTGACATATACCTCACCATGCTGGAACGGACTCATCGTGCCCGGATCAACGTTGATGTACGGATCGAGCTTCATCATGGTGACGGAAAGCCCACGCGCTTCAAGGATAGCCGCGAGCGATGCCGACGCGATGCCCTTGCCAAGCGAGGACACTACGCCGCCAGTGACGAAAATCAGGGGTGTCATGAAAATCAGCC
>DATCWU010000317.1:0-1119 GCA_036566165.1 Rhodanobacter sp. | reverse complement strand
CTCGATTCCGGTTGTGCGCCAGGAGCTGGCCCGGAGCGCGCACGAACATGGCATCCAGTTGCTGGACCAAGACATGCGCGTGATCGACGGCGTGCGCTTTGTGGGCGCCACCTTGTGGACGGACTTCGAGCTGTTTGGCGTCGCTGGCAAGGAGCTGGCGATGACGCTGTCGGCAAAGTTCATGCGCGATTTCACCGTCATTCGCAACGCGAGTGGTGGCGTGTTCACGCCGAGCGATTCCTGCGCATTGTTCGCCGAGCAATACGCGTGGCTCGCGTCCGTGCTGGATGAACCGTTCGCCGGGCCGACCGTGGTCATCACCCACCACGCGCCAACGCCGCGCAGCGTCCACCCGCGCTTTGCCGAATCGCCGGTAAGCGCCGCCTTCGCGTCCGATTGCACCGCGCTGATGGGGCGTGCCGCGTTGTGGATCCATGGCCACACGCACGACAGTTTTGACTATGTGGTGGATGGCACCCGGGTGATATGCAATCCGCGTGGCTACTGCCCCAAGGGCGTGAAGGAAAACCCGGATTTTGATCCGGAGTTTTGCCTCGACATTGCGGCGGCTGGCTAAAACGCCGCGTTGAAATGCCTCGGCATTTGACGACCGCGACCTTCGCGACGGCAGCGAAAGAGTGTCGGGTTCATCGTGCAGAAATACAGGAGCCAGGTGCGGCAGCCGCCGTCTGCGCAGCGGGGTGGTGCGATCGCTGGGTAGGGCTGCGCGCCGCCCGTTCAAGCAACGTGCGCATCGCCGGCTTCCACAGCTTCCAGTCGTGATGTCCCGGCAACATGACTACATGATCGGCTGGCAGCAGTGGGCGCATCAGTTCGATGGATGCGCGGAATGGTTCCTCCGCGCCGTACGCCAGCCACACTGAGCGCGCGCGTTGTGGTCGCTGCGACCAAGCCTGCAGATAGCGCCACAACTCGCGCCCGAACGTATCGAGTGCGATGGCTTGCGGCAGCCCGGGTTGCCAGTTGGCGAGACCGCCCGCCTGGCGGATTTCGCGATGGATGGCGGCATCCCCCAGATACGGCGACAGCACGAGCAGTCCATCGATCTGGTCGGGATAGCGCTCGTCGTACATCAATGCGCCCGTGCCGCCCAGCGAT
>DATCWU010000288.1:0-2841 GCA_036566165.1 Rhodanobacter sp. | reverse complement strand
CAGGGCTATGCCGGGTTGGAAAACCTGATCATGATTCCGGGTACCGTGGGCGCGGCCCCCATCCAGAACATTGGCGCGTACGGCTGCGAAGTGGCGGAATTTGTCGCCGCGGTCGAAGCGTGGGATGTGCACCACCAGCGCCTGGTGACGCTGGATCACGCGACGTGTGCGTTCGGCTATCGCGACTCGCTGTTCAAGCGCGAACCGGGTCGTTATATCGTCACCGCGGTGCGTTTTGTCCTGCCGCGCAACCGTCCGCTGCGTACCGATTACGCCGGCATCGACGCGCAACTGGCACGCATGGGTGTCGACAAACCCGCGCCGTTCCACGTCGCCGAGGCGGTCGTGCGTTTGCGCACGCAGAAGCTGCCTGATCCGGCGGTGATCGGCAACGCCGGCAGTTTTTTCAAGAACCCGCTGGTTGCAGCGGACCTGGCCGCGTCGCTCCGGCACCAGTATCCGGAATTTCCCACCTGGCCGCAGACCGATGGTCGCTGCAAGCTGTCTGCGGCGTGGATGATCGAAAGTTGCGGGTACAAGGGCCTGCGCGATGGCGACGCGGGCATTTCCAACCGTCACGCACTGGTGCTGGTTAACCACGGCCAAGCTTCCGGCCCGCAATTGTGGGCGCTGGCACAAAAGGTAATGCTCGGCGTGCAGCAGCGGTTCGGGGTGCAACTGGCACCCGAACCGGTCATCGTCGGCACGGTTTGAATCCTGCGCGGCAGGCCGGCCCGCCAGCGTTCCGTTTTGTGGCGGTGTGGTGGCACCTTGGGTTGCGGTGCCTGGTCACGTGTTCGGCACCAGCGCCGCGCTACCATGCGGGCATGAGACATCTGCCCCCGGAGCGTTGCAGCAGTGAATATGCATATTGTCCGCGACAGTGCAACCAGTGTCGGCTCGGCACCCGCGGTTGACGGCGTGACGTCTGCCGTGCTGCCTGCGCAAGTGGATTTCAATGACAGCAAGTTGTACCTGCACCGCGAGTTGTCGCAGTTGCAATTCAACATCCGTTTGCTGGATCAGGCGCTGGATGAGCGGACGCCGCTGCTGGAGCGGCTGAAATTCCTGCTGGTGTTTTCCAGCAACATGGATGAGTTTTTCGAAATCCGCGTGGCCGGGCTGAAGGGCCAGATTGCGCTGGATCATGAATTCATCGGCCCCGATGGCGTCCCGCCGCGCCGCGCACTGGCCGAGATCAGTGTCATAGCGCATCGCGAGATCGAACGGCAATACGCGATACTCAACGAGCGCATCCTGCCGCAGCTGGCCGGGCATGGTATCCGCATCGTGCGGCGCACGCAGTGGACGCACAAACAAAAGCTGTGGGTGCACCGGTATTTTCATGAGGAAGTTGCGCCGCTGGTAACGCCCATCGGGCTGGACCCCACGCATCCGTTTCCGTTGCTGGTCAACAAGAGCCTGAACTTCATCGTGCGGCTGGAGGGCGTGGACGCGTTTGGCCGCAACTCCGGCTTGGCCATCGTGCCTGCGCCCCGTGTCTTGCCGCGCTTGAGTCCGCTGCCCGCCGAAGTGTGCGAGGGCGGCGACAATTATGTGTTGCTGTCTTCGATCCTGCATGCCCACGTGGATGAGTTGTTTCCCGGCATGCAGGTGCTTGGTTGCTACCAGTTCCGGCTGACCCGCAATGCCGATCTGTCGCTGGATGCGGATGACGTGGAGGACCTGGCACTGGCCCTGCGCGGTGAGCTGTATGCGTCGCGTTTTGGCGATGCGGTGCGACTGGAAGTGGCCGACAACTGTCCGCGGGATCTGGCCGATTACCTGCTCAAGCAGTTCGGTCTGGCCGAGTCCGAGCTGTACGAGGTGAAGGGTCCGGTGAACTTGTCGCGGCTGTTCCGCATTGCGCGCAACGCCAGCAATTATCCGGCGCTGCAATATCCCGCGTTCACTCCGGCGTTGCCCAAGCCGCTCAAGCACGCCGAGGATTTGTTCCAGGTCATCGGCAAGCAGGATGTACTGCTGCTGCATCCGTTTGAATCATTCGCGCCGGTCATCGACCTGTTGCGCCAGGCCGCCGTTGATCCGCAAGTGCTGGCGATCAAGCAGACCCTGTACCGCACCAATGCCAAGTCGGAGGTGGTCGACGCGCTGGTAAATGCGGCGCTGGCGGGCAAGGAGGTGACCGCGGTGGTCGAGCTGCGCGCGCGTTTTGACGAGGAGTCGAACCTGTCACTCGCCTCGCGTTTGCAGCAGGCTGGCGCGATGGTGATCTACGGCGTGGTCGGCATCAAGACGCACGCCAAGCTGATGCTGATCCAGCGGCGCGAGGGTGGCCGGCTGGTGCGTTACGCCCATCTGGGCACCGGCAATTACCACACCGGTAACGCGCGTGTATACACCGATTACAGCCTGCTTACCGCCGACGATGCGTTGTGCGAAGACGTGCACAAGCTGTTCAGCCAGCTCACCGGCATGGGCAAGGTGTTGCACATGAAGAAATTGCTGCATGCCCCGTTTACGCTGAAGCCGGGCCTGCTGGCACTGATTGCGCAGGAGACCGCGCACGCGCTGGCTGGCACGCCGGCGCACATCATCATCAAGGTGAATTCGTTGAACGAGGCCGAACTCATGCGCGCGCTGTACCAGGCCAGCGGAGCCGGTGTGCAGATCGATTTGATTGTGCGCGGCATCTGTTGCCTGTGCCCAGGTGTTCCCGGGGTATCGGAGAACATTCGTGTGCGCTCGGTCGTCGGTCGCTTTCTCGAGCACAGTCGCGCTTACTGGTTCGCCAACGCCGGTGACCCGAAGCTGTATTTGTCCAGCGCCGATCTGATGGAGCGCAACCTGGATCGGCGCATCGAAACCGCGTTTCCCATC
>DATCWU010000279.1:0-3655 GCA_036566165.1 Rhodanobacter sp. | reverse complement strand
TGGATCGCCGCTTCGGATTGCGCGTCCAGCGCGGACGTGGCCTCGTCCAGCAACAACAGCGGCGCGTCGCGCAGGATGGCGCGGGCGATCGCGATGCGCTGGCGCTGGCCACCGGACAAGCGCACGCCGCGCTCGCCGAGTTCTTCCGCATAACCGTCGTGCATGTCGCTGATGAATTCGTGCGCTTCGGCGGCACGTGCGGCGTCACGCACTTCCGCATCGCTGGCGTCTTGCCGGCCGAAGCGGATGTTGTCCGCGGCCGTGCCACCGAAAATCACCGTCTCCTGCGGCACCAGCGCAATGGCGCCACGCAGTTCGGGCAGCGCCAGTGCGCACAGATCCACGCCGTCCAGCGTAATGCGGCCGGCTTGTGGATCGTAGAAGCGCAGCAGCAGCGCGAGCACCGTGCTTTTGCCGGCGCCGGACGGCCCGACCAAAGCTACGGTTTCACCAGGCCGGATGTCCAGCTCGAAATCCCTCAGGGCGGCGGTATCCGGCCGGGTCGGGTAATGGAAGCTGACGTGCGCGAAGTGCAACGCGCCGCGTACCGGTCGCGGCAACGGCGTCGGTTGGGCGGGACTGGTGATTTGCGCGCGCTCGCCGAACAGCTCGCCGATGCGCTCCATCGCGCCAGCCGCGCGCATGACGTCACCCCACACTTCGGACAACCCGGCGACCGAGCCGGCGGCGAAGACCGCATACAACACGAACTGACCAAGCACGCCGACGGCCATCGTGTGCGCCAGCACGTCGCGCGCACCGGCCCACAACACCAGCGTGATCGCACCGAAAAACAGCACGATGACCACGGCCGTCAGCAGCGCACGCATGCCGATGCGCCGCCGTGCACTGTCCAGCGCGCGCAGGATCGCGCTGCCATAGCGCTTGCTTTCAATCCCTTCGCGCGCATACGCCTTCACCGCGGGCGCGGCGTTCAGCGTTTCGTTGGCCAGCGCCGCCGCGTCGGCCAGGCGGTCCTGACTTGCCCGCGACAGTTTCTGCACACGCCGGCCAAACAGCAGGATCGGCACCATCACCGCGGGAATCACCAGCGCGGTCAACCCGGCCAGACGCGGGCTGGTCCACACCATCATCGCGCTCGCGCCGAGCAACATCACCGCACTGCGTAGCGCCACGGAAATGCCGGAGCCGATCAACGCCTGCACCACTTCCGTGTCCGTGCCCAGGCGCGAGATCAGTTCGCCCACGCGACTGCGTTCGAAAAAACCGATGTCCAGCCGCACCACGTGCGCATACAGCTCCTGACGCAGCGACGCGAGCGCGCGTTCGCCGAGCAAGGTGATGCAGAAGTACCGGGCAGCCGTGGCAAACGCGAGTACCAGCGCGACACCGAACAGCGCCAGAAACGTGTTGTTGATCGCTGCCGCGTTCGCGCTGCTGAAGCCCTGGTCGATCATGTGCCGCACCGCCAGCGGCAGTACCAGCGTGGCGCCGGAGGACAGCGCGAGAAACAGCAGCCAGCCGGCAGCCAGCGCGCGATGCGGCTTGATGAACGGCCAGAGCCGGCGCAACGCACCGAGGTGGCGATCAGGACGAACGGCGCTGGCAGGATCGCTCATGAGTTCTCGGTGAAAGTGATGGCGAATGCGCTGAGGGCATGCGGGTGGAGTGGATGTTGGCGCTCACGGCGACTGATGGGGTGTGGTGGATGTCGTGGCCGGGTTGCTGGCGCATCGTTCCAGCGACCCGACCGGGCCTTCTTTCAAGTGGGGCGAGTGCCGCGCGGTTCAATGGTTGGCCGCTGCCACGCTCCGGTGCAGGGTGCTCGCCAAGCAGTTGCGGCCGTGTGCGCTGTAGCATGACGGGTTTCCAGATGAAGTGTCGGATTGGCCATGATCAACAACGATGTCTTGCGCGCCGTGCGCTACATGCTCGACCTCAGCGACGCACGCGTGGCCGCGATCATCCAGTTGGCCGAGCCGACCCTGGTATTGAGCCGGGACGAAGTGCAGGCGCTGCTGAAAAAAGAGGGTGAGGCCGGTGGCCTGGAATGCAGCAATCGCGTGCTCGCCTTGTTCCTGGATGGTTTGGTGGTGGATCGCCGTGGCCGGGACGAAAGCCGTCCACCGCGTCCGTTGGAGAAACATGTCACCAACAACGTGGTGCTGAAGAAGCTGCGTGTAGCGTTTGAGCTTAAGGATGTGGATATGCACCAGATCCTTGCGGCTGCCGGCTTTCCGATATCCAAACCGGAGATGAGCGCGCTGTTCCGCCAGTCCGGGCACAAGAATTTTCGTCCGTGCGGCGATCAGCTGCTGCGCAATTTCCTCAAGGGTCTCACGTTGCGCTTGCGCGGGGGCGATTGAGTCCATCTGCTGCTTGCGGCGCCGCGCTCGCGTGAGGGATCTCCAGTGGCCAGGTCTGGTGCGGCACGCATGACTGACGGCTGCGTGGCCCGGCATAATGCGTATGGAATCCACTACAGGTGCCATCGCCGATGACCATAAGCCTGCTGTTGATCCTGTTGGTGCTGGCGTGGCTGGCGGCGTGGCGACGCTGGCGCCGCAGCAGTGGCGTGCTGTTGGTGGTGGCGCTGGCGCTGGTCGTGCTGGTGGGTTGCGGGTTGGTGCCGAAGTGGCTGCTGACCAACCTGCAGGCGCCATATGCGACACGCCCGGCGCTCGTCTGGGCGCCGCACAATGCCATCGTGTTGCTCACCGGGGCTGCGTCGCGTGTGCCGAATGGTGGTGAGGAACCGGGTGTGGGCGCGTATGGGCGCATTGTGCAGGCGGCAACGATGTATCGCGATTGCAAACGTTCGGGCACGGTATGCGTGGTGCTGGTCAGCGGTGGCGATCCCGGTGACTACGGCACGTCACTGGCCGTGATTTACGGTGCGGTGCTGCAGCGTCTCGGTGTGCCGGTGGGGGATTTGTTGCTGGAGCCGCACAGTCGCAACACTTGGCAAAACGCGAAGTTCCTGCAGCCAATGGTGCACGCCATCGGCCCCACCCGCGTCTGGCTGGTCACGTCGGCGTTCCATCTGCGGCGTGGCGCGCTGTACTTTGCGCGTTTCGGCATTCGCATCGTGCCGGTGCGGGCCGACTATCTGAATGTGGTGCCGAGCTGGCTGCCGGCAGCGAGCAACTTTCTGCTGACGGATGTGGCCTTGCATGAGTACCTCGGCATCGCACGTTTTCATTTGTACGACGCCATGGGTTGGAATGGCGAACTGGCGCGGCACGACACGCCGTAGCCTGCTGGAACCAGCTGCTCGCGGCGAAGCCGATCCGCCCCGTGCCTGATGGCTGCTTCGCACGCGGGGAAACGGGAGCAGAAACGGGCGTATCAGTTTTCGCGCATGACCATCAGCCGTACTTCGGTCATGTCGCTGATGGCGCTGCGAATGCCTTCGCGGCCGAGTCCGGACAGCTTGATGCCGCCGTACGGCATGTTGTCGACGCGGAAGCTGGGGATGTCGTTGACGATGACGCCCCCTTGTTCCAGCTCGCTCCATGCGCGCATCGCATGGTCGAGACTGTCGGTGAAGATGCCCGCCTGCAGGCCGTAGTCGGAATCGTTGACGCGCGCGATGGCGTCGTCAAACTTGCTGTAGCGCGAGAGCAGGGCGACTGGCCCGAACGCTTCCTGACGGTTGAGCTCGGCGTCGCCGGGCACGTCTTCCAGCAGCGTG
>DATCWU010000261.1:0-1159 GCA_036566165.1 Rhodanobacter sp. | reverse complement strand
GCGATCATGCGTCCCATTTCCCCGTCATTGACCTTGGACTTGACGCTGTCCGGCAAACTGGCAACGCCGGGCAACTTGTCCAGCAAACCGGCCAGGCCACCCATGTTGCCCATCTGCTCCAGCTGATCCTTCATGTCATTGAGGTCAAAACGCTTGCCCTTCATGACCTTCTGCGCCAGCTTCTGCGCCTTCTCCTGATCGACCTTGCGCTCGACCTCCTCGACCAGGGACAGGACGTCACCCATGCCGAGGATGCGCTGCGCGACGCGCTCGGGATGAAACGGCTCCAGCGCATCGGTTTTCTCGCCAGCGCCGATGAACTTGATCGGCCGCCCGGTGACATAGCGCACCGACAAGGCCGCGCCACCGCGCGCATCGCCGTCGGTCTTGGTCAGGACGACGCCGGTCAAGGGCAACGCCTCGGCGAACGCCTTGGCGGTATTCGCCGCGTCCTGGCCCGTCATCGAGTCCACGACAAACAAGGTTTCCACCGGCGTGACCGCCGCATGCAGCGCCTTGATCTCGTCCATCATGGCCGCATCGACGTGCAGGCGGCCGGCCGTGTCGATCAGCAGCACATCGATCACCTCGCGACGTGCCGCCGCGACTGCCGCCTTGGCAATGGCCACCGGCTCCTGCCCCACTGCGGACGGGAAAAACTTCACGCCAACCTGTTCGGCCAGGATGCGCAACTGCTCGATCGCCGCCGGGCGGTACACGTCGCAGCTGACCACCATCACCCGCTTCTTCTTGCGTTCGGTGAGCAGGCGCGCCAGCTTCGCCACCGTGGTGGTCTTGCCGGCACCCTGCAGGCCGGCCAGCAGCACTACTGCTGGCGGTTGCTGGGCAAGATTCAGGTCGGCGTTGGCGGTGCCCATGACGGTGGTGAGCTCATCGCTGACCACTTTCACCAGCGCCTGCCCGGGCGTCAGGCTCTTGACCACATCCTGACCCACAGCGCGCACCTTGATGCGCTGGATCAGTGCCTGTACCACTGGCAACGCGACGTCAGCTTCCAGCAACGCAATGCGTACTTCACGCAGCGCCTCCCGAATGTTTTCGTCGGTCAGCCGGCCGCGACCGCGCAGGCGATTGACGGTGGTGGAAAGGCGTTGGCTGAGTGATTCAAACATGACGAAGCACGAGGTCGGGAGCAGCC
>DATCWU010000255.1:0-20024 GCA_036566165.1 Rhodanobacter sp. | reverse complement strand
CGAGATATTCCGGTTACTCAAAGATCTCGGCGAGACTGGCTCCCCGGCCGAGCCGTAGGCATGAACGCCATCGCCGCATAACACCGAGCCGTCGGCATGCATGCCCTCGCTGCGTGACGTCCTCGGCCGTGTCGATAGGCGTCGCCACTATTGCCGACAATCCCGCTCGTGCGACATGCCGCGGCCACGCCCGTGCAGGATGGGCACTGCCCGCCCTACGAGGCTCTGGCACCCACCTTGGGGGTTCGACGTGCGTCGTGGCCAAGTTTGCGGTAGAAACCAGGCGGGTGAGGCAAGCCGCAGCCGCTTGTGTTTCTACCGCTCAGGTTCCTAGAAATCCTGCTTGAAGCGGACGCCAATCGTGCGTGGCTGGCTGAAGCCGGTGTAGACCTGCCCGTTTGGATATTGCGGCGCGACACCATGTGCGCCACAGACATCGACGCCGCACTCGGTGTATTTGTACTGCGCCGCACGTTTGTCGAACACATTGTTGACGAACACGTTGACCGACCAACTGTTCTTTTGCAGGCCGGCCGACAGATCCAGAGAATTATAGGCAGGCAGGTCGCCGAGCAGGTCACGCTCGCTCAACCGCAAGTCGGTCGTGCGGCTACCGACATGGACCAGCGCTGCCTGAACGAACGCGTCGTTGCTACCCAAGCTGAAGCTGTAGTGCGCGATCAGGTTGCCCTTGAACCTGGGCGTTATCGGCAGCTGCGTACCCTTCGGACCCAGCGGCCCGGCCACGACACTGCCGTCCTGTGGGTTGATCGAGCCTGGCGGACAATTCGTGATTGGATTGCCGCTCGCATCAGTGAATCCGCAATAGTTCGCGCTCAGCCTGGCGCGATACACCGCGATCCCTGTCGTCAGCTGCAGGTTGTATGTGGCCTGCCAGTTCAGTTGCGACTCCAGACCATCAATGCGAGCCGAATTGGCGTTCTTGATTTCAGTCAGACCGTTCGCCCCCAGGATCGGGAACTGGAAGTCATTCCATGTCTCACGGAACACCGCGCCGTTGAACGACAGCCGGTTGTCCAACCAGGAAGTCTTCCAGCCCAGCTCCTCGTTGATCAGGAAATCCGCCTGATAGGGCAATAGCGTGCCGCGCCGGTTGACACCGCCCGGACGAAAGCCCTCGGAGCGCGTGGCATAGATCATCTTCGTCGGGGTGATATTCCACGTCAGGTTGTACTTGGTGAGACTTCCGCTTTCCTTGATGCTCTTGTCGAAATCGGAACACGGCGCGCCCAGGAACGGTTCAGGCGACACGCAGGCAGCTTCGCCCTGGCTCGTTGAAAAACCCGCGCCGTAGCCAAAATAACCGTACAGTCGATTGCTGGTGCGGTAATAGCGTTCGCCAACCGTGCCGGTGAGTACGTCGGGAATGAAATCCCAGGACAGTTCGCCGAATACCGCCTTGTCCCGGTCGTAGCGCATCTGTCGGGTCAGCCAGATCGTGTGCTCCCAGCCGGTAACGGACAGCGAGTCGGCCAAACCATCGATCTGGTAATTCTGCAAGATGTCGTGCTTTTGCTTTTGCCAGAACACGCCAGCAACGAGCCGCAGCCGTTCGTCTGCCGGCGAGACCAGCCGCAACTCGTGGCTATTTTTGGTGTAGCCATCCCGGTCGCTGATGTGCTGCGCGGGATTGATCAGCGCGCCGCTGTTGTCGTAGAAGTACGCACCGGAGCCATACAAGGCGTCGTACCAAAACCCGTAGTCGGTGTAGTCAGTCTGCTCTTCCTGGTTGCGCTTGAGGTGCGCGTAGGCATAGGTCAAATCGAAATTGCCGATCTTGCCCTGCACCGTCAACGCGCCCTGCCACCAGCGGTCATTTACGCGCTCGGGATAGAAGTGGGTAACGGCCAGGTCGCCAATGGCTGGATCGCTGGCAAAATTGCCATGCGAGATCATCTGCTGCCCCATCAGCATCGGGGTGATTGACCAGTTGTCGTTGAGGTCGACTTTCAGCGCGGCGCGGGCGCCGCTGATATTGGCGTCGTTGTAGTTGTCCCGGGCGTGTCCGACACACTGGAACGCGGAGGCTGGTGAGGTCCCGCTCGGCGTGCAATCCGGGGCATTGCTGATGGTGATGCCCGAAGTGGGGAACGTGCGCGAGCCGGCCCGGTTGTCGATGTAACCGGCATCATGTTCACGCCAGCCAACCAGGCGGATCGCCGCACTCTGGTTGATCGGCAGATTGAGCATGCCCTCGGCGGTATAACCGATGCCGCCGTGGGCGACGGTGTCCACCCCCACACTGTAATTTGCCGCGTAACCACTTGGGTCAGGCTGGTTGGTGATGATGCGCAACGCACCGGCTTCGGCGCTCGCGCCATACAACGTACCTTGCGGGCCCGCCAGCACCTCGATGCGGGCAATGTCGTACATGTGGATGTCCAGCGGCCCCTGGATCGTCGTCACCGGCTGGTTGTCCAGATACACGCCAACGCTCGGCTGCGACCCGGAATGGTTGGTGTTGCCGCCGCTGGTCACCCCCCGCATGTAGATCGACGCAAAGCCCGGGCCGGTGGCAATGCCGCCACCGCCCTGCTGGAAACTGACGCTGGGCAGGTACTTCACGTAGTCGTCGAAGCTTTGCACATGCAGCGCTTCGAGCTGATCGGTTGCCAGCACGTCAATGCTGATGGGTACCTTCTGCAGGTTCTCCGCGCGCTTCTGCGCAGTCACGGTCACGACGCCGAGCGTAGTGGTTTTCTGCTTTGCGCTGGGCGTGGCGCTTGGCGCAGCGGGCTGCTCCGCATCTTGCGCAAAGGCGGGCGCGGCCATGGCAAAACAAATTGCCGCGGCCAGCGGCAATCGCACCAGCCTCGCCCGCTGGGCACTCACGGTGTGTCTGGATCTATTTGCGTGCATACGGTCTCCCCTAACGTGGTCCACGGCAATTCAACAAAACGGGCTGCATTCCCCAAACTCCGGCACAGCGGGATAATTTCCCAGTACCGACCCCAAAGCCTGCTCCAGCGGCCCCAACCAGGCCGCATAGTGCCGCCAGTGATCAACGCCTTCGCGGTAAATCGGCTGACGCACCTGTTCCGAACTGGCAGTACGCACCGGCCGCGGGTTCTGGAAAAACCGCAGGCATGCTGCTTCGAACGGCAGATCGCAATATTCCAGCAAGCGGCGCACCTCTCCCTCCGTGTCCGCAACCATGCGCTCATATAGCACACGATGGATACGTCCCGGCAATACCGCATCGAAATGCGCCATCAGCCTGACGTAGTCGTGGTAGTAACGCCCGATATCCTCGAGCCCGTAACTGAAACTCTGCCCGCGCGCAAAATGCTGCTTGAACGCCGAGAAACAACAAGCCAGCGGATGCCGGCGCGCATCGATGATCTTTGCATTCGGCAACATCAAGTGGATCAGGCCGATGTGCATGAAGTTGTTCGGCATCTTGTCGATGAACAGCGGCGCGGAAGTCTTGCGCTGGATCTGTGTCCGGGCCAGATACTGCTCGCCGAGTGCGCGCAACGCGTCGGCGTCGAGTGCCGCCAGTGCATCGTGGTAGGGCGTCACGCTGTCCGGGTCGCCCTGCTGGCGCAAGCCGCGCGTCATGGACGCGACTTCGGGCAGCTCCATCGTGCCTTCGACCTGGCTGTGGCTGGACAAAATCTGCTCGATCAGCGTGGAGCCGGCGCGCGGCAGACCGACGACAAAAATCGGATCACGGGCGGCACAGCCCATGGTGGCGCGCGCGGCAAAAAACTCCCGGGTGTAATGCGCGCAGACCCGCCGCACGCGTGTGCTGGTTGCGTCAGCGTTGTAGCGCAGCTGCTCGCGGCGGATCGCATTGCCGCGTACATAATGTCGGAATGACGCTGCGTATTCGCACGCATCCTCCAGCGCCTTGCCGATGGCAAACTCCAGGTGCAGGCGGTCGTCTGCGGCGAGATCCGTGCGCGCCAGTTGCAGGCGCATGGCGACCAGGTCCTCGGCGCTGAACCGGAAGGTCTTCAGATTGGCCAGGCTCCACCACGCCTCGCCGAACGCCGGTTCGAGTTGCAAACTGCGGCGATAGGCGTCGATCGCGCGGTCTGCATGTCCGGCGGTTTTCAGCGCATGGCCGTAGCTCATCCACACCTTGGCGTGGTGCGGGTAGTGTTCCAGCAAATCAGCGTAGATGCGGATGGCGGGCTCATAGTCGCCAATACGGCACAGCACCACCGCCTGCAAATTGCGATAACCAGGGTGATCAGGTGCGGTCGCCAGCAAACGCTCGATCTCGACCAATGCCTGTTCCGGCTGGTTGCTGCGATGCAGGACCAACGCATAATTCTGGCGCGCGGCGTGAAAGCTGGGAGCCAGCTCCAGACAGCGCTCGAGCAGGTGCAGGGCGTCCTCGTTGCGACCAAGGCGGGCGGCGACCTCGGCAAACATGCGGATGGCGGCAACGTCAGTCGGCGCCTGTCGCAGATGCTCGCGCAGCAAAGCTTCAGCGTCCGGTATGCGGTTCTCGGCCAAGGCAACGGCAGCGTCCATCAATCGCGGATCGTGCGTGGAATAGCGCACATGATTGGCGTACGCAGCGTCGGCAGCATCCTGTTCGCCCGCCGCCATCAAGTGGTCACCGAGCGCACGCCACGCTTGCGGCAGATCGGGTTTCAGCGCCACCGCCTTGCGCAACGCCTCGATCGCGTCCTGCCCGCGTCCGCAGTGCCCCAACGCCAATCCCAGGTCGAGGTGAACCATGGCCCACTTCGGCTGCGTGCGCGCCAGCGGCTCAAGGACGTCGAGCGCACCCTGAACATCACCCTGGATCGATCGCGCCGCCGCCAGCAACCGCAGCGCAGCGGGATGCTTCCCGGTCACCGCGAGGATTTCGTTGAGTTGTTCAACCGCCAGCACCGGAGCGCTGCCCAGCAGGCGTTCGGCGTGAGCCAGTGCCTGTTCCAGGGTGCCGGTAGCAGCCGTATCCGTCATGGTTTGCATTTCACTGATGGGGCGACATCCCCGTACGCGCTGGATCCCGAACGACGGCCGAAAACCATGACGCGACTCATTGGCGACAGTAGCGCTTCCACGACTTTCCGGCAAATGCAGTTTGACCCAGAAAATCCTGCAGCCGGTACCAGCGTGAGCAGCGCCATCCGACGCTTCGTATCCCTTGCCCGGTCAAAGGAAGACACCACAACCACCTTGTACTCCCTCCCCCTCGGCAAAGCCGGGGAAAGGACTCTCACGGCCGCTGTCGTACCCTGCTTCGTTCCAGGAAAACGCCCTACTGCCGAACTGGAACAGGCTCCGGGAGCAAAGGTCACGCGCCGCCCTTTGGGTCGCGTTAAATGCCTACCTGCGCAGCGCGCATGAGCTCACCCAGGACAGAGCGTGCCAGTTTCATACCGCCCTGCCCAGGGCGGTCATGCGCCCCGGACACCCCGATCCAGGGTCCGGGGCGGCGCCTATTTGACGCACCAGCTACGTCCGGCATACGCTCCGACTCTGACCCCGCCATGTGAACTGCCAAGATGAGCCTGGATGTCTGTTTTACCCTGAGCGACGCGGATCTGGCCCATTTCGTGGACGCGATCAAGGCGGCCAAAAAGTCGGTCGACACGAAAGACGAATCGGCCATCCTTGCTGCAGCGCGAGCATCCCTCGCCGGCACCAAGGTGGATGAGTATCCCGACTTCATCGCGACGCGTTTGAAGAGCGTGGAAACCATGCTGGCAATGGTGGAGGACACCGGCTTCGGATTGCCCGAGGCGGATCGCGCCAACGTGCTGGCGGCGCTTAGCTACTTTGCCGCATCGGACGATTCCATTCCGGACGAAGTGCCAGTCATCGGCTTTCTCGACGACGCGATCATGATTGAGCTTTGCGTGCGCGAGCTGACGCACGAGATCGAAGCCTATAACGACTTCTACAACTGGCGCGAGACCGAAGCCCATCGGCGTGGTGAAGACCCGACCAAACTTTCGGTGACGCGTGTCGAGTGGGCCGAATCCCGCCGCATCGAAGTGATTGAACGCATGCACCGCCAGCGCCGGGAGTCGTACAGCAGCGGTGCATGGAGGCCGGTGCTGTTCCGCGTGCATTGATCCGCTGTCACGTCCGCAATTGACAAAGGGCACTGCGGTGCCCTTCGTCGTTTGTGCGTCGACGCGCCATGATCCGGAAACTTGCGATGCGCATGGTGATCTGCAACGAGCGCGTACCACCCCTGGGTAGGGTGGGGCATTGCCCGCCGGCCAAGCGGAAGTCAAGCGGACGCTGCGGTACCACCTACTGTCATGTTGTCGATTTTCAGGGTGGGTTGGCCGACGCCAACGGGTACGCTCTGGCCTTCCTTGCCGCATACGCCAACGCCCGCGTCGAGCTGCAGGTCGTTGCCAATCATCGATACACGGTGGAGCACCTCGGGGCCACTGCCGATCAAGGTCGCGCCTTTTACCGGACGGGTGATCCTGCCGTCCTCGATCAAATACGCTTCGCTGGCGGAAAAGGTGAACTTGCCGTTGGTTATGTCGACCTGGCCGCCGCCAAAGTTCGGCGCGTACAGACCACGCTTGACCGAACCGATGATCTCTTGCGGGTCGCAGGTGCCGGCCAGCATGTAAGTGTTGGTCATGCGTGGCATCGGCAGTGCCGTGAATGACTCGCGCCGGCCATTGCCGGTGGGCGCCATGCCCATCAGCCGCGCATTGAGTTTGTCCTGCATGTAGCCTTTGAGAATGCCGTCTTCGATCAGCGTGGTGCACTCGGTTGGCGTGCCTTCGTCGTCGATACTGAGCGAGCCCCGGCGACCGGCGAGCGTGCCGTCATCGACTACGGTGACGCCCTTGGCCGCCACCCGCTGACCGAGCCGGCCGGCAAACGCCGAGCTGCCCTTGCGATTGAAGTCGCCTTCCAGCCCGTGGCCAATGGCTTCGTGCAGCAGCACACCGGGCCAGCCAGGACCGAGCACGACGGTCATGCTGCCAGCCGGCGCGGCCACCGCTTCCAGATTCACCAAAGCCTGGCGCACGGCTTCGTCGGCAAATTGCAGCGCGCGGCCGTTCTCGATCAGTTCGCGATAGCCGTAGCGACCGCCACCGCCGGAACGCCCTTCCTCGCGCCGGCCATGTTGTTCGGCAATCACCTGCACGCTCATGCGCACCAGTGGACGCACGTCAGCCGCCAGGGTGCCATCGGACGCAGCGATCAAAATGGTGTCAACCGTGGCGGCGAGGCTGACGATGACTTGCTTGACGCGCGGATCGCGGGCGCGTGCATGTGCATCCACTTTGCGCAGCAGGGCAATCTTGTCGGGATTGGGCAGGCTGTCGACCGGATCAATCGCCGGATACAACGCGCGTGTGCCATTCAACGCCAGCGGTTTACTGGCCCCATTGCCATCATGCGCAATCGCGCGCGCGGCCTTCGACGCCTGCAGCAACTGCGGCATGACAATTTCATCGGAATACGCAAACCCGGTCTTTTCGCCGCTGATGGCGCGCACCCCGACGCCCTGCTCGATGGAGTGACTGCCGTCTTTGACGATGCCCTCTTCCAGCAGCCACGACTCGCTGCGCGAATGCTGAAAGTACAAATCGGCCGCATCGATCGTCGGCCCCATCAACTGGCCGAATACCCGATCCAGATCGCTGGTGACAATGCCGCCGGGTGCCAGCAGGCGGCGTTCAACCTGATTGATCAACGAATCCATGAATGAAGACCGTAGCTGCGGGGAGAAACCTTCAATGGGGCCGGTACCACAACGTTTAAAGCCGTTGATGACACTCAATGCACGCTGGTACTGGGTGCCGGCAACGCACTGGCCGGGGGGGCCGGTGCCAGCCCACGGGCTGGCGGCAAGACGCCGGCTGGCGTGACAAGTCCCTTGCTGCCTGCGGCCGGCACCCGCGGCGGGGGCGCGATCACACCTTGCTCCTCGACCAGCGTCATGACCGGTTTGTCCCAGCTGCCGGTGATGCGGTAGTGCGCGCCGGCCGCCTTGTTCAAGCCCTTGCCAAGCAGACCCTGCATGGCGAAACCTGCCGCGGCACCGACCGGGCCACCCACCACGGCACCGACCAATGGCAGGCTGTTGCCGACATGCGGCACCACGTACACCTGCTGGTCGTAATCCCTGGCACGCAACCCGGTGCGCCCGGTAATGCTGATGTTGGCGGACGAGCCGACGATGGCCAGATTGTCCGTGGTGGCATTGCCATCGAACAGACGAAAGTCGCCGGTGATGGAATCAAACGCCAGCCCCTTGCCAAACACATCCCCGAAATCCAGCGTCAGGCGACGCGGCAGTTCCGCCAGCGAGACCAGTCCGAGCAGCCGGCCGACACCCGGCGATGAGGCGTCTGGAATGCGCCCGCCTTCCACCTTGACACTCAGCGTGCCATCCATGTTGGTCAGCGAGAATGCCGTTGGCGAGCCCGGCCAACGCCCCTCAATGAGGTCATGCGTCTTGCCGCCATCGACCAGGCCATCGAAACCCAATGCCCCAAGCATGGCCCCCAGGTTCTGGGCGGAAAAATTGACGCGCATGCGTGTATGGCTGTCTTGCGCGCTGCCATTCCAGTCGCCACTGGCAGTGATCTGCACGTCTTTGGACAACGCCCGCAACTGTTCTATGTGCATACCCTCAGCCGTTGGCCAGCTCTCCAGGCGCGCCTCCCCCAGGCGCGACTCGCCCAGGCGCAAATCACTGATCCACAGATGCAATGGCGGCAACGCTGCGGGGTTGATGCCAGTATCGGCGGGATTGTCCTGATCCGCGTTAGCAGCGACTGCAGGTGCGCCGCCGGCTGGCGCCGCCCGGTTGGTGCTGGCAGCATTCACGCCGGGGCTTTTCGGCCAGTACAGATGCTGCATGCGCGCCGTGATCCCGAGTCGATTCAAGTCGTTGCCCGGCACGGCAATCGTGCCTGCCAGCGCTGGACCGGTCACGCTGATGTTCAGCGCATCAGCCTGGTTGGTGGCATCGATCTGCATGGCACCCAGGGGGCGACCAAACCACTGGGCTTGATCGGTCCCGACGTGGATGCGCTGCACCGCTGGCGCGGCGTCGCCACCACCGCCCACCGAGCGCTGGACCCAGCCGGTGACATCCAGCTGGGCGGCGTGCCCGCGAATATCCAGGCCCTGTGCCGGCACGCCCTGCGGCATCTGGTCACCGAAGGCCAGCACCCCTGCCAGTGGTTGCGTCGCATCGGCCAGGCGAAAGCGCGCACGCGCGGCGTGGCCCAACGCGATCTGCAGATCACTGCCTTCAGTCGGCACGCCCAACCTGAGGTGCAGCGGCAGGTCGGAGGCTGGCGCCTTGTGCAACGGCACCGGCAAATCCAGCGCAATCCCGTGCAAACTGGAGTCGATGGCCAGCAGCTGCGGCGCGCCGGCACCCCGCGCCAGGGTGTAGCCAATAGTGAAATCACCACTGCCGCTGGACGCCTGGCCGATCCACTGCAGGCTCGGATAACCCTGGACCAGCTCGCCCAGGCTCCACGCACCCTGCAACTGGGCCCACACGGTGGTATCCGCGTGCCCGGCTACATCGCCAATGGCAAACGCCAGCGTCGCCGGCTGACCGTGAAAAGCCGTCTGCATCAAGCTGGCATCGACGCCATGCGTGTCGAAGCGCAACGGCCCGGTGATCTTGTCCAGCTTGAGGTTCCACGCCGGCGCGCTCAGGTCGGCGCCGGTCAATTGCGCGCTGCCGACGAGTTGCGCCACACCGTCACCATGCAGTGGCAGCAGCAGGTGCAAGGCAAATGTCGCCGCGCCATCGAGCTTCAGCTTGTTCAAGGTGTCCACTTGTGCCCTGCCGACCGGACTCTTGCCCACAAACTGCATCACGTTGCCACCACTGCCGCTGCCGCGCACCGTGAGCTCCAGCGGCGCGGTGCCGAAATCGGCGATCGCCGCGACGGCCTGCTCGGCGTGCACCCCCAACGACCGACCGCTGCTGACCACCGCCTGCATGCCGTTGTTGACGAAGTCGGCCACCACGTCGACACCCTCGGCGCGTGGCCAGCCCACGCCGTAGTCGAGCGTCAGGCCGCGGATCGGCACGTGCGCCTCGAAGCGACCCTCGTGTCCGCGAAACGGCCACTGCGCCAGGTCGCCCCGCAGCGTCACCCGTGCGTTGTCAATCGTGCCAGCTACCAGCGCGCGGTCCAGCCACGTCATGGTTGCTGGTGACATGGAACCAAGCGGCCAGAACAATTTTGCTGCCGGCACTTCGGCGTGATCCACCACCGCGTACACATCGGCCACGGGCGGTCCGCCGTGCGCGGGGAAGGTGAGCTCGCCACGCAACTGGCCCGTATAGCCGGCACCGGAGAAATCCAGCGCGTCCATGCCAAGCGTCCAGTCGCCGTCGTGGTTCCAGAAGGCCAACGTGCCAGCAAGGCTGGAGAACGCCAGCGGCTGCCGGAACAAGTGCGGCAACGTCAAGCTGCTGCCCTGTGCCGGCAATTCCAGTACCAGCGCCTGGCCATCGCCGCGCACCCGGCCGCGCAATTGCCGCACACCCGGCAGCTTGCCCACCGGATCAATACCCAGCCCGGCGAACGTCAGGTCCAGCGCCTGCAGCCCGCCGGCCCGGCTCCAGCGCACCGCCGCATCAGCCACCACGCCACGCGGGTGGCCACCACTCAACCACGCTCGCACGGCTGGGTCCAGCCCCGGCTTCAACGCCAGCAAGGGCAGCCACCGGGCCAGCTGCCACTGCCGCGCGGCAACGCCGACGCTGACTTGTGGCGTGCCAGGCCGATGCACCGCCACCGCAACCGCACTGCCGTCATCGCCGGCCCAGCGCAGTCGGTAACCATCAGCGTCCGGACGCACGTCGGCCAACCCATGCAACGCGCTTACCCGCACACTGGCGGCGTTGGCAGTGGACACGGTGGGTGCATCGACATCGAGCCGCAACAACGTGCTCAACAACTTGCCGTCGCGCCAGTCCAGCCACGCCGCCACGCGCCCACGACCGTGCTCGAGGCGGTAGCCATGTGCCGCCACGTCGGCCAGCAACGGCTGCAGATCAACCTCATCCAGGCCGACCCACAACCGGCCGCTATTGCCATCATCGCGAAAATCCCCAATGACATGCAGCGCGGTGCCTACTCCGGCGCGACGCAAGGCGCCACCTATGCGGATGCGTCCGCTGCCTTGGCGGCTCACCCGCAACTGCCGTGCAAGCAACGTGTAGTGTTTATCGGTAGCGACATCGCTGATCTGCACGCGCAAATCCTTCAGCCACAAATCCACGGACAAACGACCCAGCGCCAGTGGCTGGCGAGTGGTATCCCCGGCCACACCGATGCCGTTGATGCGCCACACACCATCGCGCTCGCGGCTCAGGTCCAACTGCAACCCGCGCACGTGCACATTGAGCAAATGCCGCGACGGCAGCAACCAGCCACCAAAGTCCAGCCGCAATTCCGACTCCGGCAGGCGTAGTGGCGCAGCGGACTGGCCAACCGGCGCGCCCACGGTCACCCCATGCAGCACAAACAGGGGGCCGGATGGCGTCCAGCGACCCTCCATGGAGGTGAAGCTCACCGGGCGCTGCGCGCGCGCACTGAGCTGCGCCGCCACCCATTGTGGGTGGTGCGCGACCAACGGCAACAACAGCTGGGCGAGTGCAACGACCACCGCCAGTGCGATGACCAGCACACCCACGGTCCAGCCTGACGCGCGCATGCAGCGATGCACCCAATGCTGCCAACGTACGCTCACATGCAGCAATCCCGGCTGGATTTACAACAAGACCACATCAAACTGTTCCTGCGAATAATGCTCTTCGGCCTGAAAGCGTATGCTTTTCGAGATCAACTCTTCCAGTTCGGCCACCGCACCGGACTCTTCCTCCTGAATGCGATTGACCACGGCCGGGCTGGCCATAACCAGCAGTTTCTCGGCATTGAACTGGCGCACGGCGCGGGTGATCTCGCGGAAAATCTCGTAGGTGACGGTTTCCGCGGTTTTCAGCACGCCACGGCCGTTGCACACCGCGCATGGCTCGCACAACTGTCGCGCCAAGCTCTCCGTGGTGCGCTTGCGCGTCATCTCCACCAACCCCAGCGCCGAGATCGGATACACGGTGGTGCGCGCGTGATCGCGCGCCAGACCCTTGTTCAACATGCGCAACACTTGGCGCTTGTGCTCCTCATCCTCCATGTCGATGAAATCGATGATGATGATGCCGCCAAGATTGCGTAGGCGCAGCTGTCGCGATGCCGCTTGCGCGGCCTCCAGATTGGTCCGGTAAGCGGTGTCCTCCAGGTTGCGGGATCCCAGATAGGCGCCGGTGTTGACGTCGATCGTGGTCATCGCCTCGGTCTGGTCAACGACCAGGTAACCGCCGGATTTGAGCGGCACCTCCTTTTTCAGCGCGCGCTGCATTTCATCCTCGACGCCATACAGATCAAAGATCGGTCGCTCACCGTCGTAATGCTCAACCCGGTCATCCAGCTTGGGCATGAACTTGTGCACGAACTTGACCACGCTGGTGTGCATTGCCAGCGAATCCACGCGCACCTTCTCGATGTCCACATTGAGCATGTCGCGCAGGCTGCGCAGTGGCAGTGACAACTCCTCGTAGACCCGCTCGCCCACCTTGGCCCTGGCGATGTTCTCCTGCACCACGCGCCAGACCTTGCCCAGATAGGTCACGTCAAAGGCCAGCGACTCCGCGCTCTGCCCCTCGGCATTGGTGCGCACGATGTAACCCAGCGGGTTTTCGCCAATCAGTGAAACCAGGGTGTCACGCAGCCGCTGCCGCTCCACCTCATCCTCGATGCGGGCGGAAATGCCCAGGGTGCGTGCATACGGCAACAACACCAGATACCGCGACGGAATCGACAAGTGTGCAGACAACCGGGCGCCCTTGGTGCTGATCGGGTCTTTCACCACCTGCACTACGATCTCCTGGCCTTCATGCACCAGTTCGCTGATCGATGGCACGTGGCCATTGCCATTGCCATTGCCATTGCCATTCGCCTCGATGTCGTCGGCCGCCGCCGGTCGCACAATGTCGGAGGCATGCAAAAACGCAGCGCGTTCCAGGCCGATCTCGACAAACACCGCCTGCATGCCCGGCATTACGCGCTGCACACGACCCTTGTAAATGTTGCCGACATAGCCACGTTTCGATGCGCGTTCCACGTGCACTTCCTGCAACATGCCGTTCTCGACCACGCCCACCCGCGTTTCACGGGGCGTCACGTTGATCAGGATTTCTTCGCTCACCGCGTACTCCCTGGAAGGTGATCTTTATAGCGGCTGCCGCGATGCAGTGTCGATGTAGCGCGTCATCAATACGGCACCTGCGTCACGTTCTGGTGTTGACCGTATGCCGGCGCAGACGTTCGCTGCAAGCATTGCGTATAAACCGCTTCGTCGCACCGCGCAGCCGGCCGCATCCGGCGTTACAGTGCAGGGATGGATCACGTCCCGACACTTCTGGCCTGGAGCGGCGGCAAAGACTGCGCGCTGGCGCTGCAGCACTTGCGTGCCGACTCGCACTGGCAGGTCGTGGCGCTGCTGACCACGCTCAACCGCAGTTACCAGCGCGTGACGATGCATGGCATAGCGCGCGATGTGCTGCTGGCCCAGGCCGACGCCCTGGGTTTGCCGCTGATTGAGGTGCAGCTGGACTGGCCCGGCAGCAACGAGGCGTATGAGCAGGCGCAAGCGGCCGCGCTGGCCCACGCGCGCATGCGCTGGCCGGGTATCCGTCATTGCGCCTTTGGCGACTTGTTTTTGCAGGACGTACGCGATTACCGCGTACGCCAACTCGGCAGGGAAAACTGGCGCGCGGTGTTTCCCCTGTGGGGCGAGGACACCG
This sequence comes from Rhodanobacter sp., assembly GCA_036566165.1. Lineage (GTDB taxonomy): Bacteria > Pseudomonadota > Gammaproteobacteria > Xanthomonadales > Rhodanobacteraceae > Rhodanobacter. The sequence goes on along the minus strand of DATCWU010000255.1, from coordinate 6,211 downwards.
CAAAGCTGGCTCGGCGCTTCATCAGCGAAGATCATCGCGCCTTGTTGTGCTGCGTGGATATCCAGCAACTGGATCCGGCATTCTGCGGGCGGCCCTACGACCGTGCATTGCTGGACAGCCTGCCGGCCGGCGTTGATCCGTGTGGAGAGCATGGCGAGTTCCATACGCTGTACTACGCCGGCCCGTTGTTCAATGCACCGCTGCATCTGCGCCGCGGCGAATCCACTTTGCGCGATGGGCGCTTCCAGTACACCGACTTTCTGCTCGACACCGCGACGGGTACGGGCTGACGGCGCGAGGCCGGACCCACCACGCAGCACCCGTGCGGGGCTCAATCAATCGGCGTATGTCGATACGTACTTACCTGTTCGGGACGCACGATGGATGCCTTGTTGGACCAGGCCTGGCGGATATAACTCACCACCAGCGCCACGTCGCTGTCGTTCAACTGCTGCGCAAACGGTGGCATGGAATACGGCCGGGGATTGCCGGCGGTCGCAGGCGGGAAGCCGCCGAGCAGCACCATGCGCGTGGCATTGATCCCGGTCGGCTCACTCATCGCCGAGTTGCCGTTCAACGGCGGGTACACACCAGCCACGCCATTGCCATCCCGGCCATGACAGTCCGCACAACGTTCGAGATAAATCTTCTCACCCGCGCTGGCAATTCTGGCCACGTTGAAAGCCGAGTGCGGGGCCGGCTTCGGCGCACGCGGTGGCAGCGACGCGAGATAAACCGCGATCGCGTGCAGGTCGGCGTCCGTCATGTGTTGTGTGCTTTGCGCTACCACGTCAGCCATCGGTCCGAACGCCGCGCCCTTCGCCGATTGCCCGGTTTGCAGCAGGTCGACAATGTCCTGCTCGCTCCAGCCAGCCAGGCCACCGTTTTGTTGCGTGCTCAAATCCGGCGCATACCAGTTCTGCACTGGAATCTGCCCACCGGTGAGCCGCGCATTCTTGGCGATGCCGCCCAGCGCACCACGCTCGGCGTGGCATTCGTTGCAATGTCCAAGCCCCTGCACAAGATACGCGCCACGGTTCCACTGTGCCGACTGCGCCCCATCAGGCTGGAACACGCCCTGTCCGAAATACAACGCTCGCCATGCCGCCAGCGTGCTGCGCAAGCGGTAGGGATAGTCCAGCCCGAGTGGCTCTGGTACCTGCCGTACCGCCGGCAACGAGCGCAAATAGGCAAAGATGGCCAGCGTGTCATCACGCGTGACGTGGGTGTACGACGTATATGGAAACGCTGGATACAGCCATTTTCCATGGCGCCCCTGGCCAAGATGCATGGCGCGCCAGAAATCGGCAAATGTCCAAAGCCCCAGGCCGGTTTCGCGATCCGGGGTGAGGTTTGGTGCGGGCACGCTGCCAAACGGCGTGACGATCGAGCGACCGCCCGCGTAGGGTGCACCGCCACGCGCGGTATGACAGGTCGCGCAATCGCCGACCCGCGCCAGATACGCACCGTTGGCGATCCGCTCCGGGTCGGCCAGCATCGCCGCGTCGACGGGGCCGGTCAGCACCACCTCCGCGCGCTGCCCGGGTTGACCAAACAACACCCACCCCAGGCCTGCCAGACCTGCCAGCAACACCAACAGCCACGCCCGCAAAAACCACCTCATGCGCCCTCTCCGGTTGCGCCGAGCACACCACAGGGCAGCGGCGGCTCGACCGAGCCGGCGGGCTGGGCACGCGTGTGTGCCGGCATGGTGCGGCTGGCCAGCCACGCCGCGACCGCAGTGATGTCCGTCTCGCGCAGGCGCCCGGCAACGACAGCCATGCAATCGGGCTTGACCGTGGCGCGCGTGTGCGTACGCCACGACCCCAATTGCGAGCTGATGTAGTCATACGGCAGTCCCACCAGGCCTGGGGTCGACGGCTCAACGCCAGTAAGTTCGGTACCGTGGCAACTGGCGCAAGCGGGAACCTTCAACAGCGGATCACCCTTGTTCACCAACTGCGCACCACGTTGCAGGACCGCGTCGCTCACCACCGGCGCCGGAGAACGCACATACGCCACCTGTTGCGCAGAAAAATATTCGGCAATCTCGCGCATGTAGTCAGGGCGCAGATGCCGCACGGTGTATTCCATCGGTGCGTAGTTGCGCAGACCGTCCTGGAAATCCTGCATCTGCCGCAACAGGTACGCCGCCGGCTTGCCAGCCAGCCGCGGGAAAAACTTGCTCCCCGGCGTGCCTTCGCCATGCACCCCGTGGCACGTAGTACACGCGGCAATCCGCTGCTGCAGGGTATCCGGTACATTGGGGCTATCGGCCGCCTGTACCGTGGCACAAAAGCCCGCCATCGCAACAGCCATCCAACCGGCCACCTGCCGCAGCAGTCCACGCAGCGAAATCGTGAAATCATTCATGCGCAAATTATAGGCTGACTTGACGCCACCACCACTGTGCTAAAGGCGCGCGCGGGATGGGGACGAAACATTTCGGGAGACGATCATGCGTTACACGGTCAACGGCTGCCTCACACTTACCGCGCTGGTGCTGGCCACCTCGGCCGCAGCGACGCAGCCCGCGCCATCACCATACGCATCGATCGCTGGGCTGCAACAACAGCTGGACGCCGGCACGCTCGACAGCGCGCGACTGACTCAACTATTCATCACGCGGATCCAGCAACTGGATCGCTCCGGGCCCATGCTGCGCGCCGTGATCGAAATCAATCCGGACGCAGCAACGCTGGCCGCAACGCTGGACGCAGCACGCGCCACCGCGCCATCACGCTCGGCGCTGTATGGCCTGCCCCTGTTGCTGAAGGACAATATCGACACCGCCGATCGCATGCGTACCAGCGCCGGCTCGCTTGCGCTGACCGCAGCACCGGCACCACGTGACGCCACCCTGGTCACGCGACTGCGCGCAGCGGGCGCGGTGATTCTGGGCAAGACCAACCTCAGCGAGTGGGCCAACTTCCGCTCCACGCGTGCCAGCAGCGGCTGGAGCGGCCGCGGCGGGCAGACCCGCAATCCATATGTGCTTGACCGTAGCCCGTGCGGGTCGAGCTCCGGCTCCGGCGTAGCAATAGCCGCGGGTCTGGCCGTCGCGGCCATCGGCACCGAGACTGACGGCTCGGTGATCTGCCCGGCGGCGATGAACGGCATCGTAGGCATCAAACCCACGCTCGGCCTGGTCAGTCGCAGCGGTATCGTGCCGATCAGCCACAGCCAGGATACCGCCGGGCCGATGGCACGCAGCGTGGCTGACGCCGCTGCATTGCTCACGATCATCGCCGGCAGCGACCCACGCGACCCAGCTACCGTCAACGCGGACGCGCACGCCACTGACTACACGCACTATCTGGACGCCGATGCACTGCGTGGCAAGCGCATTGGCGTGGTGCGCGCACTGGCTGGGTACCGCCAGGATGTCGATCAGCTGCTTGCACGCAGCATCGCCACCTTGCGTGCGGCTGGCGCCATCGTGGTTGACCCGGTGGTTGTGCCCCACCTGAAAGACTACGGCACGACTGAGACCACCGTGCTGTTGTACGAGTTCAAGCACGACGTAAACGCGTACCTGCAGACCCGCACCGGCTTGCCAGTGCACTCGCTGGCCGACCTGATCGCCTGGAACCGCAGCCACGCCGCCACGGAAATGCCGTGGTTCGCGCAGGAACTGTTCGAGCAGGCCCAGGCCAAGGGCCCACTGACGGACGACACGTACCTTGCGGCATTGGAGAAGTCCAAACGCCTGTCCGGACCGCAAGGCATCGATGCCGCGCTGGCAGCCAACCACCTGGACGCACTGCTCGCGCCAACGCAAGGTCCGGCATGGTCCATCGACCCGGTCAACGGCGACCGCGAAGGAAAGTCCGCCTACAGCGCCGCGGCAGTTGCCGGCTATCCAGCAATCACCGTACCCGCCGGTTTCGTCCATGATTTGCCCATCGGCATGCTGTTTTTTGCCGGCAAGTGGAGCGAGCCCACGTTGATCGGGATCGCCTACGGTTTCGAGCAGCGCACGCATGCCTGGCAACCGCCACGGTTTCTCGACACTGCCGGTGGCAAACCGGTCGCTGTCCGGCCCTGACCAATCGTTCACCGGAAAGCACGGGAAATGCCGCCGCCGTCACCCCGTCGGCACCAGTGTCCATCAGGCTGACCGGAACCCGCCGCGACCAGGCCAGCGGATCACATGTCGTGCTTGCTGACGCCCGATTTGTGCACGATCAACATCGCCAGTTCCAGCGACTGCTCGTAGTTGAGGCGCGGATCGACCATTGACTTGTACGCACGGTCCAGATCCGTCTCCGACAAATCCCGCGCGCCCCCCATGCACTCGGTCACGTCCTCGCCGGTCAGTTCCAGATGTACCCCCCCGAGCCGCGTGCCGGCTGCGGCGTGGATGTCAAACGCCTGATCCAGCTCGCCGTGGATGTTCTCGAAGCGCCGGGTCTTGTGCCCGTTGGAAGTGTTCTCGGTGTTGCCATGCATTGGATCCGCTACCCACAACACGCGCCTGCCCTCGCGCCGCACCGCCTCTAGCAGCGGCGGCAACGCGCTGGCAATCCTGGCGCGGCCCATGCGATGGATCAGGGTCAGGCGGCCAGGCTCGTCATGCGGGTTCAACACGTCGATCAACGCCAGCAACTGCGTCGGCGTCACGGCGGGACCAACCTTGACTGCGATCGGGTTGCGAATACCGCGGAAATATTCGACATGCGCACCATCCAGTGCCGCCGTGCGCATGCCTATCCACGGGTAATGCGTGGACAGGTTGAACCAGCCCGCGTTGCGCGGGACACGCCGCGTCAGCGCCTGTTCGTAATTCAGCAGCAAGGCCTCGTGCGAGGTGAAGAAATCCACCTTGGAGAAACCCGCGATCGGCCCGGCCAGGGTTTCCATGAAACGCAAGGAGTCACCAATGGCCTGCACCATGTGTCGGTACTCGGCAGCAAACGGCGAGCGCTCGACCCAAGACAGATCCCAGTACTCGGGATGCCGCAGGTCGGCGAAGCCGCCATCGACCAAAGCCCGCACAAAGTTCATGGTGAGCGCCGAATGCGCATGCGCCCGAAGCATGCGCTGCGGATCAGCGCGGCGCGCCGCCGCAGTGAACTGTTGACCGTTGATCAAGTCGCCGCGGAAGCTCGGCAAGCTCGCGCCATGCCGTGTTTCCGTATCCGACGAGCGGGGCTTGGCGTATTGCCCGGCAAATCGCCCCACACGCAGTACCGGCTTTTGCAGGCCATGCACCAACACCAGGCTCATCTGCAACAGCACCTTGAGCCGGTTGGAAATAATCGGGCTCGTGCAGTCAGCAAAGCTTTCGGCGCATTCGCCGCCCTGCAGCAGAAAGCGCCGGCCTTCCTGCGCCTCGGCCAGTGACTGTTTGAGTGCAAGTACTTCCCACGACGTCACCAGTGGCGGCAACTGCGCGAGCCGATTGCAAGCGCTTGCCAGCTCATCCGGGTCGTCGTAATGGGGCTGTTGCAGCGCTACACACTGACGCCAGGAATCAGGCGCCCAATGCTCGGGAACTGGTGCAACCGACAATGGATAATTCATCCGTACCGTCTCGACAGATAACCGTTGCTACGAGCGCCCGGGCCGCGCGGCGACAATGGCAAGCACGCTCAACGCGACAAACCAGATCAGGCTCCATGCCGGCATCGGCAAACCAAGGATCGGCTGCACTGCCGCGCACTCGCCGGATCCACTGAATACCTTGCGCAGCATGGTCGCCAGCGGGAACGCATCAAATAAATAGCCAATACCCGGCCCGCACGATGGCACCTGATCGGCTGGCAGCGACTGCAGCCACAGATGTCGGCCGGCGGTGACAATGCCGCCAACCGCACCAGCCAGCACCAGGCAGACATACGCCCACCGGCTCTTGCCGCGCGGTGCGTGCATGCCGCCGAGCAAAAAGAACAACGCCATGAACAAGAACGCGATGCGCTGAAACACACACAGCGGGCACGGCGTCATGCCCAGGTAATACTCGGCGTACAACGCAAAACCGAGCAGACTGAAACACACCACGAAGCCGAGCAGAAAGCTGGTTCGAAACGACCACGACAATGGATTCATGAAAGTCGGCGTCAACACGGAAGGTAGACCTTAACCTTTCTGCAGCAGGCTGTCAGCTTCACACTGCTCATCATGCAACAGGCATTTGCGGACCCGACAACGCAAAACCCCGGCGGTTGCCCGGCCGGGGTGTCTGTGTACTCGCTGTGGCTACCTGCCG
>DATCWU010000253.1:0-5186 GCA_036566165.1 Rhodanobacter sp. | reverse complement strand
GGCTTGGTGGCCATTGCGTATCGCGCGCCAGGCCTGCGCGCCAGCGATTACGCCACGGGGCTCGTGCTCAGCGAGGCGCTGGGTTCGCAACGTGCGGCGCTGGCCGGCATGCGTTTCGATGGCACGGCGCTGTTTGGTGGTTTTGCCGGGCAGGCGTTGCCGCACGCGGGTATCGACTATGCGGTGGCGGCGTTCCCCAAGGGCGGTAATCCGCAGCCGATCCTCGCGCGCATGCAAGGCATTCTTGCCGAGGCGGCGAGCAAGGGGGTTGACCCGGAGTTGGTCGATGCGGCCAAACGCAAGGCCATTGCGGCGCTGGAGTTCAAGAAGAACTCGGTCGATGGACTGGCCAATGCGTGGTCGAGCGCGCTGGCCATGCAGGGACTGAGTTCGCCCGATGCGATGAAACAGGCGATCGAAGCGGTGACTCCGGCCGCGGTGAATGCGCTGGCCAAAGCCACGTTCAACCCGGCGCACGCGGTCACGGCCATTCTCACGCCGGAAAGTTCAGGCAAGCCGGTGGCAGGCAAGGGCTTTGGTGGCGCGGAAAGTTTTGCGGCGAGTCCGGACCAACCGGTTGAGCTGCCGGCGTGGGCGGCACAGGCTTTCGCCAAACTTGCGCTGCCGACTTCCAGCCTGAAGCCGGTGTCGTACACCATGGCCAACGGCTTGCGCCTGATTGTGCAGCCGGAAACGATCAGCGACACGGTTGCCGTGTTCGGCAAGATCAAGACCAACGAAGACTTGCAGGCGGCGCCGGGTGAGGAAGGGGTGGCCAGTGTGCTTGCCGGCTTGTTCCCGTTTGGTACCAGCAGCATGAACCGGTTGCAGTTCCAGCAGGCGCTGGATCAGATCAGTGCGCGGGCCAGCGCCGGGTCGAGCTTCTCGCTGGCCGTGCCGGCGGCGCACTTTGCCGAAGGGATCAAGCTGCTGGCCGACAATGAATTGCACCCGGCACTGCCGGCGCAAGCATTCGCGGTCGTGCAGCACCAGACCGCCGGGGTGCTGGCCGGGCAGTTGCAGGCGCCCGCTTTTCTCACGCAGCTCGGGCTGACCAAGGCGTTGCTGCCAACTGGTGACCCGCAGTCACGCTATGCGAAACCGCAGAATGTGCAGGGTCTGACGCTGGACAAGGTGAAGCAGTACTACGCGCAAACCTTTCGCCCCGACATGACCACGATCGTCGTGGTCGGCAAGGTCGATCCCGCGCAGGCGAAGCAGGTGGTGGAGCAGGCGTTTGGTCACTGGAAGTCCGCAGGCGCCAAGCCGAACGTGGACTACCCAGCGGTGCGGGCCAACCAGCCCAGCCAGTTCAACGTGCCAGACACCAGCGCCAGCCAGGACAGCGTGCAGATGGTGCAGATCATCGACGTGACGCGCACTGATCCGGCGCGTTATGCGCTCGAACTGGGCAACAAGGTGCTTGGCGGCGGCTTCTATGCATCGCGCCTGTATCACGATCTGCGCGATACCCGCGGGCTGGTCTACACCGTTGGCACCGATTTTGATCTGGATGCGCATCGCGGCACCTACACCGTTTCCTTCGGTGCCGATCCGGACAAGGTCGCGGCGGCCCGCGCCATCGTGGTGAAGGATTTGCAGCAGATGCAGCAGTCGCCGGTGGCCGACAGCGATCTCAAGCGCGCCAAGGGTATTTTGTTGCGCCAGATTCCACTGGGCGAGTCCAGCTTCGCAGCGATCGGTCAGCAGTTATTGCAGTTGTCGATCGAGGGCAAGCCACTGGATGCCATGACCATCGCCGGCCAGCATTACCTGCAACTGACCGCGCCGCAGGTGCAACAAGCCTATGCGCAACACATCCGGCCCACGGCGTTTGTCACGGCAGTCAAAGGGCCGGCGCCGAAGGGTTGATGGCATGGTGGCGGTGCGCCAGGCGTCGTTTGCCTGAGCAGATGTTGACCTGGCCGCCGCACGTCATCGTGACGGCGGTCAGATCACATTTGCCGTTCGCTCGCTATCGATTGGCGTCGGCATCCGACGTGCAAACGGCGGGCAGTGCCCGCCCTTGTATGTTGGTCTTGCCCGCTTTTTTAGCTTCTTTCGCTATGCGATGGCGAGCGGGCATGTGCATGCAAGCCTGTCTTGGTGTGGTTTCGTCAGGGGCAGGCAGGGTGCATGGTGTACGGGTTCCCGGGTAGGCCGCCCCGCCCTGGAGGCGAGCATCGTCTCGACCTCGTTCGTAGAGTGGCCCCCCGCCTCATTGCCCACCACGTGGAGTATCCGGAAGCCGGCTTGGTTGGAGCCGGACTTCGCATCACAAGGTCGCAGTGGCAAAAAGTGCGAGGTCGGGGAGCCGGAGAACATTCTTGCGCAGATCACATGAGGTCAGTGGATGAACAAGTATGTCGGTATCGATGTCGGCGCCAAGACGGTGGTGGTGTCTCGGCGCGCTCAGGGCCGCACGATCAAGACCGAAACCGTCGCCCAGACGGCCGCCGGCCACGCCAAGCTGGTCAAGCAGCTCAGTGCGCTGCAGCCCGCGTGCATCGTGCTGGAAGCCACGGGCGTGTACCACCTGGATCTAGCGGTGGCGCTGACGGAGGCAGGCTTGCCGGTGGCTGTCATCAATCCGAAGAGCTTCCATCATTTTGCCCAGCTGAAGCTCACGCATACCAAGACCGATGCGGTCGACGCGGCGCTGCTGGCCGAGTACGGCGAGCGTATGCAACCACCCCGGTGGGTGGCCCCAGACGCGGCGCACCTGGCGTTGCGCGACATCGTCCGGCAGCTCAACCGCATCGTCGCGGCACGCACCCAGGCGAAGAACCGCCTGCATGCCCTGCAATCGCGACGCAGCGCCCTGCCGCTGCTGGTGGCCGACGAGAAGGACGCCATTGCCACGCTGAACCGGCGTCTCCATCGATTGACACTGGCGGCACGCCAGCAGATTGGCTCCGCGGCATCGTTATCTGCTGCTTACGAGCATCTGCTGACCGCCAAGGGCGTGGGTCAAACCTCCGCCATCGCCCTGCTGGCTGAACTGTGCGTCTTGCCCGCTGACATGCGCGCAGCCCAAGTCAGCCGCCATGCCGGACTGGACGTGCGGATCACCCAGTCCGGAACCAGCGTGCACAAGCTGCCGCGACTGAGCAAAGCCGGCAACGCCTATCTGCGCAGCGCGCTGTACATGCCCGCATTGAGCGCCTCGGCGCACGACCCGCGCGCCCACGCGTTCTACCTCGCCCTGCAAGGCCGCGGCAAAAAGAAGATGCAGGCCCTGGGCGCCATCATGCGCAAATACTTGACTGGCCTCTGGGCTTGCGTGCGCTACAACCAGGATTTCGATTCCACCAAGCTATTCAGCAAAATTCACCTCGCCGGCGCTTGACGGACAACAGAGTATCTACAAGAGCGAGGCCGTCACAGGATCGCCGGCATCGCGCTCCGTAGGCCGGGCACTGCCCGCCAGCTCTGCTGGTTGGCCCCGGTACAAACCACATCCTGGGTGGATGCACCGGGCAAACCCATGCGCTCAACGCAGCAGCGAACGCAGCATCCAGGCGGTTTTTTCATGGGCCTGCAGGCGGCCGGTGGCCATGTCGGCGGTGCCGTCGTCGCCGGCAGTGTTGGCGGCCTTGAGCGTGTCGCGGGCGGTCGCCGCGGCGATTTCGTGGCCTTCGACCAGCTGGCGCACCATTTCCTTCCACTGCGGCACGCCGGATTCTTCCTTGATCGCGCTGAGCTTGGCGAACTGGCTGTAGGAGCCGGGAGCGAACACGTCCAGCGTGCGAATGCGCTCGGCCACTTCGTCCGCGGCCAGCCACAGCTCGTTGTATTGGGTTTCAAACATCAGGTGCAGGCTGTTGAACTGCTCACCGGTGACGTTCCAGTGAAAGCTGTGGGTCTTCAGATACAGCGAGTAGGTGTCGGCCAGCAGCTTGGACAGGTGCTTGGCGACTTGCTCGCGGTCCTTCTTGGCAATACCGATGGAAATGGCCATGTGCTGCTCCTTCAGTGATGAGTCGATGAATCCACAGTAGTGGCTGGATGGCCACGGGTGAAATGAATCATGCGAATGTCGCCGATAGCCACCGGCTATCATGTGCGGCTTGATGAACGACACTCGCCGCCCCCCGCCACCACCGGCTGTCGACCCGCGCCTGCGCGCGCTGCGACAGCAGTTGGATACCGTATCCAGCCGCGACTTCGGCCGCCTGCTGGGGCGTTGGCGCACGCTGTTGCACCGTCCCGATGACACCAAGCTGGTGGCGCTGGGTAACGACATCGAGCGCTCTGCGGCCAAACGCCGCGCGCGCGTGGAGGCCAAGCCGGCCATCACGCTGGATGCCGCACTGCCCATCAGCGCTCGCGGCGAGGACATCATCAAGCTGATCCGCGCGCACCAGGTGGTGGTGATCGCTGGCGAGACCGGCTCGGGCAAGACCACGCAGTTGCCGAAGCTGTGCCTGGCGGCTGGTCGTGGCGAGGCGGGCATGATCGGTTGCACGCAACCGCGGCGTCTGGCGGCACGGTCCATGGCGCGGCGCGTTGCCGAGGAACTGGGCACACAGGTCGGTGACCTGGTCGGCTTCCAGGTGCGCTTCAACGACAAGGTGTCCGAGCGCAGCCTGATCAAGTTCATGACCGACGGCATTCTGCTGGCCGAGACCCAGGGTGATCCATGGCTGAGCGCGTATGACACGCTGATCATCGACGAGGCGCACGAGCGCAGCCTCAATATCGACTTTCTGCTCGGGTATCTGAAACGGCTGGCACTGAAGCGGCCCGAGCTGAAGATCATCGTCACCTCGGCGACGATCGACACCGCGCGCTTTTCCGCACACTTTGCCGATGCACCGGTGGTGCAGGTCGAGGGCCGGGCGTATCCGGTGGAGGTGCGCTGGCGACCGGTGGAAAAAGGGGGGCACGGAAATGGGGGTCAGAGTCACTTTTCGACCGGAGGCGCCCAGGGAACCCAACGTCACGAGTCGAAAAGTGACTCTGACCCCCATTTCGCCCTTTTCCAGCAAGGCAGCGCCGAACACATCGCCGCCGTGCTCGATGAAATCACCCACGCCGATCCACGCGGCGACGTGCTGGTGTTTCTGCCCGGCGAGCGCGAGATTCGCGATGCGCACCTGGTGCTGTCGCGGCGGCAATATCGCGAGACGGAAATCCTGCCGCTGTATGCGCGGCTGTCCGGCAACGATCAGGACCGGGTGTTC
>DATCWU010000248.1:0-1278 GCA_036566165.1 Rhodanobacter sp. | reverse complement strand
ACACCTCGATCACGCTCGCGCATCGCATTGTCGATGCGAGCGACGACACGCGCCTGTACTGCGACGGTCACGTGGTCATGGTGTGGATGGACCCGGCCACCGGCAAGCCGGTCGGGTTACCTGCGAGCATCCGTGCCGCGGTCACGCCACTTCGATAGGACGGGCACTGCCCGCCAGCTCTCGCACTGTCGTCGTGTGCTGCACAGCTGCGGCGGGCCGTGCCCGCTGTAACCAAACGGGCAGCTGAAGTCCGCAGCCATCTCCGTACCTGGGTTCGTTATCATGGCCCACGCTCTTTGTCGGAGACCACCCCATGCAGACGCATCCTGCCCTGCCGACCCTGGCCATCGCCACTGCCATCGCACTGGCTGCGCTCACCCCTGTGCATGCGGCCGACAACACCGAGTTGACCGTCTATCGGAGCGACAACCCCGCGCTGTACGCCAGCAGCGGCGACAGTGACATCGACGCCGGCTACGCGGTCGTACGCGAACAACGCACACTCGAGCTTGCTGCCGGCGTGCACGATGTCACCCTGGGCAATCTGCCAACCCGGCTGGATGCCGAGGCGCTGGCGCTCAGCTTCCCCGGCAACGACGCCAGGGTCATCTCGCAGCGCTTGCTGCTGGCGCAAGGCCAGAATGCCGCGCTCACGGCGCTGACCGGCCACACCGTGGAGGTACTGGGCGACACCGGGGGAGTACTGGCCAGCGGCAACCTGCTGCGGGTTGGCGATGGTCTGCTGGTGCGTGACCACGCCGGTCGCACCACCCTGGTCAGCCACTACGCCGCGGTGCGCGGCAGCGGTACCGACTTTCCCACCGGTTCCAGCCTCAATCTGCGACTGGATGCGGCCCGCGCCGGCCCCGCCACGGCGGCGCTGAGTTACCCCACCAGCGGCATCGGTTGGCGCGCCGCGTATGTGGCGACGCTGCAACCCGGCAGCAGGTGTCGCATGCAGTTTGCCTCACGTGCCAGCATCGCCAACCGCAGCGGTCGTGACTGGCACGATGTACAGCTGACCTTGATAGCCGGCGAGCCCAACATGGCCAAGGACTCGGCACCACGTCCCATGCTGGCCACGGCACGCGGCTTCAACGCGAAGGCCGAAAGTGCCGATTTGCCCGAGCAGACCAGCCTTGCCGACTATCGCAGTTACACCCTGCCCGCGCCGGTCGAGTTGCCCGACAACAGCGTGAGCCAGGTGCCGCTCTACGCCACGCGCACCCTGGACTGCGAACGCACGGCGCTATACGCCAACGGCAGCGGCTACCGGCC
>DATCWU010000239.1:0-8188 GCA_036566165.1 Rhodanobacter sp. | reverse complement strand
CCCTGAAGTTCGCGCTTGAAGCTCGCGCTGTACAGCTGCTGGCGCAGCGCCGCCGAGGTGGTGCTGACGGTATGGAAATAGGCTTCTACATCGTCGCCGGCGAGGGCCTGCAGCGTGGTCTTGGCGCGCAGCGGGCGCGGCGCCCAGTCCGCCTTGGGATAGATGCTGCCCAATAAACCAAACAGCGGTTTTCTCAACGCCAGCGGCAAGCGCGCGCGCAGCCCACTTTCCCACGCATGCAGGCGGTAGCGCCGGTAGCCGGCGAAATTCTCGTCGCCACCATCACCGGAGAGCGCCACGGTCACCTGGGTGCGCGCCAACTCGCACACGCGGTACGTCGGCAGCGCCGAGCTGTCGGAAAACGGTTCGTCGTAAACCGTCGCCAGCGTGTCGAGCAGATCGTAATCATCGGCACTGACTCGCCGCTCGAAATGCTGCGTATGCAGATGCTCGGCCACGCGCCGCGCATAGACGGTCTCGTCGAAACCGCCGCGGTCGAAACCGATCGAGCAGGTGCGCACCGGTTGGTGCGACGCCCGGCTCATGCTGGCCACCACGGCGCTGGAATCCACGCCGCCGGAAAGAAACGCGCCGAGCGGCACGTCCGCAATCATCTGGCCTGCCACGGCTCTGTCCAGCAACCTGTGGAGCTGCGCTGCAGCCTCATCCGCAGGCATGTCGGCGGCAAGATTGAACGGCACATCCCAGTATTGCCGGGGGGCCGGTTCGGGTTCGCCGGCGTGCCAACTCAACCAATGACCGGGCGACAGTTTGAAAATTCCGCAATAGATGCTTTTCGGATCCGGCACGTAGCCGAGTGCGAGATAATCTTCCAACGCCTGCGGATCGAGTCGGCGTTCCACGCCGGGATGCGCCAGCAGTCCCTTGAGTTCGGAAGCGAACACCAGATCGCCGGAGCGGGTGAAGCCGTAATACAGCGGCTTGATGCCAAGGTGATCGCGGGCCAGATAGACGCGCTGCGTACGCATGTCCCACACCGCGAATGCAAACATGCCAACCAGATGCGTCAGGCAGGCTTCACCCCACCGCTGCCAGGCACGCAGCAGCACTTCCGTGTCGCAGCGGCTGCGAAACACCACGCCCTGCGCTTCCAGTTCGGCTTTGAGCGATGGGAAGTTGTACAGCTCGCCGTTGTAGACCAGCGCCAGACCGGCCGCTTCATCCACCATCGGCTGCTGCCCATTGTCCAGGTCAATGATGGACAGGCGACGATGCCCCAGGCCCACGCCCTGCCCGAGATACAGCCCGGCCGCATCCGGTCCGCGGTGCCGCTGCGCATCCCGCATGGCCAGCAGAACCTTTTCATCCACACCGGCATGCTGCGACAAGATGATTCCGGTCAGACCGCACACGTCAATTCTCCTTGTGCCCGGTCAAGCCGGACATCACGCGTGGCTGTACGGCGCCCGTCTGCCGACCCAGCAGTTCGTCGTACAGTGCGACATACGCGGACACCATGGCGCGCAAACTGAAATGCGCAGCGACGCGCGCGCGTGCGGCTTCGCCATGCCGACGCCGCAGTTTTTCATCTGCGATATAGGCGCGCAGAGCCGTCGCCAGGGCGTGCGGATCGCCGGCCGGCACCAGCGTACCGGTCACCCCGGCCTCGACCACCGAGGCGACGCCCCCGACGTCGGTTGCGACCACGGGCAGCCCGGCGGCCATGGCTTCCAGCAAGGTGATCGGCATGCCTTCGGCAACGGAAGACAAGGCAAACACATCACACTCCGCCAGCAGTTGCGCCACATCACCGCGGTTGCCGAGCAACCGCACCGTTTCCGTCAAGCCAAGCTGGACAATCTGCTGCTCCAATTCCCCGCGTTGCGACCCGTCACCGGCGATGATCAAGCGGCATGTGGCATTTTTTCGCCCGTCTTCTTCACACAAAAGCTTGAACGCGAGGAGCAAACCCGCGTGATTCTTGACCTTGTCGAGGCGTGCCACATTGCCAACCAGCACGGTGCCCGGCGGCGCAAAATCACCCAGCTGTCTGCGTGGCCCGGACCGAATGCGCGGCACATCGAACGGCGCCGCATCAATTCCGTTCGCGATATACGTTACCTTGGACGATCGAATGCGCACACGCTCCGTGAGCCAGATTCGCAAGTCCGGTGACACCGCGACATATCGCCCAACCAGCGGCGCCATCCAACGCCGCAGCCGGCGGTATTTACGATTGTCTCCGCCCGGATCGGCAGCGTCGCGTCCGTGTTCGGCGTGAACCAGTCGGTGCACGCCGGCCAATTTCACGACCGGTGCCAGATCCAGCGTCCCGATGTTGTAAGTCTGCACCAGGTCCGGCTTCAACGCGCGCAGCGCGCGCCAGAATCGAAAATAGCAGGGCCAGTCCTTGCCCGGCTTCTTTTCAAGCGACACGCACGCGGTGGCCGCATTCTCGATTTCGTGCCGCAATGCTCCGAAGCCGGTCAGCACAATCACCGCGTGGCGGTAACGATCATGCGTCGCGTTGATCAGCGACACCACGACGCGCTCCATGCCACCGGTGTCCAGCCCGTAGAGCACATGCACGATCAGCGGCCGGTCGTTCATGGCTGGCTCCCCGCAAGATCGGGTGGCCGCTGCGCCTGCACATCCGACGTGCCGGGCACGGGCAGCGCCTGCGCAAAGGCGTGCAACCTCGTTCGCGCCCGATCGACATCGTCGCTGGCAACCGACGACGACAATGCCCACACCGAAGATTGCGGTACCTGCCCGCGCAGTACACCCCACGCTTGCAGCAACTTGGTCAACACTGGCGAGCGGGTGCAGCGGCGCTCCACGCAATACCAGTACCACACCAACCGCGAGCCAGTCACCCCGGCCAGCCGCAGCTCTCCGGCAGTCGTGCTCCACCCGTTGGCGAGCTCAACCCGTCGGCTGGCACGACTCAGGATTTTCGCGTGCGCCGGATCGTAGAGATCGTTGCCGTAGGTGATCAGGGTATGTCCGCGGCGTGGCTTGCCGGTATAGATGGCATGAAACAGCTCGACCACATCACCACTGGCGGCCGATTGATAGGACGCGCGTACCTGCCCCGCCGCCCCCTTGAAGATCGGCCGCCAGCCGTCCGCGGCAGCTTGTGGTCCACTCCAGCCCGCGACCGTTGGTGCGGTCAAGTGCATTGCTTCCGGCGGTGCCGGTGCCACGAGTCCGGTGGCCAAGGCCGGACCCGCGATCAACAGCACCACCGTCGCCAGCCAAACCACAGTGCGCGCAATGGCAGGCATGCCGCCATGTGCGGGGGGATGCTCCGGCACCACGAGTGGGTCGCGGAAAAACCAGCCGGCCAGCAACAGCAGCACCAGCACCGTGCCGAAGAACTGCCAGCCAAAAATCATGTGGTCCGTGCCGGTCGCGTACTCCAGCCCCCAGGTCTCGCCGATCAGCACGGTGAAATACACCCGCAAGCCGTTCGCGACGACCGGCGCCACCGCCGCCAGTGCCACGAAAACCACCCGCTTCCACCAGCGCTGGTACATCAGGTAGGCATACAGGCATCCGAGTGCAGTGCACGCGATGAAGAATTTCACGCCGCTGCACGCATCGGCCACCATCCATGCCGCCGAAGGCGTGATGATCTCCCGGCCATTGAGCAGGACCGGTGTACCGGTCAGCTCCAGCGCACGCACTGCAAAATGCGCCGTGATGTCCTGCAGCGGACCCACCAGCGCGTCGCCCCAGGGAACCGCGAACACCACCAGATAGCCGAGTGGGAACACCAACACCCATAGCGCGCGCCATCCCCAGCAGGCCAGCACCAGCGCCGGAAACAGCGCCACGAACGCGAAATGCTGCGCCAGATTGATGTCGAGCAGGCGGCCGGCATACCAGACCAACACCAACGCAGTCACCGCTGCCAGGCCCCACACACTCGGCACCGGCGGGTTCGCCTGGAGTTGATGGCGCAGATTGAATACCGTCCACAGGCTCAACGGAAAGATCAGAAAGCCGTACTGGTAAGTTCCATCGTGATCCCAGGTCCACACCAGCGATTGCACGGTCTGCCAGTAGCAGGCCAGCAGCACAACGATGGCGACGGCGAATGCGGCCGCGGCCAGTGCCCAGCCGGAAGTGCGCGCGGAAAAGCCAGCCACGGCGGCAAGCGGCCTGTTCATGGGCACGCCTCCAACCCGGCAGTGCCCACGGCACCCACGGAGGCTGCACTGGGCTGCGCATTGCACAGCACGTTTTCATACGTGTCGAGACTACGTACCCAGTCATAGCGGGACAGCACCTCGGCGCGGGCCGCCGGCACCCGCACGGCTTGTGGCGCATCCAGCCAGCGCAAGGCTTCCGTCGCCATGACCTCGGGCGATTCATCGATGCAGCCCTGGCGACCCGCGAAATCTGCGACGCCCGCGTAGGCCGCAGGCGTCGCCAGCAGCACCTTCTCCATGGCCAGCGCCTCCAGCACCTTGTTCTGAATGCCGCGCGCAATCCGCAACGGCGCCGCCACGGCATGTGCATGCGCCAGGTACGGCCGCACATCCTCCACCCGCCCGGTAACCGTAATGCCCGCGAGCTGGCCCAGCGCACGGACCGCGGCTGTCGGCCTGCTCCCCACGATGTAAAAGCGGGCGTCCTGCCGCCGGGCGGCAATCCGCGGCCAGACTTCCTGCGCGAACCATCGCACCGCATCCACGTTGGCGCGGTAATCCATGGCACCGACAAACACTACCGCCCGTTCCCCCGGTCGGTAGGGACTGGAGCAAGCTCGTTGTGGATCCCAATACCCGGCATCCACCCCATTGGGGATGCCGTGCACCCGGCCGGCCGACTCCGGCACCAGGCGCCGAAAAAACGCCGCTTCGGCTTCCGAGACAAACACGCTGGCGTCGAATTGCGCGGCAATCGTGCGCTCGAACTCTGCCAGCCGCCGCGCTTCCCGCTGGTACAGCATGCGCTTCACGCCACCGCGGGCCTGCTGCGCATACTGGTGCCATTTGTCGGAGTCCACGTCCACGAAATCCATGACCCGGCGCAGTTGGGTGTGCCGCATGACGAACGGCGCCACGCCAGACGAATAGCACAAGGCCAGCTCCAGCTTGTGGTCGGCCAACAACCGTTCGACCCAGTGCCGCATCACGCGGTCGCGGTAAACCCCAACGGTAAGCGCTTCGCCTCGCGTCAGCGCGGCAAGCGCGCGCCAGCCCGCACGCCAAGGCGGCAAAGGCCGGACACACACCTCGGTGCACAAGGCCTCGACCGGCGCAAGGTTTCGCCAGTCAGCCGGATCGTCCACGAACGTGCCGAGATACACGTGGAAGCGTTCGGCGAGCCGCTGCAACACGTGGTACGAGCGGATCTTGTCACCCTTGCTGGGTGGCCAGGGCAGCCGGTGGCAGAGGAACAATACCGATTGCATGCGCTAACCCAGATCCCGCGCAAGCCATGGGCCCAGCGCACAACTCACCGGCAGCGGCAGCCGCTTCCAAGCCTCGATGAACAGACTGTATTTGCTGTTCGTAGGACTGATATTGGGAACCGTCCTGGCACGCACCAGGTAATAGGCATAGGGCAGCGGTTGTGGCTCAAAGCCCCAATGCTTCTTGAAGTGATAGGAACCGCTGTCCTGCTTGCTGCGGCCGTAGTCGAACAGTCGGGCGCCGCGCTCCACCGCACGTTGCATCACCGCCCAGTACATAAAATCGTTGGCCGCGAGGTCACGGCCACGCGCCACACTGCCGCCGTAATACGGATGCACTTCATCGCGAAAGTAGAAGCTCATGACCGCGGCCACCGGCTGCCCCTGGTGGGTGACTACGGTAACCTCGCAATCCTCGCCAAACGCCTGTTGCAGTCTTACGTAATAGTTGCGCGACAACACCGGCGTACCCAGATTGCGCACGCTCTCGGCGTACACCCGGTAAAACTCGGTAACACTGCCGTCATGGCGCGCTTGCAAGCCGGCGCCAACGCCCTTGCGCACCATGGCGCGCTGCTTGCGCGGGATCGCCTTGAGATTTTTGTCGTGGTCCGGACAGATCGCTTTGCGGAAGCTGACGTACAGATCCTTGACCGGCCAGGCGGGATGGCGCAACTCGCGGTCGCGCAGTTCGAGATAATCGACGCGCAGCTCGTCGGCGAGTGCGGTCGCGGCTTGGGTGAGCTGTGCCTCGCTGTCCGGGTCGCCTGCCACCACCCCGCCATACACGCAAAACGGCGTTGAAATCAGCGCGTGGCCAAACAGCCGGCTGCGCATCTCGGTGAGTGGCAGAACGCCCGTGATGACCCCATGCCGTTCCGCGTACAAATAGTGGCAGCGGTGACCAAGCACCTGCTCGAGGATCCCGCGCCAGGCCGCCCGGTGGAAAAACGTGGCCCGCGGCGCGATCTCGACAAAAGTGTCCCAGCGCCGCTCGTCGCCCCTTCCCAAGCGCTTGACGGTGCAAGAGTCGGCGGAATGACTGTCGTCCGCACGGTCGAGCATGTCGCAGGCCCTCTCAATGCGCACAGAGTTCGGCGGTCTGCAGCGTTACCACCGGATAGTCGGCGTGGGTGCGGGCGAGAAATACCCGATCCATGCGGTCGAAACGGAAGTCGCGCACGAGCCGCTCAAGTCGGGGCGCCGTGCGGGTCAGGTTCAAATAATGGCGCACCCGGTTCTTGAGCGCCACGCCGGGCACCCGCGGCTGCTGCGGATCCACTTCCCATGGATGAAAATAGAACACGCCGGAGCGCCGCTCGCGCCGGTTGACGCGTCGCAGGCCGCGCTTGAACAGCGCATACGGCAGCAAGCGGAAATAACCGCCGCCGCCGCACGGCCAGTTGCGCCCGCATAACCGCACCGTCGTCACCGGGATTTCGAGCAAGCCGGAGCGCTTCGCAAAAAATGGAAATCTCGGTGCCGCCGGCATGCCGTACAAATCATGATGGATCGGCACGATGCTGGAACTGTAGCGGTAACCCGCTTCGTGCAATTCCTCATGGGCCCACAACGTGGTGGGTCCAATGGAATAACTGGGCGCCCGGTAGCCATACACTGCGGTACCGGTGACGTCCTCAAGCAGACGTTTTGTGCGCGTAATGCTGTCGCGAAACTCTGCCCGGCTCAGATTCGTCAAACGCTCGTGGCCGAAACCGTGGCTTGCAATCTCATGTCCGGCGGCGCTGATGTCGCGCACCAGCGCTGGGAAGCGCTCAGCTACCCAGCCAAGCACGAAGAAGGTGGCGTGCACACTGTGACGCTCGAAAAGCTCCAGCACGCGCCGGGTATTGCCTTCGACGCGGACAGGCCAGTCCGGCCAATCCTCGCGCCGGATGCACTTTTCGAAGGCAGCCACCTGGAAATAGTCCTCCACATCCACCGTCATGGCATTGGTGACGGGCTCGAGCTGTGGTGACGCCGTGCTCATTTGCCTTCCTGCCCTGAACGCGGGTAGCGCGCGTCGGCAATCATCGTCTCGTCCACGACCGGTGCCTGCGACGACGCGGCCAGCAGTGCTTCCCTGCGTCGGACCTCTTCGCGCATCAGTTGCAACATGAATTTGTTGCGTTCGAGGTCCAGCGCGGCAAGTCTGCTTTCCCGTTTTGACGGCGCGGCGGCACGCGCCAGATCCAGGTCCTGGGGCGCGGCGGGCGCTTCCAGTGACGGCGGCACACCGCCCATCTCCTCGTGGATTTCGTCGAGCACAACGGTGAGCGCCGCTTGGTCCAGGTCGTGCAGTTCTTCCAGATAACCGTGCAACAGCAGCCGGTCCATGACGAGATTGATCTTGCGCGGGATTCCGCGACTGGCCAGGTAAACGCCACTAAAAATTTCCGGCGCCAGTTCCGGGTCGTTGTTCCAGCCGACGGTGCGCAGGCGATGCAGGATGTACGCGCGGCTTTCCTCCTCGCTCATTGGCTCAAGCCGGTGGGAGGCAATGATGCGCTGGCGCAACTGTTCCATGTGGTTGCTGACGATGATGCGCCGCAGTTCGGTCTGGCCGACAAGGAATATCTGCAGGAGCGCATGGCCCTTGAACTCGAAATTCGACAGGATGCGCAGCATCTCGAGTGCCGCCGGGGTAAGCGTTTGCGCCTCGTCCACCACCAGCAGGGCGTGCGTCAGATGGGCGTGCAGCGATATCAGGTGCCGTTTCACGTCCTGCAGCAAAGCCTCCTTGCTGCGCCCCTCGTAAGGCAGGTCCAGCGCCGAAGCCACGGCCGGTAATATATCGTCGCC
>DATCWU010000232.1:0-2559 GCA_036566165.1 Rhodanobacter sp. | reverse complement strand
CACGACGTTTACTTTGTTCCAGTCAAGAGTTATTGGCCGATCGTGGCCGCCCTGGTCATGTTCATTACGGTGTTTGGTGCCGCGCACTGGATGAATGCGCTGAACAGCGCGGACGACACCAGTTTTGGCAAGATCGTGCTGACGGTCGGCGTGCTTGGCATTTTCGGCATGTTTTTCGGCTGGTTCCGCTCGGTGATCAACGAGTCGCTGGCCGGCAGCTACAACGACCAGGTGGACACATCGTTTCGCATGGGCATGCTGTGGTTCATTTTTTCCGAAGTGATGTTTTTTGGTGCATTCTTCTGCGCGCTGTTCTACATCCGTACGTATTCGCTGCCGTGGCTTGGCGGTACCGGTCACGGAGTATTGACCCACCAGTTCTTGTGGAGTGACTACACCACCGCGTGGGGTGCCAGCGGCGGCAATGGTCCCGAGCAGATGGGTGGTGCCTTCCGCATCGTGCCGGCGTGGGGTCTGCCGCTGGTCAATACGTTGATTCTGCTCAGCTCCAGTGTGACGATCACCATCGCGCACCATGCGTTGCGCGCCGGTCACCGCGGCCGCATCCTGCTGTTCCTCGGCTTCACCGTGCTGCTTGGCGCCACGTTCCTGTATTTCCAGGCGCACGAGTACATCGAGGCCTATCAGGATTTGAACCTGACCATGCGCAGTGGCGTGTATGGTTCAACGTTCTTCATGCTTACCGGGTTCCACGGACTGCACGTCACGCTGGGTACGATCATGCTCGCGGTGATCTGGCTGCGTGTGCTCATGGGCCACTTCGACAAGGACCATCATTTCGGCTTTGAGGCCGTCGCCTGGTATTGGCACTTTGTCGACGTGGTGTGGCTTGGCCTGTTCATGTTTGTCTATATTCTTTGAGCAAGGCGCTGCACGTTGGCGCGTACGAAAAAGCCCGCCGTTGGCGGGCTTTTTTTGGACACGTGGCGTTGGCACGTCCACGACTGCAACACGGGGTGTTGGCCGGTACCGGGTGGCGGGTTTTCACGCAGAGTGCGGCGCGGTAAAACGGGAGCCTGCCGCGTGTCAGGGCGGCAGGCGACGGCCGCGGGTACAATCGTCACTGTCCGATGTCGTGCGGCTGCAGCCAGCCCATCCATATCCCGAACACGACCATGGCAATGAACACCAGCGACAGACCAATGCGGCGGGTCAGCGCCCACGCTGTACGTCGATCGTCGTCCTTGTCGGTCATCATGAAATACAGCGCCTGGCCGAGATTGAAAATCACGACCAGGAACAATCCCAGCAGTACGTATGTGTAGACGGTTCCCAATTGACTGATCCGATCTATTCCGATCCCCGCAGTATAGCTACCGCTGCTGGATGCACGGCGTGATGGGCTTGCGTCGGCCGCCATGGTGGGCGATCGCCCTGACTGCCGTCGGCATGGTGCTGTTCGTGCGCCTGGGCCTCTGGCAGCTGCATCGCGCCGACTACAAGGAGGACTTGCTGCGACGCTATGCCGCGGCCGCCTCGGCGCCGGTGCAACCGTTTGCCACCGTGGCCGATGCCATTCTCACGGCGGCGTTCCCGCGCATCGAGGTGCGTGGACGCTATCTGGCTGATCGGCAGTATCTGCTGGACAATCCAAACCACGATCGGCGTGGTGGCGTGGAGGTCTTTGTACCGTTCGAGGTGCGTGGCGAGTCGCGCGTGTTGCTGGTCGATCAGGGTTTCCTGTCAGGTGACGGTGCTGGCCGGGCATTGCCGGCGCCGCCGTTGCCAACGGGCGAGGTCGACCTGCACGGGCTCTATGTACCACCGCCGCCCGTGGGCTTTGAAATGGGTGGCAACGCGCTCGCGCAGCAGACCCGATGGCCGAAGAACAGCATCTACCTTGACCTGACGCAGGTCGCCGACGATCTCGGTCGTGCGCTGTATCCTCGAGTGCTGGCGCTCGACCCCGATCCAGCCTCGATTTATGTACGCGTGCACACGCTGGATTTCTCCTCGATGCCGCCAGCGCGACATCGCGCATATGCATTCCAGTGGTTCACGTTTGCGCTTGCCGCGCTGGTGATCCTGCTGGTGGTGAACCGCAAGAAGCGTCCACGCGGAGCATGATTTTGACTACGGGATATCTGCATGAACACGGTTGACCCTGCAGCGCGGCACAAGGGCCGCCTGCACCTGATGCTGATCGGTCTGGTGTTTCTCGCGCCGCTGATCGCCGCCGGCGTGCTCAGTCTGGCGGGCTGGCAGCCGGGTGTTGCCGGCGAGGGTGAGCCGATCCTGCCGCAGCGCAATTTTGCCCAGGAGAACGTGCGGGTCGTGTTGGAAAATGGTCAGCCCTGGCTATGGCGCGACAGCAAACCGCGACTTACGCTGGTGGCGCTGGCTGGCCCGGATTGTGCGACCCGCTGTGTGCAGGGACTGACCAACCTGGCCAAGGCGCGCGCCATGCTCAATCGCAACCAGTCGCGTTTGCGGCTGCTGTACCTTGGGCAGCCGCCAGCGTCCGCGGATGCCGGTGGCATGCGCAATTACTGGGAAATCGGCAAAGATGTGGATGGCCTCCTGGCCGTCTATCGACCC
>DATCWU010000225.1:0-2787 GCA_036566165.1 Rhodanobacter sp. | reverse complement strand
AGCGAAGCCGTGATGCGATAGGCGGTGTCGTCATGCAACGCCTGGTCGCGCAGTTGCGTGGCCGTCTGGATGGCCGTCGCGGGAATCGTGGTGTTGGCGGCGCAGGCGACGCCGCTGGCCAGCAGGCCGGCGGCAAACAAGGACAAGGCAAGACGGCGCATCGGAGCACTCCGCAGATGAAACTTCCATTATGGCGGTCTTGCCAACCGCTGCTCGGGCCAAAAGTCACGAGCGGCAGACATCCATCGTGGAGCGCGCTGCCCCCCGTTTGCTGTTCGGGATCGCCGCGCAGAGCCGGCGGGCAATGCCCACGCAATGGCAAGAGCCAGGGCTACAGCAGCCGTCACGGCGCTGTGCAGGGCGGGCACTGCCCGCCGCTGTTGCTGGTGATCGTTACGCAAAGGCCGGCGGGCAATACCCGTCCTGCAACGGCCAGAGCCGTCGCCGCACCGCCGGCCCTGCGCCCGCTACTGCCGGCTCTTCAGCAAGTCGCGAATCTCGGTGAGCAGGACCACGTCGGCCGGCGATGCGTCAGGTACTTCCTCCTGCTTTCGCTGCAGGCGGTTCATCAGCTTGATCACCATGAAGATGGCAAACGCCACGATGATGAAGGTGATGATGGTATTGATGAAGCTGCCATAGTAGATCGCCACTTCGGCGATCTTGTGCGCCGGGTTACTGTCGTCGGCCGGCTTGATGACCCACTTCATGGCAGAGAAATCAATGCCGCCGGTGAGCCAGCCGACCGGCGGCATGATGACGTCGCTGACCAGCGAGGTGACGATCCTGCCGAACGCGGCGCCGATGACGATACCGACGGCCATGTCCATCACATTGCCGCGCATGGCGAACGCTTTGAACTCTTGCAGCATGCTCATCTTGGGTACTCCTTGGGGTTACGCCGGATGGCGCGCCGACTGTAACGCCATGAGCTGCCGCCCGGCAGGAAATCTGCCGTCAGGTCCAACCTTCAGCCGATGCGGGTGTCCAGCGTGGCCACGCCGACCAGCTCGGCATGCAGCTGGTCGCCGCGCTGCAATGCGGCCACGCCAGCGGGAGTGCCAGTGAAGATCAGGTCGCCGGCTTGCAGCTCGAACAACGTCGACAGGCTCGCAATGATGTGCGGCACGTCGTGCATCATCTCGCCCAGTGTGGCGTGCTGGCGCGGCTCGCCGTTGACGCTCAGGCGCAGCACGGTTTGCCCGTCCACGCGCGCCTCGGCTGCCGGTCGCAGCGCCGATAGCGGCGCGGAATGGTCAAAACCCTTGGCGGTATCCCACGGCTGCCCCTTGGCCTTGGCCTGGCGCTGCAGGTCGCGGCGGGTCAGGTCCAGTCCGACGCCGTAACCGAAAATCAGCGCCGTGGCCCGTTCTGCTGCAATGTTGCTGCCGCCGCCGGCCAGCGCCACCACCATTTCCACTTCATGGTGCAGCTCGTCGGTGCTCGACGGGTACGGCACGTCGGTACCGTCGCTGACCACGGCGTCGGCCGGCTTGCAGAAGAACAGCGGCGTGCCGGAGTCGACCTGGGCACCCATTTCACGTGCATGCTCGGCATAATTGCGGCCGATGCAGAAGATGCGGCGGACGGGGAAGCGTTGGTCGCTGCCGCTGATTGGCAGGCTGGGTATGGGCGGTGGCGCGAAGCAATAGGTCATGTCGCCAGCGTAGCAAACTGCGTGGCGCCAGGGCAGGGTGACACGTGTCACCGACATTGACTGCTGCCACACTCTGCCGCTGCGGACCTCGCTCAGCCAGGCTTGGTCGGTCGGGCCGCCGAAACCGTCACGTCGGGAGTTCGTGTGGATAATGCCGAGCTGTTGAAGCAATTGCGCATCGACCGCGCGCAACGCGAGGACACGCCGCGGATGCGCCTGCGCTGGCCGTGGCTTGCCGCGGTGGGCCTGGTGGTCGCGCTGTTGCTTGGCGGAGTGCTCTGGTGGTGGCTCGGCCAGCGCGCCATCGAGGTGCAGACCGTCGTCGCGCAAGCGCCCAGTGCCGACAGCGGGACGGGCACAGTGCTGCAGGCCACCGGCTACATCACCGCGCGCCGGCAGGCTACCGTCTCGGCGCAGATCACCGGCACGTTGACCGAGGTCCTGATCGAGGAGGGCGACCACGTCAGCAAGGGTCAGGTACTGGCGCGGCTCGACGACAGCGGCTACCGCGCCGAACTCAACGCCGCCAAGGCAGCCGAGCAGGCGGCGCACGCGCAGGTGGCGCAAGGGCAGGCGCAACTCACCCAGGCCACGCACGATGCGGCGCGGCTTGACGCGTTGGTGGGTCGTGGCCTGGTGGCGCAGCAAACCGCAGAGCAAGCCCGCACCGCGGTCGTCACGACTGCCGCGCAGCTGCGTGCGCAACGCAAGCAGGAACTGGTGGCGCGGGCACAGGCGGCGGCGGCCCAGGTCAACTTCGATTACACCGTGGTGCGCGCGCCGTTCACCGGCGTGATCATCACCAAGAATGCGCAGGTCGGCGAGATCATCTCGCCGTTCTCCGCCGGCGGTGGCTTCACTCGCACCGGCGTGGGTACGATCGTCGACATGGATTCGCTGGAGGTGGATGTGGACGTGAACGAGGCGTACATCGGTCGCGTGAAGTCCAACATGCCGGCCGAGGCCGTACTGGACGCGTATCCGGATTGGAAAATTCCCGCGCACGTCATTGCCATCGTGCCCACCGCCGACCGCGGCAAGGCCACGGTCAAGGTGCGCGTGGCGCTGGAACGCAAGGATCCACGCATCGTGCCGGACATGGGCGTGCGCGTGTCATTCCTGGAAACCCG
>DATCWU010000218.1:0-1899 GCA_036566165.1 Rhodanobacter sp. | reverse complement strand
GCGTTCGCCACTGACGTTTTTCCGGCAGATCCGCGCGCTGCTGATCACGGCATTCTCCACCAGTTCCAGCAGTGCCTGCCTGCCCGCCTCGTTGGCGGTGGCGCATGAAGAGCTGAACATTTCGCCCAGCACCGCCGGCTTTGTACTGCCGCTGGGCGCCACCATGAACATGAGTGGCACGGCCTTGTTCGAAGGCTGCGTGGTGCTGTTCGTGGCCCAGACCTTCGGTATCGAGTTGACGTTGAGTCACCAGGTCGTGCTGATGCTGCTGTCGGTGCTGAGCGCGGTCGCGGTGGCCGGTATCCCCGGCGGATCGCTGCCGATGATCGCCGGGCTGCTGGCGACTTTCGGCATACCGCCGGAAGGCATCGGTATCATCATTGGCGTGGACCGCATCCTGGACATGATGCGCACCACCGTGAACGTGGGTAGCGATATCGTCACGGCGGCCGTGGTAGATGTGCAGCTGCACCCGGCCGGTGCCGCCCGCTGAGGGTCCTCCTGGCAAGCTTCGGCGGCACGTACCGCCCCGTGCAACGGCAAGCGCGTACCGACGCGTTCCATCCGCGCCGACAACACTGGCGGGTCGATAGGCTCGACCAATCGCGCCGATGCCAACAATCAATTAGATAAATCGACAGCCTCACCCTATCCTGCAAGCAGACTTTCAACAACCAAGGGAACCATGCCATGTCTCTGATCAACACCGAAATCAAACCGTTCAAGGCCCAGGCGCTCAAGAACGGCAAGTTCATCGAAGTCTCCGACGCCGACCTGAAAGGCAAGTGGTCGGTGGTGTTTTTCTACCCGGCCGACTTCACGTTTGTGTGCCCGACGGAACTTGAGGACCTGGCCGAAAACTACGCTGCGTTCCAGAAGCTGGGCGTGGAGATCTACAGCGTGTCGACCGACACCCACTTTGCGCACAAGGCCTGGCACGACACGTCCGACGCGGTGAAGAAGATCAATTACACGATGGTCGGCGACCCGACCCACGTGCTGTCGCGCAACTTCGACGTGCTGATCGAAGCCGACGGCATTGCCGACCGCGGCACGTTCGTGATCGACCCGGCCGGCAAGATCCAGATCATCGAGTTGAACGCCGGTGGCATCGGCCGTGACGCGAGCGAACTGCTGCGCAAGGTGAAGGCAGCTCAATACGTCGCCGCCCACCCGAACGAGGTCTGCCCGGCCAAATGGCACGAAGGCGAAAAGACTCTGGCGCCATCGCTGGACCTGGTTGGCAAGATCTGATTTAACCCGCGTAACGCGTAACGGGCCCGGCGTCCTGCCGGGTCCGTTGCGCCGAAATATGGCGAGGCGCGACACCCGAGTTCACCCGGGCGCGCCGTTGCTTACCCCGAATTCCCGCTATGGAGCCGACCATGTTGGATGCCAATCTCAAAACCCAGCTGAAGATTCACCTGGAAAAGATCATGCAGCCGATCGAGCTCGTGGCGTCGCTGGATGACAGTGCCAAATCCATCGAACTGAACGAATTGCTGGAGGAAATTGCCTCGCTGTCCGCGCAGATCACGCTGGTGCGTCGCGACGACAATGCGCGCAAGCCATCGTTCGCGATCAACCGCGCCGGCACGGACATTGGCGTGCGCTTTGCCGGCATTCCGCTCGGCCACGAATTCACCTCGCTCGTCCTCGCCCTGCTGCACGTCGGCGGGCACCCGTCCCGGCTCGACGCGGCGGTGGTCGAGCAAATCCGCAACCTCGAAAGTGCCGCTCCCGACGGCGGGTTCCACTTCGAGACCTATTTTTCGCTCTCGTGCCAGAACTGCCCCGACGTGGTGCAGGCGCTGAACCTGATGAGCGTGCTCAACCCGCGCATCACCCACACCGCGATCGACGGCGCGCTCTACCAGCAGGAAGTCGAGGCGCGGCAGG
>DATCWU010000215.1:0-7773 GCA_036566165.1 Rhodanobacter sp. | reverse complement strand
TGTTGCCGTGGAAGCGGCGATGCGTGAAGTCTTGGCGAGGTGTCACATGTCGGTTCCAGTGGGGTGGTTTCGCGCTGCGGTCCTGACAGCACTGGTTGCCGCGGCATTTCCGGCGGCGGCGGTCCATGTCGAGGTACAGGGCGGGCGCAGTTACATGGGCAGCTTTGGCACCAACGCGTTGTTCGTGGAAGGCGTGTTTGCCGCGCATCGCTTCGGCGACAGCCGCTTCAGCTGGTCGCCGGATGTTTCGCTGGGGTGGATTGACGGACGTGACATCGCCCGCTATCGCGGGAATCGCTACGGCACCCGGGACAGCATCCGGCTGGTTGCCGCCGGCGCCCGGTTTCACTACGGCGATGCCAGTGACTGGTACCGGTCGGTGTTCTTCAGTTTCCAGCCGGCGTTGCAGGACGGCCGCACGATGGCGCTGAGCGGCAGTCTCGAGTTTGTCAGCACGCTGGGTTGGCAAGGCAAGCACTTCAGCGTCCAGCTGCGGCACATTTCCGATGGTGGCCTGCGCGACCCTAATCGCGGCGAAACCATGGCGCTGGTCGGCGTGGGTTTTGATCTGTAACGGGCTTGCCGCCGTGCTGGCTCAGTGCCCGCCCGGGCCGCGTGCGCCCTTGGCGCTGAACGGCGGCTTGGCCAGCCAGATCACCAGCATCAGCCCGATGAACACCCAGCCGAGCAGGTGGAATACTTCGTTGAACGAGATCTGGTAACCCTGTTGGGTGATCATGCCGTTGATCACGCTGGCCCCTTGCTGCAGATCGCCGCGGCCGATTTGCTGCAGCGCCGTCTGCGCGGTCGGGTTGTAGACGTTGATGTGTTCGGCCAGTTGTTCGTGGTGGGTGACCGCGCGGCGGGTCCACATCAACGTGGTGATGGATGCGGAGAAGCTGCCGCCGAGCGTGCGCAGAAATGTCGACAGCCCCGAACCAGCGGCAATCTCGTGCTGCTCCAGGTCCGACAGCAGGATCTGCAGTACCGGCATGAAGAACAGCGCCACGCCCAGGCCCTGCCACAACTGCACCATGGCCACGTGGTAGAAGTCGATGTCGAGATAGAAATCCGCACGCATGAAACACGTCGCGCCCATCACCAGGAACGACGCGGCGGCCAGCAGACGCAGATCCATGCGGTTGGCGTACTTGCCGACGAAGAACACCAGCAATACCGGGATCACGCCGAGTGGTGCCGTCGCATAGCCGGCCCACGTTGCGGTGTAGCCAAGGTTTTGCTGCAGCCATAGCGGGACGAGCAGGGCGATGGAAAAGAACGCGGCGTAGCCAAGTACCATCGCCAGCGTGCCGGCACTGAAGTTGCGGTGGCGGAACAGTTTCAGGTCAACGATCGGGTCCTTGTCGGTCAGTTCCCAGATCAGGAAGATCGCGATCGAGATCGCCGAAATGATGCTGGTGACAATGATGAAGTTGGAGTTGAACCAGTCCTCGTCGTTGCCTTTGTCCAGCACGATCTGCAACGCGCCGACGCCGATGATCAGGGTGATCAGGCCGACGTAATCCATCTTCGGGCGTTCGGTTTTCTCCACCCGCCCGCGCATCTGGCTGGCCACCACCATGCTGGCGAAGATGCCGATCGGCACGTTGATGAAGAAGATCCACGGCCAGGAATAATTGTCGGTGATCAGGCCGCCGAGGATCGGCCCGGCAATCGGTGCCACCACCGTGACCATCGCCAGCAACGCCAGCGCCATGCCGCGCTTGGCCGGCGGGTAGATACCGATCAGCAGACTTTGCGTGATCGGGTACATCGGCCCGGCCACTGCGCCTTGCAGCGCGCGAAACACGATCAGCATGCCCATGCTTTGTGAAATGCCGCACATGAACGAGGTCAGCGCAAACAGCAGCGTGCACGCGACAAACAGTTTCACTTCGCCAAAGCGGCGGGTGAGGAAGCCGGTCAGTGGCAGCGCGATCGCCATGCTCACCGCAAACGAGGTGATCACCCATGTGCTCTGGCTGTTGCTCACGCCAAGGTTGCCGGCGATCGTCGGCAGCGACACGTTCGCAATCGTGGTGTCCAGCACCTGCATGAACGTGGCCAGCGACAGGCCGAACGTGCTCAGGGCAAGACTGGGTGGGCGAAAAGGGGCGGTCATCGGGTCAGATCGTTGGGATGCAGGTAGAAGCCCGCTCGCGGGCGATGCTCTTCAAGGGGGGCTTTGGAGCCAAGGCATCGCCCGCGAGCGGGCTCCTGCGCCGGCAACGAGTGCTATTTCCCGCCAGCCAGGTTGGCGTGGATGATTTGCGTGATCGTCGCGTCGGCATGGGCCAGCTGTTGCCGGTACACAGCGGTGCTGAACACGGGTTGCGTGGGTGACTGCCGCGCCAGCATGGCGCCGCTCTGGTCATGCAGGCCGACATCCACGGTGACCGACATGCCCAGGCGCAACGGGTGCTGCTGCAATTGCGCGGGGTCGTCGAACACGATGCGCACGGGGATGCGCTGCACGATCTTGATCCAGTTACCGGTGGCGTTCTGCGCCGGCAACAGCGAGAACGCGCTGCCAGTGCCGACGCCAAGGCTCCCCACTTTGCCCTGGTACTTCACCGCGCCGCCGTAGACGTCCGACTCGATGGTCACCGGCTGGCCGATCCGCATGTGGGTGAGCTGCGTCTCCTTGAAGTTGGCGTCGACCCACACGCCTTGCAGCGGTACCACGGCCATCAGCGCCGTGCCAGGCAGCACGCGCTGGCCGACCTGTACCGAACGTTTGGCCACGTAGCCGGCCACTGGTGCGACCAGGGTCGCGCGGGCGCGGTTGAGCAACGCGGCGCGCAATTTGGCCGCCGCGGCTTGTACGTCCGGATGCGAGGCCACCACGGTATCGTCGACCAGCACCTTGCTGGTCTGGTACTGCTGCTGCGCGGCAATGAGTCCGCTGGCGGCCGTGGTCAGTGCGTCGCTGGCGTGCGCCAGCTCCTCGGTGGAGATCGCGCCGGACTTGGCCAGCGCCACGCGCCGGTTGTAGTCGGCACGCGCCTTGTCCACCGCGGTCTGGCGTGCCGCCACATCGGCCCGCGCGCCGCTGACACTGGAGTACAGGCCGCGCACCTTGCGCACCGTGTTGGCCAGATTCGCCTTGGCTTCGGCCAGTGCCACATCAACGTCGCTGGGATCGAGTTGCACCAGCACGGCGCCGGCATGCACAAGGTCGCCATCGTCGGCACCGATGCTGACCACGGTACCGGCGATCTGCGGCGTGATCTGCACCACGTTGCCGTTGATGTAGGCGTCGTCGGTACCGGCATACCAGCGCCCATCGAAGAAATACCACGCGGCCCAGCCGATGCCGGCGAGCAGGATCACGCTGCCGAGGACGCGCAGCAGGAAGCTGCGCGAGCTGCGCTTCGCCGTGGGTGCTGGTGCCGGTGAGGGCGGAATGGTTGGAGCGTTATCGCTGGCGGGTGGTAATTGTGTGGACATCGGCGTGGCTCAGGAATGGGTCGGGGTGGTCGGTGGGGCGTGGTCGGCGCGTGGCTGGTAGCCGCCGCCGAGGGCTTGAATCAGTTGCAGTGACATGTCCACGCGCTGCGCCGCCAGCGCGGCGCTGCCGCGTTCGGCCGCGAGCAGTTGCTGGCGCACGCTGAGCGCTTCCAGATAACTGCCGACACCGGCCTGGTAGCGTTGCCGGGCCAGGTCCCACGCCGCGCTCGCGGCATCGCGCGCGCGTTGCTGGGCGGCAATCTGTGCGTCGAGCGATTGCAGCGCCGAGAACTCGTCGGCAACTTGATTGAGGGCGGCGACCAGCGTCTGGTTGTATTGCGCTGCCGCCATGTCGTACGCGGCATCCTTGCCGGCCAGTTCGGCGCGCAGGCGACCGCCGTCAAAAATGGGCAGGCGCAGTGACGGTCCGAACTGGTAGAACCGCGCGGGCAACGTGAGTGGATTGTCGCCGCCCCGCGCGATGACCCCCACCAGCGCGCCGAGAGTGATATTTGGCAGAAACTCCGTCCGGGTGGCCTGGATGTCCTTGCTGGCGGCTTCGACGCGCCAGCGTGCGGCGACCAGATCGGCGCGATGCCCCAGCAGGCCCAGTGGCAGGTTGGCTGGTACGGTCAGTGGCGCCTGCGCCAGCAGGTGCGGGCGCTGGATCTGCAAACCGCGATCCGGGCCCTTGCCCAGCAACACAGACAATGCCGAGCGGGCCGCCATCACCGTGCGCATGGCCAGCGCCATGTTCTGCTGTGCGCTGGCGACTTCGGCATCGCTCTGCTTGAGCTGGATCCGGTTGTCGATGCCGGCGGCGAAGCGCTGGCGAGTCAGCTCGCGTGCGGCACGGGCGCGCGCCAGCTCGGCCGTGGCCAGATCCTGGCTGACAAACGCATAGCCCAGTTGTGCGTAGGCCCGGGCGACATTGCCGGACAGCTCGCTGCGGGCGGCGTGGGCGGCCACCTCGGCCGCCCGCGCGGCGCCCACGGCGGCCTGCCAGGCGTCGCGTTTGCCGCCCCACAAGTCCAGGCCCCAGTTGAACCTGGCGTAGGCGTATTTGCTCGCCAGAAAGTGGCCGCCAGAGGGCAACACGGTCTCTGGAAGACGCGCACCGGCGACGCTGGCGCCAGCGTTCACGCTGGGCAGGCGCGCGGCGTCGGCCAGACCCGCTTGCGCCTGCGCGGCGCGGGCGCGGGCGTCGACCGCCGCCAGATCCGGATTGTCGTGCAACGCTTCGGCGATCAGTGCGCTCAGTTGGGCGTCACCCAGTCCCGTCCACCAATCCGCAGCGGGCCATGCCGCAGGCGACGAGTCGAGGTCGGCCAGGCTGCGCCGGGCTTGCAGCGTGTCGGCAGCCGTCAACGTGCCTTGTGGATGCAGGCCACCGCTGCTGACGCAGGCGGACAACGCGAGGGTCAGTGCGGTAGCTGCCGCGAAGAAGTGCAGACGCATGAACTGGAGTCCGGGACGAGAGTCAGGATTTGTCGCGAAGCGCGTGCAGCACGCGTTCCAGATGGTTGTGCAACTGCGCACGCTCGGTGGCCTTGAGCTCGCGCTGCGCGGTCTTCAGGACACGCTGCTGGCAGTCGGCCAGCTGTTGCCACAACGTGTTGCCGGCAGGGGTCAGTTCAATGCGCAAGGTGCGCCGGTCCTGCGCGTGCGGGCAGCGGCGCAGATAGCCCTTGCGTTCGAGCTGGTCGAGCTGGCGGGTCATCGCGCCACCATCCAGGTCCACCGAGCGAGCCAGTTCGCCGGCACCCATCGGGCCCAACCGGGCCAGCCGCTTGATGATCAGGTACTGGGTGAAACGCAGGTTCGAGCCATGTGCCGCCAGCTCCGCCTCCATTGCGCGCACGATCTCGCTGCGTACCAGGCACAGCAGCACGCCAAGGCTTTCCCTGGGTGGGATGGGAGCATGCGCTTCGGCGGTCATGGGCGCGCATTTTATTGCTTGAAGTATATTTGTCAAGGCAAATATATAGGCATACATGTTTGGTTCGACAAGTGATTGCGCGGCGATCGCCAGACTTGTCTTGCGGCGAACGGCGGGCAATGCCGGTCGCCGGGATTACAAAAGCGCCCCGGCTTGCTAGGCTGGACCAGTCCGGCATGCGCCTGTCGTTGTGCGCCACCTACTGTTTCCCGAGGTCGCCATGATCCGTGCGTGCGTGCCCATCTTCATGATTGCGTTGAGCCTGATCTCCACTGGCGCGTTGGCGGGTGACGATTTCTGGCAGACGCCGACGATTGCCGGCGCCGGCAGGTTCCACCCGATGCCGAACGCGGCCTACCAGCCCGACCCCGAAGCCACGTACAAGGTGGTGTTCAGCCTCAGCCACGCCGGCGCCAAACCCGGTGAGCTCAGTCCCTCGCTGGATAACGTGGCGCGTGCGGTGAACCTGTACGTCAACGCGGGGGTGCCGCTGGCCCACCTCAAGTTCGTGGCAATCGCTGCCGGGAAGGCCACGCCCATTGTCCTGAACGATGTGCAGTACCGAAAACTGTACGGCGTGGCGAATCCGAATCTGGCCTTGATTGCGCAGTTGCGCAAGGCGGGCGTGGACGTGGCGGTGTGCGCGCAGGCGATGGCCGAGCATGGCTTTCGCTACGGCTGGGTCGACGCCCACGTCACCGTGGCGTTGTCCGGGCTGACCACGGTCATCGACCTGCAGCAAGAGGGGTATGCGCTGTCGCCCCAGTAAAGCTGGCCGGTCGCAGCGATGCATCACGCAGCGTGCGCTTTGGCTGCCGCAGACTGCAGTCTGCAACCGGATGAGGACATGAGGAGTTGACCATGCAAGCTCCCGAAGTCGAGGCCTTTTTCCGCGAATCCAGCAACACCTTCAGCTACGTGGTGTGGGATCCGGCGACGTTGCAGGCCGCGGTGCTGGATGCCGTGCTCGATTACGACGCGGCCTCGGGACGCACCCGCCACACTGCGGCTGACGAGATCATCGCGTTCGTGCACGCGCAGGGACTGACGGTCGCGTGGGTGATCGACACCCATGTACATGCCGATCACCTGTCGGCTGCGCCGTATGTGCAGTCACAAGTGGGCGGCCAGCTCGCCATCGGCGAGCACATCCGTGCGGTGCAGGAAACGTTCGGCGAGTTGTTCAACGCCGGTAGCGGGTTCGCGCGGGATGGCAGTCAGTTCGATCACCTGTTCGTCGATGGTGAGCGTTATCGATTGGGCCAGATCGAGGCGACCGCGATGCATACGCCGGGCCATACGCCGGCATGCATGACGCA
Organism: Rhodanobacter sp.; assembly: GCA_036566165.1. Taxonomy (GTDB): domain Bacteria; phylum Pseudomonadota; class Gammaproteobacteria; order Xanthomonadales; family Rhodanobacteraceae; genus Rhodanobacter. The sequence goes on along the minus strand of DATCWU010000215.1, from coordinate 1,065 downwards.
TGTGATCGGCGACGCGGCCTTTGTCGGCGACACGTTGTTCATGCCGGACTACGGCACCGCCCGCTGCGATTTTCCCGGTGGCGATGCAGCCACGCTGTACCGCTCGATCCACCGGATCTTTGCGCTGCCGGGCACGACCCGGATGTTCCTGTGCCACGACTACAAGGCCCCCGGTCGCGACGAGTTTGCACACGAAACCACGGTGGCTGCCCAGCGTGCGGGCAACGTTCACGTGCACGCTGGTGTCAGCGCAGCCGAGTTCGTTGCCATGCGCACGCAGCGCGACGCCGCCTTGTCGGTGCCGTTGTTGCTCTTGCCCGCGGTGCAGGTGAACATGCGCGCCGGCCGGTTGCCGCCGGCCGAGGACAACGGTGTGCGCTATCTGAAAATTCCGCTGGATACGTTTTGAACGGGCGTGCCGGGAGCAACTCCCCGCCGCTTCACCCGTTGGCCGCACGACGCAGCGGCGCGCGTGGAGCGAACCGGCCGTTATCCGCCTGGAGGTGGCGGGTTTGCGTGGCGTCATCAATCATCGGCCAAGCGGGCGGCAGGTGACTTCGGCGCGCGCTGCGGCACAATAGCCGGCTGGTCGGGGTGGGAGTGCCGGATGATTTTTGTGTTGCTGAGCGTGGTTTGCAGCGTGCTGGTGTCGGTGCTGTTGAAACTGGCGCGGCGCTGCGCCGTTGACGTGGGGCAGGCGATTGCGTGGAACTATGTAGTGGCCAGCGTGCTTACTGCGTGGCTGCTGCCAACAACGCTGGATACCTTGCGGGTGCCGGGGGCACCGTGGCTGGCGTTGATCGGACTGGGGGTATTGCTGCCCACAATCTTTCTGGCGTTGGCCGCCTCTGTGCGCCATGCCGGGATCGTGCGCAGCGATGCGGCACAACGTTTGTCGCTGTTGCTGTCGTTGCTGGCGGCGTTTGTGTTGTTTGGCGAACAGCTCACGGCGCTGAAGGCGCTCGGTATTGCGCTCGGCTTGCTGGCATTGCTTGGCATGGTGTGGCGGCAGCATCCGGTTGACGGCGGCGCGTGGTCTGGCGATGCGGACTCGCCCGCGGCAGC
>DATCWU010000214.1:0-18897 GCA_036566165.1 Rhodanobacter sp. | reverse complement strand
TGGTCGCCGGGAGTGACGACCGCGTTGAAGCGCGCGTTGTCGACCTTGGCCAGATAGAACAGCGGACTGCCGGTGTTGCCCTTCATGCGATTGCTGAGCTGGGTGAGCAGGCCCGCCGACTGCGCCATCGCCTCGATGATCAGCACCCCGGGCATCACCGAATGCCCAGGGAAGTGGCCCTGGAAGAACGGTTCGTTGAACGTCACATTCTTGATCGCGACCACGCTGGTGTCCGGTACCAGTTCGATCACGCGATCCACCAGCAGGAACGGAAAGCGGTGGGGCAACAGTTGCTTGATCTGCTCCACGGTGACGGGCATGGGAATTTCTACGCTGTACTCATTCATTGTCGCTGTCCTTCTCGAGCGCCGACAGGCGGCGCGCAAACTCGTCCAAATGCTTGAAGCGGGTGGCGTTCCTGCGCCATTGCCGACTGCCCTGTAGTGGCACCCCAGAGGAATATTCGCCTGGCTCGCGAATGGAATGCGTCACCAGGCTCTTGGCGGTAATGGTAACGCGGTCGGCCAGTTGCAGATGGCCGAGCACGCCGGCGTTGCCACCGATCATGCAATAACGCCCAATCCTGGCGCTGCCGGCGACGGCAGCGCAGCCGGCCATGGCCGTGTGCGCGCCGATGTGCACGTTGTGTGCGATCTGGATCTGGTTGTCCAGACGCACATCTTCTTCCAGCACCGTGTCTTCCAGTGCGCCACGATCGATCGTGGTGTTGGCGCCAATCTCGCAATCGTCGCCAATGCGCACGCCCCCGAGTTGCGGCAGCTTGATCCAGTGATCGCGGTCAAATGCCAAGCCGAATCCGTCCGCGCCAAGCACCGCGCCGGGATGGATCAACACGCGGCAACCGACGTGGACCCGGGTGACCAGGGTGACGCGGGCGACGAGGCGCGAGCCGTCGCCGATGCTGCAATCGTCGCCAATGATGCACAGCGGGCCAAGCACCACACCCGCGCCGATGCTGACGCGTTCGCCCAGCACGCAACCGGGGCCGATGCTGGCGCTGGCGCTGACCTGTGCGCTGTGCGCGACCACCGCACCCGGGTGTATGCCGGGTGTGGCCAGCGGCACGCGCTCGAACAAGGCGGCAATGCGCGCATAGGCCACGTACGGATCCTCGGCCACCAGCGCCGCTGTTGGGCAAGCGGCCAGATCGCCGGCGGACAGTATCACCACTGCGGCACGCGTCTTCGCCAATTGCGCCGTGTATTTGCGGTTGGAGAGGAATGCCAGCTGGCTGGCGTTGGCGTCAGCCAGGGTGCCCACCCCGTCGATCTGCCGCTGTCCATCACCGTGGAGTTGCAGTTGGAACTGTTCCGCCAGCTCGAACAATGAATAAGACGTCCGCATCGCGGTGTGCTCCACATAGTGACGTCAGGCGCGGCTGGGCCGCACCTGACGTCAACACTAGAACTGGCTGCCGAAAGTAAACTGGATGCGCTCCTCGTAGCGGCTGTCTTCCGGCTGCGAGCGGAACGGGAAGGCGAGGCTGATGATCAGTGGTCCGATGGGCGCCTGCCACTGCAGCGACAAACCGGTGGACGCGCGCAATGTGCTGGCGTTGAAGCTTTGGTAGTTCTTGTAGGCGTTGCCCGCATCCACGAACCAGGACAAGCGCGCCGTGTTGACATCCTTCAGGAATGGCAGCGGCAGGAAGACCTGTGCGGTCCCCAGCACCTTGAACGCGCCGCCGATGGGTTGCGCAAAGCCGCCGTCCGAGCACACACCATTTGGCAACTGCACCGCGTTGCGGACAGTGCACACGCGTGGCCCGAGGGTGTTGTCCTGGAAGCCGCGCACGTCGCGTACACCACCGGAGTAGAAGTTCTGCCAGAACGGGAAGTCCTGACGCATGTCGGTAAGCACGTGCGTCGGGTTGTTCGCTGCGCTGGCGGTTTGCAACGCGTCGAACTGGGCGTTGCTGATACCGTTGGCGCCATACGTCTCGCCGTAGCCAACCTGGCCATCCAGATACAGTACGAAACCGCCACCGATGCGCCAGTAGTGGTTTGCCTGGGTGCTCAGTTTCCAGTACTGCACGGTGGACCCAGGCAGGGCAATGTCGGCGGAAACCGACATCAGACCGCCGCGACTCGGCGCCCAGTACTGATCACGCGTATCGTGGCTCCACCCCAGCGTGCCCGTCCACGAATGGATCGTCCGGTTGCCGATCTGATCCTGGTAGTCAAGCAGCACCTGCGGGCTGAAACCGGGAATCAGGTTGACCTTGTTGCTGCTGATACCCAGACCGACGCGCACGCCATCGGTCTCGCTGATGGGAATGCCCAGGTAGCTGGAGAAACTCTTGGTGCTGGTGGCGTAATTGGCGAAATCCGTATTGCCGAAATCGGCCTTCGAGTAGGTTGCGTTGTAGCCGATGCCAATGCCGTTGTCGGTCAGATACGGGTTGTAGTAGTTCACGTTGAAGAGCGTGCTGAAGCTGCTCCGCTGGCCGCTGACGGAGAAGCTGTCACCGGTGCCGAACAAGTTGTTTTGCGAGACTGAGGCGCTGAGGATGAGGCCCGAGAATTGTGAGTAGCCCACGCCAAACTGCAAGCTGCCGGCGGATTGCTCCTCGACCTTGACGCTGACGTCGACCTGGTCCTGCGTACCAGGCACCAGCTTCTTGTCGATGTCCACCTTCTTGAAGTAGCCCACGCGCATCAATCGCGTTTTGGACCGGTCGATGGCCGCCTGTGAGTACCAGGAGCCTTCCAGCTGGCGCATTTCCCGGCGCAATACCCCATCCTCGGTACGGGTGTTGCCTGCAAACACCACGCGTCGCACGTACACGCGCTGTCCGGGCTCCACATACAAGGTCACGTCGACGGTGCGCTTGTCCTTGTCCAGCTTGGGGATGGGCGTGACTTTCGCATAGGCATAGCCGATGTTGGCCAGAATCGCCTTGATTGCCTTGGTGCTGTTTTCGATCGCGGCGCGGTTGAACGTGTCGCCGGTCTTGAGAAAAACCAGTTGCCGCAACGTGGTTTCGGGCAGGATCAACGTGCCCACCAGTTTGACGTCGGCGACTTTGTAGATTTCGCCTTCCTTGATGCTGGCGTCGATGTACATGAACCTCTTGTCCGGCGCGATCGACACCTGGGTGGAGTCCACGCCGAAGTCTGCATAGCCGCGATCCATGTAGTACGACTGCAGCTTTTCCAGATCGCCGGAAAGTTTTTCGCGCGAGTACTGGTCATCCTTGGAATACCACGACATCAGGTTCGTGGTGTCCGACTCGAAACCCTCGCGGATATCCTTGTCGGTGAACGCGTGGTTGCCGATGATGTTGAATTCCTTGATCTTGGCGGCCTTGCCTTCACGGATCTCGATGTCGATGGCGACGCGGTTGCGGTCCAGTGGGGTGACGTGCGGATCGACCGTCACGTTGTACTTGCCGCGGTTGTAGTACTGCCGGATCAGTTCCTGCTGCACATTGTCCAGGGCCAGGCGGTCGAAGGTCTCACCCTCGGTCAGGCCGATTTCCTTGAGCCCTTTTTTCAGCTCGTCGGACTTGATGTCCTTGTTGCCGCGCAGCGTGAGCTTCGCAATGGACGGCCGCTCCGTGACCTTGATGACCAGGATATTGCCTTCGCGATCAAACTCGACGTTGCTGAAGAACTTGGTCTGATACAACGCGCGAATCGCACGTTGTGCCGCACTGTCAGTCAGCTGGTCGCCCTTGTTCACTGGCAGATAGTTGTACACCGTGCCCGCCGAGATACGGCTGAGTCCGTCAATGCGGATATCCGACACGACGAACGGGTCGAAGGCGAAGGCATTGGCAGAGAGTGAGGCGAGCAGGATCAGCGCGGCGATACGCTTCATCGTCGATTCCGTTAAGGTTATTTCACCGGGGTGGCCAGCGCGGCCACCCCGATCAATGAATGGGACAAGGACGCGCCTTGTCCCGGAAATGACTCTGCGTCGCGAAGCGCCGCTTTGTCTGTTGTGTCAACGCGCAGCGGCACCAATGCGCGTTCACGCCGGCGCACCATGGTGGCAACGAATGGACCGATCCGCCGCGTCACGACAACAACATTCGCTGGATGTCGTTGTAGAACGCCAGGCCCATCAGGCCAAACAACAACGCCATGCCGATGTACTGGCCGACAATCATCGTCTGCTCGCTGACGGGGCTGCCTTTTATCAACTCGACAAGATAATACAGCAGGTGCCCGCCGTCCAAGATCGGAATCGGCAATATGTTGAGGATCGCCAAGCTCAGCGAGATCACGGCAAGGAACTGCAGGAACCACGACAGACCCATGTGTGCCGTCGCGTTGGCTACGGCGGCGATGCCGATGACGCTGGACAGGTTACGCGTCGACGTTTCGCCGGTGACCATCTTGCCCAGCATGCTGAATGTCTGTGCGGTGTTGCGCCATGTCGCACTGAAGGCTGCACCAAGCGCCCGGGGCGGACCGTAGCGCACGGTCGCCGCTTCGACCGCCGGTGCGCCCACGCCCAGCACCCACTTGGATGGTTGATCGTCCAGTGATTCCCACTTCGCGTTGACTTGCATCTGCAGTGTTTGCGTACCGCGTTTCACTACCAGTGCGAGTTGTGGCGACTTGGCCGCTTGCGCCTGCACCAATTGGCCAAACGCCAGGAAGTCTGCCACCGGACTGCCATTGACGCTGACAATGCGATCGCCGCCGCGCATCCCTGCCAACGCTGCCGGCTGGCCGGGCATGACCGTGGCGGCAATGGCGGGTGGCGCTGCCAGGCGCAGGCCAAGCTTGACCACGTATTGCTCGATCGCACCGTCAGCCGGCAGCTGGTTCAAGGGCAAGATGACCTCGCGCGTGTGGCCATCAGCACCGCGCACCTGCAACGGCAGTGGCGCGCGCCCCAGCATGCCGTTGACGACACCGTCCATCGCGTCGCTCCAGGTGCTTACCGTGCGGCCGTCGACGTCCAGGATACGGTCACCGCTGCGGATTCCCGCTTCGGCCGCCAGGCTGTGCGGGGTTGCGCTGACCACGGGCGCGACGTCGGGGCGGCCGAGCATGAACATGGCCCAGAACGCGAGCACGGTAAACAGCAGGTTGAACCCGGGACCAGCAGCGACGATGGCGATGCGTTGCCAGATCGGCTTGCCGGTGAATTCCTGGTCGCGCAATGCCGGGTCCACCGGGCCTTCGCGGGCGTCGAGCATCTTGACGTAGCCGCCCAGCGGAATGGCTGCGATCCAGTATTCCGTGCCGTCGCGGCCAGTGCGTTTCCACAGTGCGCGGCCGAAGCCCACGGAGAACCGCAGCACCTTGACCCCACAGCGGCGCGCGACCCAGAAGTGGCCAAACTCGTGAAACGTCACCAGCACGCCAAGCGTGACCAGCAACCAGAATACGGAGCCGAAAAACGGAGTCATCAAGTACCGCGATCAGGAGAGAAGGATGCCATGCAGAATATCAGCAAGCATGGCGCAGAATGCGCCGCGCCACCTCGCGCGCCGTGGCGTCCCGTTCACAAAGCGTTGCCACATCGACCACAACTTGCCCCGGCAGTTCCGTGAGCACGGATTCCACCACGTCAGCGATGGCCAGGAATGGCAGCGCGCCGGCGAGGAAGGCTGCCACCGCAATCTCGTTGGCGGCGTTGAGGATGGCCGGACTGTCGCCGCCGGCACGCAGTGCGGCAGCCGCCAGATCCAGACAGCGAAACGTGGCGCGGTCAGGCGCTTCGAATGCCAGTGGGGCGCAAGTGGTCAGGTCCAGTGATCCCACGCCGGATTCAACGCGCTGCGGCCACGCCAGCGCACAGGCGATCGCGGTGCGCATGTCAGGGTGCCCGAGTTGTGCCAGCACCGAGCCATCGATGTACTCCACGAATGAATGCACCAGGCTTTGCGGGTGCACCACCACGTCGATGGCGTCAATCGGCATCGCAAACAGATGGTGGGCCTCGATCACTTCCAGACCCTTGTTCATCAGCGTGGCGGAGTCGACGGAAATCTTGCGTCCCATCACCCAGTTTGGATGCTTGCACGCCTGGTCAGGCGTGACCGTGGCCAGTTGCTCGCGCGTCCAGCCACGGAACGGGCCGCCGGAGGCGGTAAGGAGCAGCCGGCGCACCCCGGCTTGAGCCGGGCTTGCTTGCGCCCGGCCGAGTGCGGTCTGACCGGGCGGCAGGCACTGGAAGATGGCGTTGTGTTCGGAGTCCACCGGCAGCAACGCGCCACCGCCGATGCGCACGGCATCCAGCAGCAGTGGCCCGGCCATGACGATGGCTTCCTTGTTGGCCAGCAGCAAACGCTTGCCGGCGCGCGCCGCGGCGAGGGTGGAGTCCAGTCCCGCGGCGCCGACGATGGCGGCAACCACGACGTCACACAGCGCGCCGGCCGCAGCCGTGGCGATGGCCGCGTGGCCGCTGGCAATGTCGCAGTGCACACCGGCGGCGGCCAGTCGTCGCGCAAGCTCCGGTTCCAGCGCCGGATCGGCAATGATCGCCAGCTGCGGACGGTGCGCCACGCACAACGCCACCAGTGCCTCGACGCGGTGGTACGCGGTCAGCACGGTGGCGCAAAATTGGTCGGGGTGCCGCGCGATGACGTCCAGCGTGCTGCCGCCGATCGATCCGGTGGCGCCGAGAACAGCAACTCTTTTCATGCCACGTGCTTCATTCAGATGTCCAGCCACAGCAAGCCGAGGGCAAACACGGGCAGTGCGGCAAAAACGCTGTCCAGACGATCCAGCAGCCCGCCGTGGCCGGGAAACAGCGTGCCGGAATCCTTTACCTTGGCGTGGCGCTTCATCAGGCTTTCCAGCAGGTCGCCGACAATCGAGATGGCCACGGTAAGCAGCGCCAGCAACAACAGGCCGAGCAGCTGTTTACCCCGGACGTCGAGCAACCATGCGCCCACCAGCATCACCAACGCGCCGGCCACCAGTGCACCCCAGGCCCCGGCCCAGGTTTTGCCCGGGCTGATTTGCGGCGCCAGCTTACGTTTGCCAAATGTGCGTCCGCTGAAGTATGCGCCGATATCGGCCGCCCACACGATCAGCAGGGCCAGCAACGTCCACCAATGGCCTTCCGGCACCTGTGCGTGCACGCTCACCAGTGCCATCCATGCCGGCAGCATCACGCACCAGCCAGCCAACAGTTTGCGGGCAATGTTTTCCCGCGTGGGCGCGGCACCAAACGCAAAGTGGCGTAGCCATACACACACCAGCAACCACCATGCCACACCAGCGGCCAGCACCCAGTTGCCCAGTGGCGAGGCACGCAGCAACCACAACGCACCAAACGCCAGCGCCGTCAGCACCAGCAGCGCGCTGCGCCATGCGTAGCTTTTCAGGCCGCTCAGTGTCGCCCATTCCCACAGCGCGGCAAGGAACGTGATCGTGACCACCGTTGCGAACAGCCCTGTCGGTGCAAACGTGATCAGCACGATCACCAATGGTGCGAGCAGCAGGGCGGTCAGAACACGCTGAAGCAGCATGAGGATCCTCTACGGTGACAGGGTGACTTGTTCGCTGGTGCGGCCATAGCGGCGCTCACGCTGAACATAGTCTTCAATGGCTTGGTGCAGGCAGGCTTGATCAAAGTCCGGCCACAGCGTATCGGTAAAGTACAGCTCGGCATATGCTGCCTGCCACAACAGGAAGTTGCTCAGGCGCGATTCCCCGCCGGTGCGGATCAACAGATCCAGCGCTGGTCCCTCGGCCAGCGTCATCCAGTTGCCCACGCGCGCCTCGTCAATCTGGTCCAGACTCAACTCGCCGCGGGCCACCGCCTGCGCGGCCTGGCGGCAGGCCTGGGTGATGTCCCAGCGCCCGCCGTAGTTGACGGCAACGTTGACCTGCAACTGCGTGTTGCCGGCGGTGGACTGCATCGCGGCGTGCATGCGTTGGCGCAGTGGCGCGTCGAATGCGTCCAGATCACCGATGAAACGCAGGCGTACGCCGTGCGCGGACAGTTCATCCACTTCCATGTCCAGTGCGCGTACGAACAAGCTCATCAGCGCGCCCACTTCTTCCTGGGGGCGTTGCCAGTTTTCGCTGGAGAACGCAAACAGGGTAAGCACTTGAACCCCTTCGTGCAGGCAGGCCTCCACGACTGCGCGCACTGCCTTGCGTCCGGCGTTGTGGCCGAAATTGCGCGGCCGGTGGCGTGCCTTCGCCCAGCGCCCGTTGCCATCCATGACGATGGCGATATGCCGCGGAATCTGACGCGGTGCCGGGGCGTTCATGGCTGGTGCCGGCGCGCGAGCAGGGGAGCCGGAGCCCGTCGTCCGGAACCATGCACCGCTGCCGCGAGCGCGCACGAGCTACGGAATATTTTTTCCGGCGTGCCCGCGCCCGCGTTTGCAGGTGACAGGGAAGTCGGCGTGGCGATGGCGGCGCCCACTTACAGGGCCATCAACTCGTCTTCTTTCGCCTTGACCACGGCGTCGATGTCCTTGATGGCGCGGTCGGTGAGTTTTTGCACTTCGTCATCGACGCGATGATCATCGTCTTCGGTGATGAGCTTTTCCTTGAGCAGATCCTTGATCTGTTGCAGCGCATCGCGGCGTACGTTGCGCACGGCGATTTTGGCGTTCTCGCCTTCGTGGGCGACGTGCCGGGCCAGTTCCTTGCGCCGTTCCTCGGTAAGTGCAGGCATGTTCAGACGGATCACGGTGCCGGCGGTGGTTGGCGTGATGCCCAGGTCGGACGCCATCAGCGCCTTCTCGATTGGTGCCACCATGGATTTTTCCCATGGCGTGATGACGATCGTACGGGCATCGGCGAGCGTGACTGAGGCGACCTGGGTCAGTGGCATGTCGGCACCGTAGTACGGCACCTTGATGCCATCGACCAGAGCGGTGCTGGCGCGCCCGCTGCGCACACGGACCAGATCGTGCTTCAGCGATTCGATACTCTTGCCCATGCGGGTCTGGGCATCGGCCTTGATGTCGTTGAGCATGTGGCGTTTCCCGGAAGATCAAGCAAGCTGCGGATTATAGCAGTGCCGTTTCGCACCGCGGCCGAGAGGCAAGGCACTCAAATGTCGCGCACGATGGTGCCAATGGACTCACCGTGCATGATGCGCATGAGGTTGCCACTTACCGTCATGTCGTAGATGCGCAGGGGCATGCCGTGGTCGCGGCACAGCGCTATCGCGGCCGTATCCATCACGGCGAGTTTGTGCTCGATCACCTCGTCGTAGCTCAGCGCATCGTAGCGGGTGGCGTCGTGGTGGGTGGCCGGGTCGGCGGTGTACACGCCGTCAACCTTGGTTGCCTTGAGCAGCAGATCCGCGCCCAACTCGACGGCGCGCAAGGCGGCGGCGGAGTCAGTGGTGAAGAATGGATTGCCGATACCTGCGGCAAACAGCACGATGCGGCCCTTTTCAATGTGGCGGATCGCGCGCCGGCGGATGTAATCCTCGGCCACGTCGTGAATCGGGATGGCGCTCATCACGCGGGCGAACCCGCCACGCTTTTCAATCGCGTCCTGCATGGCCAGCGCGTTCATGACCGTCGCCAGCATGCCCATGTGGTCGCCCGTGACGCGGTCCATGCCGGCAGCGGCCAGGCCGGCGCCGCGAAAAATATTGCCACCGCCGATGACCAGGCCAATCTCGACGCCGGCCCGCTGCACTTCGATGACTTCGTTGGCGAGACGGCCGATGACGTTGGGATCGATGCCGTAATCGGCGTCACCCATCAGGGCCTCGCCGGAAAGTTTGAGCAGGATGCGGTGGAAGTTCAGCTTGGTGCTCATGCAATCTCCCGGTGGCGCGGCAAATAGAACATATTGTACGGCGTGGTTGGCGTGGCTGGCTGGAGCGACAAGGCGGGCGCGTGGTGGCATGTGGGCGTACGAAAAAGGCCGCGATGGGCTGCGGCCTTTTTCAGTGGAATCACGGTGAAACTCAGCCCAGACCAGCCTGCTTCATGACTTCGGCGTGGAAATCCTCGGCGGGTTTCTCAATGCCCTCACCGACCGCCAGACGCACCACCGACTGGATGTGCGCGCCGGTCTTCTTCAGCGCATCGGCTACCGACATGCTGGTGTCCAGCACGTAAGGCTGGCCGAGCAGGGTGATCTCGGCAATGATCTTGTGCACCTTGCCGGTGATGATTTTTTCCAGGATGTCCGCCGGCTTGTGTTTTTCCTTGTCGGACATCTGGCTCAGCGCAATATCCTTTTCCTTCGCCAGGAAGTCGGCCGGGACATCAGCGGCGCTGACGTAGGCCGGGTTCATCGCCGCGACATGCATGGCGATCCCCTTGGCCAGCTCGTCGTTGCCGCCGTCCAGCGCGACCAGCACCCCGATGCGGCCATTGTGGACATACGTGCCCACGGTGCCGGTGGCGTGCACACGCGCCAGGCGGCGTACTTCGATTTTCTCGCCAATCGTGGTGATCAGCACCTTCGCGGCTTCCGCGACGCTTGCGGCGCCGGGGTAAGCGGCAGCCTTCAGGGCCTCGACGTCGGCAGCACCGGACTTCAACGCAATGTCCGCCACGGTGTCGCTGAATTTCAGGAAACTGGCGTCCCGGGCGACAAAGTCCGTTTCGCAATTGATTTCCACCAGCACCGCGTCATGCCCCTTGTGCGCGCTGACGATGCGACCCTCGGCGGCAATGCGGCTGGCTTTCTTGTCGGCCTTGGCCAGGCCCGATTTGCGCAGCCATTCCATGGCCGTATCGATATCGCCATGGTTCTCCACCAGCGCTTTCTTGCATTCCATCATGCCGGCGCCGGAACGCTCGCGCAGCTCCTTCACCATCTGTGCGGAAATAGTGCTCATCGGTCTCTACCTCTTGATGCTGTATGCCGCGACGGCAGGCAGCTGCCGCCGCGTGATGACCATGTGCGAAAAGGTCAGCGGGTGCACCGCCGACGCTGCGCGGTGCTTACTTTGTCGCCGGCGTCGCGGCGCCGTCGTGGTGCGCACCGCGGGCGCCATCGTGACCGCCGTCGCGGCGTGATGCACTTTTGCGCGGTGCCGCGTCACGACGTGGTGATGGCTTGCGATCCATCTTCGCGATCGGGTTGCCTTCTTCGTCCAGTTCGACAAAATCGTTGGCGTCACCGTGGGCGGCATCCGGTGCGGCGGCCTTGCCTTCCAGAATGGCGTCAGCGGCGGCGCGCGCATACAGCTGGATGGCGCGGATCGCGTCGTCGTTGCCCGGAATGGCGTAATCGACCAGCTCCGGGTTGTAGTTGGTGTCGACCACGGCGATCACGGGAATGCCGAGCTTTTTCGCTTCCTGCACGGCGATGTCTTCATGACCGATGTCGATCACGAACAAGGCGTCAGGCAGCCGATTCATGTCCTTGATGCCGCCGAGGGAGGCTTGCAGCTTGTCGCGCTCACGCCGCCGCGACAGCACTTCGTGCTTGACCAGCCTGTCGAAGCTGCCATCCGTTTCGGCCGCTTCCAGCTCCTTCAGGCGAGCCACGGATTGCTTGACCGTGCGGAAGTTGGTCAACATGCCGCCGAGCCAGCGTGCAGTGACGAATGGCATGCCCGCGCGTGCGGCTTCCTCGGCCAGCGATTCGCGCGCCGAGCGCTTGGTGCCGACAAACAGGATCGTGCCGCGTTTCTGGGCCAACGCCGACAGATAATTCATCGCGTCAGTGAACAGCGGGAGGGTCTTTTCCAGATTAATGATGTGGATCTTGCCGCGTGCGCCGAAAATATACGGCGCCATCTTCGGGTTCCAATAACGGGTCTGGTGACCGAAATGGACGCCGGCTTCGAGCATCTGGCGCATGGTGACTTGGGCCATGGGGTGACTCCTTGCAGTGGCCTGAAAGGCCTGGGGGTTGGGACCTCCACGTGTCCCCGGCTTCGACCGCGACTCGCCCGGTGCTGGTAGTGGGCGAGGCGCAGCACCCCGAAGACGGTGCCGACACGTGTGTGGCGTTGGTTTGGGTGTTGTACCGGTGCGAGCTACAATCCCAGTTCGCTTTGCGCGGTTTCGGTGGTTGAAACAGCCACATCGACCCAGCAAAGCCGGGAAATTGTAGCCGGTACACCGGCGACGCGGCAAGTTGCGTGATCCTGCGCGGCGTTGTCTGCATAACCTGCAAGTGGAAATCATGGCCGTCGAGATAAAATCAGCGCAAGACCTGGAAGGCATGCGTGTCGCGGGCAAACTGGCCGCCGAGGTACTGGCCATGCTCAAGGACTACGTCAAGCCCGGCGTCAGTACCGAAGAGCTGGACCGACGTGCCTACGAGCACATCGTGAACGTGCAGAAGGCCATCCCGGCCAATGTGGGCTACCACGGGTTCCCCAAGACGCTGTGCACGTCGGTCAACCAGGTGATCTGTCACGGCATCCCGAACGAGGGCAAGATACTCAAGGATGGCGACATCATCAATCTGGACGTCACCGTCATCAAGGATGGCTGGCATGGCGACACCAGCCGCATGTACATCGCGGGGACGCCGTCGGTGCTGGCCAAGCGCCTGGTCGACACCACCTTCGAAGCCATGATGTGCGGTATCCGCGCGGTGCACCCGGGCGCCACGCTGGGCGATATTGGTCACGTCATCCAGCAACACGCCGAAACCGCCGGCTTCACCATCGTGCGTGAGTATTGTGGCCACGGTATTGGCAAGATCTACCACGACGAACCGCAGGTGCTGCATTACGGCAAGCCGGGTACCGGGCTGACCCTGAAAAAGGGTATGACCTTCACCATCGAGCCCATGGTCAACGCCGGCAAGGCACAGACGCGCCAGCTCCCCGATGGCTGGACCGTGGTTACCAAGGACCATTCGTTGTCGGCGCAGTGGGAACACACCCTGGTCGTGACCGATGACGGCTATGAAATTCTCACGCCGTGGCCTGATGCCTGAGCGGTTTGTGACCCTGCGCTGATGCTCGCGGCCTGCGAGTACAGGTCTACCGCTGATTTCGGGCAAACTGCCACTTTCGTTCGGGCCAGATGACGCCTGTGGAGTAACCCGCCAGGTCATGACGATGCCCAGCCCTGCTGTCCTGCCGGCATTGCCGCGGCTGCCCGTCGCCGTGCCGCGCTCGGGCGTGTCCAGTGCAGCCCGACTGGCGCTGCGCCAATTGCTCGGCGATGTCGACCGGGCGTCGGCCACGGCCTTCCGCGATGGCATGGACGCCAGTGTGCTGGCGCGCCGACGGGGTGAGTCGGTGTCGCGCATGGTTGCGCATGTGTGGACCGCGTGTCTGGGCGAGGTGACGGATGCAGCGTTGTTTGCCGTGGGCGGGTTTGGTCGCGGCCTGTTGTTTCCGTATTCGGACGTGGACCTGCTGGCGCTGGTCGAGACGCCCGAGCCCGCGAGGCTGCGCGCGCTGGGGCAGTTTTTTGCCACCTTGTGGGATATCGGCCTGAAGGTTGGCCATGCCGTGCGCGATCCGGCGCAATGCCGTGCATTGGCCGCGCAGGACGCCAGTGTCTTCACCAGCCTGCTGGATGCGCGTCGGCTCGCTGGCGATCGCGCGCTGGATGACCGGCTGCGCGCGATCGTCGACGATCCCGCGCTGTGGCCACCGGCCATGTATCTGGCCGCGCGCCAGAGTGAGCGCAAGGCACGCCACGCACGATTCGATGACACCGCGTACAACCTGGAGCCCAACCTGAAGGAAGGCCCGGGTGGCCTGCGCACACTGGACTCGTTGCGCTGGATGGGGCTGCGCCTTGCGGGCGCGGGCGACTTGGCGCACATGGTGCTGGAAGGCTTGCTCGACCCCGCGGAACAAACGCTGCTGGAGGACGCCGAGCGCACGCTGCGCCGCTATCGCTATGCGCTGCATCTGGAGGCTGGGCGCGCCGAGGAACGGCTGTTGTTTGATTACCAGCGCGCACTGGCGGCGCGACTTGGTTTCGAGGACGAGCACGAACGCAACCTTGGTGTCGAGCAATTCATGCAGGGCTATTACCGCGCCGCCAACCAGGTGGAACGCCTCGGTGTACAGGTGGCCGAGCGGCTCGAGGAAATGTTGGAACCCCCCAGTGCGGGCATTCCGGTGGGTGCGGATTTCGTGCGCTATGGCACGCGTCTGGCAGCGCGCGATCCGCAGTTGTTCATGCGCCGACCGGCCGCGTTGATCGAGATCTTTCTGGTGCGCATGGATCAGCCCGGGGTGGTCGGTTTCAGCGCCGACAGCATGCGCCGCATCCACCGCGCCACGGCCCAGCAGGCCGACACGCTGGCGCGCGATCCCGAAGTGCTGGCCACATTCCTGCGCCTGCTGCGGCGCGGCGCACCTGCGGTCGAGGCACTGTGGCGGATGAACCGGCATGGCTTGCTGGCTGCGATCCTGCCGGCGTTCGGCAAGGTTTTCGGGCGCATGCAATATGACTTGTTCCACGTCTACACGGTGGACGAACACACGTTGCGCGTGCTGCGCAACCTGGCGTACTTTGCCGAGCCGGCGGCGCGCGATGACTTTCCCGTGGGCTGCGAGATCTGGCCAACATTGCCCAAACCCGAGGTGCTGTTGCTGGCGGCACTGTTCCATGACATCGCCAAGGGCCGCGGTGGCGATCACTCAGTGCTGGGCGCAGATGATGCCCAGGCATTTTGCACGCGATTGGGCCTGCCTGCTGGCGACATCGAGCGCGTGGTGTGGCTGGTACGCTGGCACTTGCTGATGAGCACCACGGCGCAACGCCAGGACATCACCGACCCCGATGTCGTGCGTCGGTTTGCCGAGCACGTCGGTGATCGCGAACGCCTGGGGCAGCTGTACCTGTTGACGGTGGCCGACATCATCGGCACCAGCCCGCGCTTGTGGAACGCCTGGAAAGACCGGCTGCTGTCGGATCTGTACACCGCCACGCGCTACGCATTGCGCAGCGATGTTGAGTTGCCCGGGGATGCCGCTGCACGCGTGCGCGAATGTCGTGAGCACGCGCTGGCCCTGCTGCGTGCGGCAGGGTATGTGGAGGCCGAGGTGCTCCGCCTGTGGGAGGATTTCCCGCAGCCCAGCTTTTTGCGCCATCGCCCGGAGCAGATTGCGTGGCAGAGTACGGCGATGTTGCAGGCCGCGGGCAGTGTGCCGCTGGTGGCGGTGCTGGCGCAGTCGGTGCGTGGCAGTACGGAACTGTTCGTGCACGCGCGTGATCGTGATGGGTTGTTTGCCACGGTCACGGCCGTGCTGGATCGCTTGCGCTTTTCGGTGATGGAGGCGCGCATTCTCAGCTCGGCGACCGGCATGGCGCTGGATACCTTCCTGCTGCTGGAGGCCGACACGCAGCGGCCGGCCAGCGACGCGCGCGCGCAGGAGTTGCAGGAGCGCCTGCAGCGCGCGCTGGAACAATCTGCCGGCGTGCAACCGGGCAAGCGCAGCATGTCGCGCCATCAAAAGCATTTTCAGGTAGTGCCGCGCATCGTGTTCCAGACCGCCGGCGATCGCACCCAGATGGCGCTGGTGGCGACGGATCGCCCCGGGCTGCTGGCCGCCGTGGCACAGGTCATGGTGCGTGCCGAGGTGCGCGTGCATGATGCGCGTATTGCCACCTTCGGGGAGCGTGTCGAGGACTTCTTCCAGCTTACTGATCGGCACAATGCGCCGCTCTCGCCGGCACAGCAGGAGCGCTTGCTGCAGGCGTTGCTGTCGCGCATCGGGCCGACGCACGACTGAGCTGCAGTCCGCGGCATCCGCCCACGTGATCCCGTGTCGTCGCGTTATCATCCCTGCCGCTGCGTGCCGCAGCGTTCACCCCATCCGGCCATGACCTATCTGCTGATCAAGACCCTGCATCTGTTGTTTGACATAGCGTGGATGGCTGCGGTGTTTTACCTGCCGCGCATTCTGGTGAACATGGCCGAGGCCGGTGACCAGGCGCCGGTGCAAGGACGGCTGCAGTTGATGGGGCGGCGCTTGTACAAGTTCGGACACAACATGTTTGGCTTCGCGTTCGTGCTTGGCCTGGTGTTGTGGCAAGGCTGGCGGGTGTTTCCCGGCAGCTTGCCCAATGTCACTGGCTCGCTGCACTGGCTGGATGCGAAGCTCCTACTCGTGGTCTTGCTGCTGGCGCATTTCATTTACTGCGGGCGGTTGCTCAAGCGCGCCGCCGCTGGCGGCCAGCTGCCTTCATCACGTGCGTTGCGCTGGTTCAACGAGCTGCCGGTGCTGTTGCTGCTGGGCGTGATCTACCTGGTGATCGCCAAGCCGTTTTGAACCACCCGGATCTTACGCGGGTGTGGGGATCAGTCGAGGTGGTGGTATGCCCGGTACCACGCCACGAAGCGTGCCACGCCGTCCTCGATTGAGGTGCCGGGGGCGTAACCGACGTCGCGGCGTAGCGTGGATATGTCGGCCCAGGTATCCGCCACGTCGCCGGGTTGCATCGGCAGCAGATGTTTTTCCACCGTGCGCCCGAGGTTTTGCTCCAGCAATTCTATGAAGCGCAGTAGTGGTACCGGTTGGTCGTTGCCAATGTTGTAAACCCGGTACGGTGCGTCCGACGTGCCCGGGTCCGGCGCCGTGGCGTGGTAGTCCGGAGCGGGTTGCGCGGGCTGGTCGAGCACGCGCACGACGCCTTCGACGATGTCATCGATATAGGTGAAGTCACGGCTGTGATGCCCGTGGTTGAACACCTCGAGCGGCTCGCCGCGACTGATGCGGTCGGCGAATAGGATGGGCGCCATGTCCGGCCGTCCCCACGGTCCGTAAACCGTGAAGAAGCGCAGGCCGGTAGTGGGCAGGCCGTACAGGTGGCTGTAGGCATGCGCCATCAGCTCGTTTGCCTTCTTGCTGGCGGCGTACAGGCTGACCGGGTGATCGACGGCGTCCTCCACCGCAAATGGCAGCTTGCGGTTCGCGCCGTAGACCGAACTGGATGACGCGTAGACCAGATGTCCGACGGCACCATGCCGGCAAGCTTCGAGGATATTGACGAAGCCCACCAGGTTGCTCTGGACATAGGCGCGCGGGTTCTGCAGCGAGTAGCGCACGCCAGCCTGTGCGGCCAGATTCACTACCCGCTCCGGTTTGAACGTGGCGAAGGCGTAATCCACCGCGTCGGCGTCGGCGAGGTCGGCACGCTGGTGGGTGTAGTTGGGATGCGTGGCGAAACACGCCAGGCGCGCTTCCTTCAGCGCCGGGTCGTAATAGTCGTTGTGGTTGTCGATCCCGTAGACCACGTCGCCGCGTGCCAGCAGGCGCTGCGCCAGCGCGGCGCCGATGAACCCGGCGGTGCCGGTGACCAGAATGCGCATGGAGCGTCCTCAAGCTGTCCGGTGCATTCTATCGCCCGCGTTCTCCACAGACGTACAGGTGGGCGCAGATTGGCTGGAAAGTTGGGCTAAACTAACCGTCCGACACCGATGCCTGGACGAGGTGGCCGCGTGCATTCGGCCGAGCGTGCGACATGATCACTGGTTTCGACCCGTACTGAACTGACGACGCCTGATGTTTTTCGTGGAAAGAAGGGCGTATGCCCTTTTTTGTTTTGCAGAGAATGTTTCCGATGATTGAAATCACGTTACCCGACGGCAGCAAGCGGCCGTTTGCGCATCCCGTCACCGTGCAGGACGTGGCCGCCTCGATTGGCCCGGGTCTGGCCAAGGCGATGTTGGCTGGCAAGGTTGACGGCAAGCTGGTGGATGCCAGTTTTCTGGTGGATCGCGATGCCAGCGTGCAGATTGTCACGGACAAGGGGGCAGAGGCGCTGGAAATCCTGCGCCACTCCACCGCGCACGTGATGGGGCAGGCCGTACAGCGGCTGTTTCCGGGGGCGCAGGTCACGATCGGCCCGGTGATCGACAACGGCTTCTACTACGACTTCGCCTACGAGCGCCCGTTTACGCCAGAAGATCTGCCAAAAATCGAGGCGGAGATGCACAAGATCGTCGCCGAGCAGTTGCCGGTGACGCGCAGCGTGAAATCGCGCGACGAGGCGGTGGCGTTTTTTCGTGGCATCGGCGAGCACTACAAGGCGGAGATCATCGAGGGCATTCCGGCCAGCGAGGACCTTTCGCTGTATACGCAGGGCGAGTTCACCGACTTGTGTCGTGGCCCGCATGTACCGAACACCGGCAAGCTGCGCCCGTTCAAGCTGATGAAGGTGGCTGGCGCGTATTGGCGCGGTGATTCCAACAACGCGATGTTGACGCGCATCTACGGCACGGCCTGGCTGAACGACAAGGACCTGAAGGCGTACCTGTTTCAGCTGGAGGAGGCCGAGAAGCGCGATCATCGCAAGCTCGGCAAGCAGCTCGACCTGTTCCACCAGCAGGAAGAAAGCCCGGGCATGGTGTTCTGGCATCCGAACGGCTGGGCGATCTGGCAGCAGGTGGAAAACTACATGCGCGGCGTCTACCAGCGCAGTGGTTACCAGGAGGTGCGTTGCCCGATGGTGCTGGACGTGTCGCTGTGGAAAAAATCCGGGCACTGGGACAATTACCAGGAAAACATGTTCTTCACCGAATCGGAGAAGCACACGTTTGCGCTGCGGCCGATGAATTGCCCCGGTCACGTGCAGATCTTCAACAACACCTTGCACAGCTACCGCGAGCTGCCGATCCGCTACGGCGAGTTTGGTGGCTGCCATCGCAACGAGCCATCCGGAGCGTTGCACGGCATCATGCGCGTGCGCGCATTCACCCAGGACGACGGGCACATTTTCTGCACGCCGGCACAGATCGAGTCCGAGGTGACCGCGTTCCATACCCAGGCCATGCAGGTCTACGCCGACTTCGGCTTCCACGATATCGACGTGGTGTTGGCATTGCGCCCGGACAAGCGCATCGGCAGCGACGAGGTGTGGGATCGTGCCGAGGCGGCCTTGCGCGGAGCCTTGTCGGCCGCTGGTGTGACCTGGCAGGAGTTGCCCGGAGAGGGTGCGTTCTACGGCCCGAAAATCGAATACCACATGCACGATTCGATCGGCCGCGACTGGCAGGTCGGCACCATGCAGGTCGATTTCATGATGCCCGAGCGCCTGGGTGC
>DATCWU010000211.1:0-1073 GCA_036566165.1 Rhodanobacter sp. | reverse complement strand
GCAATCGTCAACGTCAGCAGCCACAGCAACACTCGTGATTTGCCCATGCGTTTTGCTCCCATCCGATTCATCCAAATGCAGAAACCCCCATGCCGACGGTCACGATCTCCGGCGCGATCCGTTCCGTCGCCACGCCGGGCGCCGGTTGACGGCCACACGGTTGCCAGTGACTTCCGGGCTGACGCCACGCGCGAGATCGACGCCGCACCCCACGGTCGGCGTGGCACACCGTGCCATCATCACCGAGGCTGTTGCCGATGAACAGCATCGCGCGGGGCGAACCGGCCGAACCAGCCACCCGGCGCGCGGTTGCGCGGTAATCGGGCCGGCGTATCGCGTGGTGATGGCGCAGTCAGCTTCGCCACGTCGGCCGGCCCACCACGCACGGACTGCCCATGCGCTGACTGACCCTGCAACTCGCTCGGTGTCACCAGGGACCAGCGCGGCGAACACGCGCCGCGCCTGACGCACCACGTCGGGCACCCGTCAACCGCGTCGATCTTGGCAGCAGTTACCCCGCCTGCGTGGTCGCCAATGCCGCGTCCGCTGCTGCGGCACGCTGCATGGCCGGGCGCGAAACCACACGATCGATGTACGCACGGATCACCGGCAGCTCCGGCACCAGCTTGAACATCGTTGTCCAGTTCAACGCGGTGCCCCACAACACATCGGCGGCAGTGAACGTGTCGCCCAGCAAATACGGACCGCGTGCCAGCTGGTCGGTGAGCGTCTTCAGCATGGTGTCGTAGTCCCCGTAGGGCGACGTGGCCGGTGCGGCCGGCTCGCGTTGCTGCGACTTGTCGACCACCGCCGGCTCGAAACATGAGCCGTAGAACACCATCCAGCGCAGGTACGGTCCGCGCAACGGGTCACCGATGGGCGGCGCCAGTTTCGCGGCGGGATACAGATCGGCCAGATAGATGAACACCGCCGGCTGCTCGGTGATCAGGGCCTCGCCGTGGCGGATCGCCGGCACCTTGCCCATCGGGTTGATTGCCAGATAAGCCGGCTGGCGCTGTTCGTTGGCTTTCAGGTTGAGCACGTGCAGGTCGTACTCCACACCAAGTTCCTCG
>DATCWU010000209.1:0-7054 GCA_036566165.1 Rhodanobacter sp. | reverse complement strand
CCGCTCTCGGTCTCGTTGGTGGCGTAGCCGAACATCAGGCCCTGGTCGCCCGCGCCTTGCTCTTCCGGCTTCTTGCGATCGACGCCCTGGTTGATGTCGGGCGACTGCTTGCCGATCAGGTTGAGCACGCCGCAGGTAGCGCCGTCGAAACCGACATCGCTGGAGTGGTAGCCGATGTCCACGATGACTTTGCGCGTGATCGTTTCCAGGTCGATCCACGCGTTGGTGGTGATCTCGCCCGCCACGATGGCTACGCCGGTCTTGACCATGGTTTCGCAAGCCACGTGCGCGGCCGGATCTTTGGCGATGACCGCGTCGAGCACCGCGTCGGAGATCTGGTCGGCAACTTTGTCCGGATGGCCTTCAGAGACC
The DNA here is from genome assembly GCA_036566165.1 of Rhodanobacter sp. Classification (GTDB taxonomy): domain Bacteria; phylum Pseudomonadota; class Gammaproteobacteria; order Xanthomonadales; family Rhodanobacteraceae; genus Rhodanobacter. The sequence continues at coordinate 6,682 of DATCWU010000209.1, read as the reverse complement.
GATTCGGAGGTGAACAGGTAGTTGGACATCGAGACGTATATCCTTTTCTGCGGATAAAGAGATAGATGTAGCCGGGCATGATACAACGCAGCTTGCTGTTTTGCAGCGTGATGTGCGATCTGCCGGCGCGTAGTTTGGCACGGGTCAAGTCATATGGACGGCTACCTCGGTGATCTTCGCTGCGGCGCACTACCGCGGACAACCGCACCCGTCGACGCCGGCCTTGGCGCCTTCTACTGCCTGGGCGCCGAGGGCCGCCTGAAGCGGGGAATGACCACCACGGGACCGACGACCACGCCCGCAGTTGGCGAGGCCCCCGTCAAGCGGGTTGCTGCAATTCCGCACGCAGTTGCCTGGCGCTCGCCACCATGTGCGTCAGCGCCGGTTCCACCTCGGCCCAGTTGCGCGTCTTCAGTCCGCAGTCGGGGTTGACCCACACTTGTTCCGGCCGCAGTACGGCCAGCGCCCGGTGCAGCAGGTCAGTGATTTCCGCGGTCGGGGGCACGCGCGGCGAGTGGATGTCGTACACGCCGGGGCCGATGCCGTTGGGGTAGTGGAATTGCGCGAAGGCGTCGAGCAGCTCCATGCGCGAACGGCTGGTTTCCATCGAGATCACGTCGGCATCCATCGCCGCCACCGCCTCGATGATGTCGTTGAATTCCGAATAGCACATGTGCGTATGGATCTGCGTCGCATCGCGCACGCCACCGGCGGTAATACGGAAGCACTCCACCGCCCACGCCAGGTAGCCGGCCCAATCCGCACGGCGCAGCGGCAGGCCTTCGCGCAACGCTGGCTCGTCGATCTGGATCACGCCGATGCCGGCCGCTTCCAGGTCGTGCACCTCGTCGCGCAGTGCCAGCGCCATCTGCCGGCACACGGTTTCGCGTGGCAGGTCGTCGCGTACAAACGACCATTGCAGCATCGTCACCGGGCCGGTCAGCATGCCTTTCATCGGCTTGGCGGTGAGCGATTGCGCGTAGCTGGACCAGCGTACGGTCATCGGCGCCGGGCGGGCGATGTCACCCCAGAGCACCGGCGGCTTCACGCAGCGCGAGCCATAGCTTTGCACCCAGCCGAGCTTGGTGAACAAATAGCCGTCCAATTGCTCGCCGAAGTATTCCACCATGTCGTTGCGCTCAGGCTCGCCATGCACCAGCACATCCAGCCCGATGGCTTCCTGGAAGCGCACGACGTGGGTGATCTCCGCCTGCAGCAGCCCGTCGTACGCCGCGTCGTCCAGCTTGCCGGCACGGTGTGCGGCGCGCGCCTTGCGTAGTGCATCGGTCTGCGGAAAGGACCCGATCGTGGTGGTCGGCAGCAGCGGCAGCACGCGCGCAGCGGCCTGGGTGAGCGCGCGTTTGGCATAAGTGGAACGCCGCAGCGTGCTCTGCGGGCTGAGCGCATGCAGGCGCGCGCGTACCGCTGGATTGAGCACGCCGGGTGTCTGCACTTGTGCGGACAGCACGGCTTGCTGCGTGGACAGCGCGGCTGTGGCTTGCGCATTGCCGGCCAGTGCATCGGCGTACACGCGCAACTCCTCGATTTTCTGTCGCGCAAACGCCATGGATGCGCGGCGTGCCGGGTCGAGTGCGGTTTCCGCCGCAAGGTCGATCGGCACGTGCAGCAGCGAACACGAGGGTGCGATCCACAGCCGCTCGCTCCCCACGCGGGTGAGCGCCTTGCGCAGCAGTGGCAGCACGCGTTCCGGGTGACTGCGCCAGATATTGCGGCCGTCAATCACGCCGGCGCTGAGGACGCTCCGTGCCGGTAACGCGTCAAGTACGGCGTCCAGCTGGGCCGGTGCGCGCACCAGGTCCACGTGCAGACCGCCGACGGGCAACGACGCAGCCAGCGCCAGGTTGTCGCCAAGCGCACCGAAATACGTGGCCAGCAGGATGTCCGGACCGCGGGCTGCTGCCAGTGCGGCATACGCGCGGCGCCAGGCTGCGTGGCTGTCGGCGCCCTGATCCAGGGCCAGACATGGCTCGTCAAGTTGTACCCAGTCGGCACCGGCCGCCGTCAGCTTCTGCAGCAGTTCCGTGTAAGCCGGGAGCAAGGCGTCGAGCAGGGCCAGGCGGTCGCTGCCGTCCACCGTCTTGGCCAGCAGCAGGAACGAGACGGGGCCGAGCAACACCGGACGCGCGGTATGACCGAGTGCCCGGGCCTCAAGGAATTCCGCGATCGGCTTGTCGCCGTTCAGTGCGAAGTGCTGGCCGGCTTCGAGTTCCGGCACGATGTAGTGGTAGTTGGTGTCAAACCACTTGGTCATTTCCAACGCGCGCAGATCGTGACCGCCGCGCTTGTGCCCGCGCGCCATCGCGAAATAGCCGTCCAGCTGGTTCTCCGCAAATACAGGCCGATAGCGTGCGGGGATCGCGTCGAACAACACGGCGGTATCCAGTACGTGGTCATACAGACTGAAGTCGTTGCACGGCACCACGTCAGCGCCGGCGTCGACCGCAAGCTGCCAATGCCGCCGGCGCAGCGTGCGCGCGGTGTCGAGCACGGCATCCACGTCGGTTTCGCCACGCCAACGTGATTCCAGCGCGTGTTTGAGTTCGCGCTTGAGCCCGATGCGCGGAAAGCCGGAGAAGGTCACCAGTGACATATGCGTATTCCTCTTGCAGGCATGTGCAAAAGCTGGGAAGGCGTCACCCGCGTCCGCGGGGCCGCGACCTTTGCTCGGCCACGCGGCAACGCGTTTGGAGGCTCGCCGCATCGGCCAAGTCGCGCCAGGTCTTTGACGCTTTGGCCCGAATCGGTATTCGGGTTTGTGCCCGCACCAGCGGGCAACCCTCGTCTACTGTTGCGGGACCGCCCGGGACTGGCGGGCAGCTTTGTTACTTATCTACTTATTCGGATGGAGAGATATAACAATCGGCGACGTGACCTTATGCCGTGTGGACGTCCGAGTCAATGCGCACCGTCAATCGCCACGCTCGGCATGGAGTTGGGCACGATGGCTTGCGGGTAGGGCGCCGCATGCAGCGCTCGTCACTGGCTGCTTATCGCCGTGCCGTGCAACGATGGACAGGCGCCCAGACGTGGTGATCCGGGCGGATCAGGCAGCTAGTGCGGTGTCGTCGGCCAGCGCGGCGAAGTAGTCACGGGTCAGGCGCAGTTGCTCGGCTGCGGTTTCGGCACGGTTGACCACTTGGCGAAACGCGGCGTTTTCCGGGCGGTCCTTCGCGTACCAGCCCAGATGTTTGCGCGCAATGCGCACGCCGGACAGTTCGCCGTAGAACGCATACAGATGTTCGAGGTGACCCAGCAGGATCGCTGCCACTTCCGCCGGTGTCGGCTCCGGCAGCAACTCGCCACAGTCCAGATAGTGCGCGATTTCGCGGAAGATCCATGGTCGGCCTTGCGCACCGCGGCCGATCATCAGCGCGTCGGCGCCGGTGCTGTCCAGCACGCGGCGCGCCTGCTGCGGCGTGGTCACGTCGCCATTGGCAAGCACGGGAATGCGCACGGCGGCCTTTACGGCGGTAATGGTGGCGTACTCGGCGTCGCCCGCGTAGCGATCGGCACGCGTACGGCCGTGTACGGCGAGTGCAGCGATGCCGGCATCCTCGGCGATGTGCGCAATATTCAGCGCGTTGCGGTGCTCGCGGTCCCAGCCGGTGCGGATCTTCAGTGTCACTGGTACGTCCACCGCGTTGACCACGGCCTTGACGATGCGCGCGACCAATGGCTCGTCTTGCAGCAGCGCCGAGCCGGACCATACGTTGCACACTTTCTTGGCCGGGCAACCCATGTTGATGTCGATAATCTGGGCACCGTTGGCGACATTGAACCGCGCCGCTTCCGCCAGCATCGCCGGATCGTAACCGGCAATCTGCACACTGACGGGTTCCGGTTCACCCTCGTGGTCCATGCGGTGCAGTGACTTGCTGGTGTGCCACAGCTTGGGGTCGGCAGTGGTCATCTCGGATACCGCGAGGCCCGCGCCGAGCCGTTTGCACAGCAGGCGAAACGGTTTGTCAGTCACGCCGGCCATGGGGCCAAGCACGACAGGCGGGTCGATCAGGTAGGGACCGATGTACATTGACGTATTGTAGGCAGTCGCGTCCGATAACGGTTGTCGCGTGCCGCTTTCGCCGGCACTGAGGGTGGTGTTGTGCCGGGCCGACCATATGCCATCCGTCCGCCCGCGGTGCACACCGGGGCGGGACGAGGGCAGCCTGGCGCGACGAGGCGCGCTTCCGCAGCTGGTCGTGCCGGCGTTACATCTGGCCGCGCAAGGTCAGGCCAAAGGTACGTGGCGCACCGAGAAAGCCGTTGATCGACCCGGTCTGCAGCGGTGCGTCATACGCCACTTGCGTGTACGTCTTGTTGGTGAGGTTGTCCGCCCACAACTCGACCTGCCAGTGTTTGTTGACGGCGCCAACGACGAAGCGGGCGTTGACCAGCGTGTAGGCCGGCTGGACTTTCAACGGGTTCAGATCGGACCCGGTGTTGTAGTTGGTGGTGTGTTTGGCGCCGATATTGAAGCGTCCGGTCAGGCTGGAATTGAAATTCCAGGCGTAGGTGAAGCCGCCGGTAAATGCCCACTTGGGCGTGAAGCTGGCGGTGGCTCCCGGTAACCGCCGCAATTCGATTTCCGGTAATGGGTGGTCACCATATCTGGACTTGAGGTAGGTCAAACCGCCTTGCACGGACAGTCCGGTCAGGTTGGTCTGCCACAGCAGGTCGGCGTCCAGACCGCGCGTCTTCAGCTTCGGGATGGTTTGCACGACGAAGCTGGTGCCGAGGAAACTGTTGAGCTGGAAGTCGCTGTAGTTGGATTGGAACAAGGCGGCGTTGAGCAGCAGATTGCCGCCGGCCCATGTCGTCTTGGTGCCAAGTTCGTAACTGTCGACAAACTCGCCGGGAAACCAGGTGTCATCAACCGGGGTGATGCCAACCGAACCGTCATTCAAGCCGCGGGCGGATTGCACGCGGTCCAGATTGAAGCCGCCGGCCTTGTAACCACGCGCCGCCGAGGCATAGCCCATCACCGTGTCATTCCAGCGGTACGCTGCCTTGAGCGTGCCCGACCATTCGTTTTCGGTGTGGTTCTGCTGCGTGTGCAAGCCGGCAAATTGCGGATTGGCCCACGGCAGACACATGAAGCCGATCACGGTGGGCACCACCGCACCGGCAAACTGCGCCGGCACGCCGCGCTGCATCAGGGCCACGGCCACGTTGGTCGGGTTGGTCAGCGCGGCGGTACAACCCTGTGCCCCGTTCGGACTGGCGTACGCCGAGTCAACCGTCTTTCTGGCGTGGGTGTAGCGCATGCCAGCGGTCAATGCCAGCGCCTCGGTCGCGTGGAACGTCACGTTGCCGAATGCTGCGGTACTTTTTGCCACCTGGTTCCAGCGGTCATGTGACGCCGGCCCCGTGAATGCTGTGCCAAATGGCATGCCGGCGGCCTGGGAGAGGAACGTGGCCGCACCGGCAGTGTTGACCAGACCAGGCGGGAAGGAGGCGGCGATGTTGTTCAACAACGCGATGGACAGGTACGGTTCGTAGGCCGACCCAAGCGTTACCGCGTCGTTGCGTTGCAGGTGTTCGTTGTCGAAATACACCCCGCCCATCCAGTCAAAGCGGTCGGTATTGCCGGCAAGCCGGAGCTCCTGGGTGAGGGTGCGGAAGCGCACGGCGTTGTCATTGGGGCCGTAGGCGCGATACCAGAGATCGGCGCCGCTGTAATCCAGGTCCGCCGGGTTCGACGCATTCCACTTGCGCAACGAGGTGATCGACGTGAGCGTGGCGCCGCCAAACCACGGAGTGACCCAGTTCGCCTCGGCCGCCAGCCCCTTGTCGGTAATCTCCTGCGTGGTGTCGCGATTGTTGTAGGCGAGGCGGCGCGATTTATCCACGACCGGGATGACACCGTTGCCACCGGCCAGGGCGTCGACGATGGCTGCGGCGGGGCCGCGAAACAGGGTGACGCCGACGCAGCAATTCTCGTCGCGTCGTGTGTAATCGCCGGTGATGTTGACGTCGAACGTGTCGGTCGGCCGGATCAACAGCTGCGCCCGCACCGAGTGAAAGTTCTGATCGCCGTCGGTGGTCAGCGTGCGTGGCCCGACGCCGGTATTCACCTTGTTGTAGCCGTCGTGCTGGCGGTCGACCGCGTAGATCCGGAACGCCGCATGGTCGCCGAGGCGGTTGTTGTACGAGGCATCCACGCCGGCCGCATGGTAGTTGCCGACGGTCAGGTTCGCGTAGCCCTCTTCATTGAAGGTGGGACGCTTGGTGGTGATGTTGATCAGGCCAGCCGAGGTGTTCTTGCCAAACACCGTGCCCTGTGGACCCTTGAGTACCTCGATCTGCTCGATCTCGCCGAGGTCGTTGAACGCTACCCCGCCGCGGGCGCGTGGTACGCCATCAATGACCACGCCGACCGAGGATTCCAGGCCGGGGTTGTCACCCACCGTGCCGACGCCGCGGATGTGCGCGGTAGTCACGCCTTCCGCCGTGGTGCTGGTAACGCTCAGCGCGGGTACCAGGATCTGCAGATCCTTGATGTTTTGCACGCCCGTGTCGTGGAGTATCTGCTCGGGCAGGGTGGTCAGCGTGATCGGTATGTCCTGCAGCAATTCCACGCGCTTTTGGGCGCGCACCGTGATTTCGCTCAGCGTCGTCGCCTGGGTGCTGTCGGCAGCCGTTTGCGCGGGCGTCCCGGTGG
>DATCWU010000207.1:0-11557 GCA_036566165.1 Rhodanobacter sp. | reverse complement strand
CCTGCCGCTCCCCGACCAAACCACGTACAGGAAACGACGCAGCGGCAAGGCCTGCCGGGCGATCAGTCCGTGGCTGTCGCGTCACTCTGCGGCCGGCCTACCAGTTCAACGTAAGCCATCGGCGCATTGTCACCAACGCGGAAGCCACATTTCAGGATGCGCAGATAACCACCCGCGCGCTCACGATAACGTGGCCCCAGTTCCACGAACAATTTGCCAACGGCTTCCTTGTCACGCATGCGCGAGAACGCCAGGCGCCGATTGGCGACCCCGTCAACCTTGGCCAGCGTGATCAGCGGCTCTGCCACACGACGCAATTCCTTGGCCTTGGGCAACGTGGTGCGGATCAGCTCGTGCTTCATCAGCGAGGATGCCATGTTGCGGAACATCGCTTCACGGTGCGAGCTGGTGCGATTGAATTTGCGTCCGGATTTTTGGTGGCGCATGGTGAAGCTCTCTATGTCTGTTGTTATGGAAAGCCGGCAACGACGCCCGACCCTCCGCGGTTACCCGCTATTGAAGCCCAATGAAAACAGGCTCTTCAGAGTGCGGCCACGGATGGCCGCCTTTGCTTCCGGCCGGGGCGCAAAACGCGCCCGGACCGGAGGTTTGCTGTACGGCGATCAAGAGTGATCGCACAAATACACGCCAATCATCAGCCCAGCTGCATGCCGTGCGCAACGCCCGGTGGTGGCCAGTTCTCGAGTTTCATGCCCAGCGCGAGCCCACGTCCACCCAGCACATCCTTGATCTCGGTGAGCGACTTCTTGCCAAGGTTCGGCGTTTTCAACAACTCCACCTCGGTTTTCTGCACCAGGTCACCGATGTAATAGATGCTCTCGGCTTTCAGGCAATTGGCCGAGCGCACGGTGAGCTCCAGATCATCAATCGGGCGCAACAACAGGGGGTCAAACCCACTTTGCTCGGCCTCGCTGGCATCGGTCTCGCGGTGCGAGAAATCACCAAACACGGACAGCTGGTCATTGATGATCTCGGCGGCCTTGCGTACTGCGTCTTCCGCGCCGATGGTGCCGTTGGTCTCGATATCGAGCACCAGCTTGTCGAGGTTGGTGCGCTGTTCGACACGCGCTGCATCCACCTCATACGCCACGCGCAACACGGGCGCAAACGATGCGTCCAGCTGCAGTCGGCCAATCGGACGTGCTTCATCATCCGGATGCACCCGCGTGCTGGCCGGCTGGTAACCGATGCCGCGGCGCACCTTCAGACGCATGTTGAGCGTGACATCCTTGGTCAAATGACAGATCACATGCTCCGGGTTGATGATCTCGACCGAATGGTCCAGCACGATGTCGCCGGCCGTTACCACGCCCTTGCCCTTGCGCGAAAGCGTAAGCGTGACCTCTTCACCGGTATGCTGACGAATCGCCACACCCTTGAGGTTGAGCAGCACGTCAATGACGTCCTCCTGCAGCCCTTCCAAGGTGGTGTATTCGTGCAATACGCCGTCGATTTCGACCTCGACGATGGCGCTGCCGGGGATTGAAGAGAGCAGCACGCGGCGCAGCGCATTGCCCAAGGTGTGGCCAAAGCCACGCTCGAGCGGCTCGACCACAACCTTGGCGCGGTTGGCTCCAAGCTGTTCGACGCTGAGGCCACGCGGCCGCAGCACACTAGTTGACGAAACTGCCATGCAGAGCTCCGGTAATTACTTCGAGTAAAGCTCGACGATCAATGCTTCATTGATGTCGGACGGCAAGTCACTGCGATCTGGCACCGACTTGAACGTGCCCTCAAACTTCTTGGCGTCGACCTCAACCCACATCGGACGCAGGTCCATGGTGTCGAAAATGGTCGCCGCTTCCTGTACACGCAATTGCGCGCGCCCACGCTCGGTCAACGCAACCGCATCGCCCGGGCGAATCTGGAAGGAGGGAATGTTCACCTTCTTGCCATTCACCAGCACCGCCTTGTGGGCAACCAGCTGGCGCGCCTGGGCACGGGTTACCGCAAAGCCCATGCGATACACGACGTTGTCCAGCCGACTCTCGAGCAGGCGCAACAGGTTTTCACCCGTGTTGCCCTTGAGCGTGGTGGCCTTGGTGTAGTAGTTGCTGAACTGACGCTCAAGCACACCGTAGATACGCTTGACCTTCTGCTTCTCACGCAACTGCACGGCATAGTCGGACATGCGCATGCGCTTGTTCGCGCCATGCTGACCGGGCTTGTTTTCCAGCTTGCACTTCGAATCCAGCGCACGCGCCGGGCTCTTCAGGCTGAGATCCGCACCCTCGCGACGGGCGAGTTTGCAAGTAGCTCCACGATAACGTGCCATATTCTTTTCCAAATAGTCCAGCCATGGATGGCCGGTTTTGATTCCCGTGATCAAGGCTGATCACAAGAGCAAATTCTCAGACTCGACGCTTCTTGGGGGGACGGCAGCCGTTATGCGGAATCGGCGTGACATCAATGATGTTCAGCACCTTGAAGCCCAACGCATTCAACGAACGCACCGCCGACTCGCGGCCCGGGCCTGGGCCCTTGATGCGTACCTCGACGGTCTTGATACCGTAATCTCCGGCAGCCCGGCCCGCCTTTTCGGCAGCGACCTGGGCGGCAAACGGCGTGGACTTGCGCGAGCCGCGGAAACCCGCGCCACCGGCAGTGGCCCACGACAAGGCATTGCCCTGCCGATCAGTGATGGTGACGATGGTGTTGTTGAAGGAGGCCTGCACGTGGGCCACGGCATCCGTGACAACGCGCTTGATCTTCTTCTTGGTCTTGACCGGCTTAGCCATAATTTTGGAAGCTCTTGTTAATCGGTGCAGCCACAGATGGCCACTTTCTGATCTTCGCGATCATGGAAGATCGCATACTGCAATCACTTCTTGATTGCGCGGCGCGGACCCTTGCGGGTACGTGCATTGGTACGCGTACGCTGACCACGCACCGGCAAGCCACGGCGATGACGCAGGCCGCGGTAGCACCCCAAGTCCATCAGCCGCTTGATCGCCATGCCCACCTCGCGGCGCAGATCGCCTTCGACGGTGTACTTGCCAACCTCATGGCGAAGCTTCTCGACTTCGCCTTCGCTGAGCGCCTTGATCTGTGTGGTGGGCGCCACGCCCGACTCCGCACAAACCTGCTTCGCCCGGCTGCGGCCGATGCCATAAATGCTTTGCAGACCAACCCAGACATGCTTCTGGACCGGCAAATTGACACCCGCGATGCGCGCCATGTTCTATCTCTCCGAATGCGTTTCTTGCGCGGTAAACGCGCAATCTTAACCTGAATCACTGTGTCAGGAAAGGCCTGCGGCGCCAGAAGGTGCCGCCTCATTCCCGACTTCGACCCTTCAGCGCAAAGACTAACTGCGGCGAAGGTTGGCTTTCTTCAGCAAACTCTCGTACTGGTGACTGACCAAATGCGCCTGAATCTGCGCCGTGAAATCCATCACCACCACCACCACAATCAGCAATGACGTACCACCGAAGTAAAACGGCACATGCCAGTACGCCTGCATGAATGATGGCACCAGGCATACTGCCACCAGATAAATCGCACCAACCAGCGTCAAACGGGTCATCACCGCGTCGACATACGACGCCGTCGCCTTGCCCGGGCGGATACCCGGAATCAGCGCACCCGACCGCTTGAGATTGTCGGCTGTCTCGTCCGCGTTGAACACGATTGCCGTATAGAAGAACGCGAAGCCAAACACCAGAGCGGCGGACACCATTTCATAGAACGGTTGACCTGGGGTCAGCTGTTGCGTCAACTCCTGCACCCAGCGCGACGGGCTACCGGTACTGAACCAGGTGATCGCGGTCGCCGGAAACATCAACAGGCTCGACGCGAAAATGGGCGGGATCACGCCCGACATATTGATTTTCAGCGGCAGGCTCGAGGTCTGATTCATGTAGGCCTTCTGCCCACCCGAACGCCGTGCGTAGTTCACCGTGATGCGGCGCTGCGCACGCTCGACAAACACCACAAACGCAGTCACGCCCAGGGCAACGGCAAACACCAGCAACAGCTTGAGCAGTGACAACTCACCGTTGTTGGCCATGCCCAGGGTCTGCACGACCGCACCAGGCAAACCGGCAATGATGCCGGCGAAGATCAACAACGAGATACCGTTGCCGACACCACGTTCGGTCATCTGCTCGCCAATCCAGGTCAGCAGCATGGTGCCAGCCGTCAGGCCGATCACCGAAGACAGGATGAACCCGGGGCCCGGCGTATACACCACCGGAGCGCCACCAGCGGCCACCTGCCCTTGCAACGCAGCAGCAATGCCGAACGACTGAACCAGCGCCAGACCGACCGTGGCATAGCGGGTATACATCGTCATCTTGCGCTTGCCCGCTTCGCCTTCCTTGCGCAGCGCCATCAAACTGGGAACGACCGAACCCATCATCTGGAACACGATGGACGCGGAAATGTATGGGATCACACCCAGCGCAAAGACCGAGAAGCGCTCCAAGGCACCGCCGGAGAACATGTTGAACATGTCCATCAGCCCGTTGCCATTGACCAGATTGCTCATCGCATCCGGATTGACGCCAGGCACCGGAATGAACGAACCCAGCCGAAACACCACCAGCGCACCCACCACGAAGAGGATGCGTTGACGCAGTTCGGTAAGCTTGCCCAGCTTGCCCAGAGCGTTGCCTTTGGCTGCGGCCACGGTCAGTTACTCCACACTGCCGCCGGCCGCCTCGATTGCCGCCTTTGCGCCGGCCGTAGCCAGCAACCCGGACAACTTGACCGCGCGACCAATTTCACCCTTCAACACCACCTTGACCTTGCGCGCACGGGCATCGATCAGGCCGGCCTTGTGCAGCACCACCACGTCGATCACGTCATCCTTCAAGTTGGCAAGCTGATACAGGAACACTTCCTGGCTCTGCGCCTTGGTCTTCGAGCGGAAACCAACCTTCGGCATCCGGCGATTCAACGGCATCTGGCCGCCTTCAAAGCCGTATTTGTGGGTACCACCGGCGCGCGCATGCTGGCCTTTATGGCCCCGCCCCGCGGTTTTGCCCAAGCCCGAACCGACGCCGCGACCAACCCGCAGGCGCTCCTTGTTCGAACCGTCATTGGGCTGAAGATTATTCAAGCGCATGATGCTTACTCCTCAACCTGGACCAGGTAATAAACGGTATTGATCAAACCACGAACCTGCGGGCTGTCCTGCAATTCCCGCACATCGTTGATCTTGCCCAGACCAAGCGCCTTGACGCTCAGGCGATGACGTGCCTGCACGCCACCCAGACTCTTGACGAGCCGCACGCGGATCGTTGCCTTCGCTGCTGACTTAGCCATTGCCCATCACCTCTTCCAGCGTCTTGCCGCGTTTGGCAGCGATTTTCTTCGGCGAAGCAACTGCCTGCAGCCCCTTGATGGTGGCGCGCACGAGATTGATCGGGTTGCGTGAACCAACAGCTTTGGCCAGCACGTCCTTGACCCCGACCACTTCCAGCACCGCACGCATGGCGCCGCCGGCGATCACCCCGGTACCTTCCGAAGCGGGCTGCATATAGACGCGGGCAGCACCGTGGTTGGCCTTGATGGCGTACCACAACGTGCCATTGTTCAGTTCAATGTCCACCATCTGGCGGCGCGCGCGCTCCATGGCCTTGGAGATGGCCACCGGCACTTCACGGGCCTTGCCATAACCGAAGCCCACTTTGCCCGCACCATCACCGACCACAGTCAGCGCAGTGAAACTCATCTGGCGGCCACCCTTGACGGTCTTGGCCACACGGTTGACGGCAATCAACTTTTCCAGCATGCCGTCGGAATTTTCGCGATCGGTAGAAGCCATGTGCTTTATCCATATGCCCGGACAACCCGGGACTTTTGCTTGCGGCTTGGCCGCTTGTTGTTGTGTGTTACATCCCGCGAACCGGTTGAGACAAGTCGTCAATCATCGAGCAACGCGCTCGCGATTCCCCACTCAACAACCAGAAACGCGGTCTAGAATTTCAGTCCAGCTTCACGCGCGGCATCGGCCAGCGCCTTGACCCGACCGTGGTAGCGAAAGCCCGACCGATCGAACGCCACGGTATCGACACCGGCCGCCAGCGCACGTTCGGCCACTGCCTTGCCCACGGCAGTCGCAGCAGCAATGTTTCGCGTGCCCTTGAGCCCTTCCGCGACGGACTTCTGCAGCGTCGATGCCGCCGCGACGACCTTCCGACCCGAAGCGTCGAATACCTGCGCATAGATATGCTGGTCCGTGCGATGCACCGACAGCCGCGCTACCGCCAATTGACGGATGTGAGAGCGTGTTGATTTGGCACGACGCAGGCGATTTTCGTTTTTGTTCATGGTGATATCTCCAGAAAGCGGATCGGCAGTTGCGGCCAGGCTCCTGCGAAGTGCCGGTCGTGACCGACCGTGCTTCGCGGAGGAGCGGGCACTACGCCTTCTTGGCTTCCTTCAGCGTGATCTTCTCGCCGGCGTAACGTACGCCCTTGCCCTTGTACGGTTCCGGTGGCCGGAAGCCGCGAATCTTTGCCGCTACTTGACCAACCGCCTGCTTGTCCGCGCCCTTGATCAGCACTTCGGTTTGCGACGGCGTCTCGATGCTGATGCCGGCGGGCGCATCAAATACCACCGGATGCGAAAAGCCCAGGCTCAGGTTCAACGACTTGCCCTGCATCGATACACGGTAACCGACGCCGACCAGTTCCAGCTTGCGCTCATACCCGGTTGAAACGCCGTGAACCATGCTCGCCAGCAGCGAACGCGCTGTCCCGCCGAACATGTCATCGACCCCGGCACCCAGCGTGATGTGCGCCACGCCGGCATCGGCCGCCACGACCACACCCGGCAAGTGGTGCATGCTGAGAGTGCCCTTGGGGCCCTTCACCGTGATGGCGTCTTTGCCAACGGTCAGGTCGACACCCTTGGGAAGGGCAATAGGTTGTTTGGCAACACGTGACATAAAAGGCTCCTTACGCCACCTGGCCGATGACTTCGCCGCCCAAGCCCTTGGCACGGGCCTGCGCATCGGTCAGCAAACCGGCGGAAGTCGAAATGATCGAGATACCCAATCCGCCCAATACCTTGGGCAGCTCGCCCTTGCCGCGATACACACGCAGGCCGGAACGGCTGACGCGAGCAATCTTCTCGATGGCGGGTTGTCCATCGAAATACTTGAGCTGGATCTCAAGCACCGGTTTGCCTTCGACATTGGCAACCTCGGCGCCGAGGACATAGCCCTCGTTCTTCAGAAGGTTGGCAATCGCCACCTTCAGTTTCGACGATGGCATACGCACAGCGGGCTTGCCCACAGCCTGGGCATTGCGCACACGCGTAAACAGATCGGCGATGGGATCAGTCATGCTCATGAGGAGTCCTTCAGAGTGCACCGATATCCAGTAAAACCGGAAATCAATTGAGTTGTGAGCCGACTTCGCAGTCGACCTGCGTTGCGCAGACCGACGACTATATCAGCAAATCGGGTTCAAGCGAACCACCATGCAACGATTACACCGGCAACGACAGCGTCGAAGTCGGCACTGCGTACGCCAAGACATAGCTCACTTGGCGCCGCATACATCCTTTACCAGCTGGCCTTGCGCAAGCCCGGAACGTCGCCGCGCATGGTCGCTTCGCGCAACTTGTTGCGACCCAGGCCAAACTTGGCATACACCGCTCGCGGGCGCCCGGTCAGGGCACAACGGGTGCGCTGGCGCACCGGGCTGGCATCGCGGGGCAACTTCTGCAGCTTGCCCTGCGCCTCCATCTTCTCCTCGTAGGAGGCGGTCGTACTGAGCACAACCGCTTTCAGCGCGCTGCGTTTTGCCGCATATTTCTTGACGAGCTTGGTCCGCTTGATATCGCGGTTCACCATTGATGTCTTGGCCATGGATGTCGCCTATCAGTTACGGAACGGGAAGCTGAACGCGGCCAACAGGGCCTTCGCCTCTTCGTCGGTCTTGGCGGTGGTGGTGATGGAAATATCCATGCCGCGCAACGCATCGACCTGATCGAACTCGATCTCAGGGAAAATGATCTGTTCCTTGATACCGAAGTTGTAGTTGCCCCGCCCGTCAAACGCCCGGCCGGACACACCACGGAAATCGCGCACACGGGGCAGCGAGATGTTGATCAGACGATCGAGAAACTCGAACATCTGCGCACGACGCAACGTGACTTTGCAGCCAATGGGCCACCCTTCGCGGATCTTGAACGAAGCCACGGACAACCGTGCCTTGGTCGTGATCGGCTTCTGCCCGGACAGCTTGGCCATGTCGGCCACGGCATTGTCCAGCACTTTCTTATTGGCCGCCGCTTCGCCCACGCCCATGTTCAGCGTGATCTTGGTGATGCGTGGAACCTGCATCACGTTCTTGTAGCCAAACTGCTTGGTGAGCTTGGCTACTACCTGGTCTTTATAGAAACTTTCAAGGCGCGTCATGATCGTGTTCCTTACGCGTCCACGACCTCGCCATTCGAACGGAACACGCGGACCTTGCGCCCATCATCGAGCGTTTTGGTACCGACGCGTTCACCCTTGTTCGTGGCGGGGTTGAACAGCTGCACATTGGAGAGATGGATCGAGGCTTCACGCTCGACGATGCCGCCAGCCTGGTTGGCCTGCGGATTCGGCTTGGTGTGCCGTTTGATCAGGTTCACGTTGGAAACGACCACGCGGTCATCGCCAACCCGCAGCACATCGCCACGTTGACCTTTGTTCTTGCCGGCGATCACGACCACGTGATCACCCTTGCGGATATGCTTCATAGATAAACTCCGCTCAGAGCACTTCAGGCGCAAGCGAAACGATCTTCATGAACCGTTCGCTGCGCAGCTCGCGCGTCACCGGCCCGAAAATACGGGTGCCGATGGGTTCGAGCTTACTGTTGAGGAGTACCGCTGCGTTGCCGTCGAAACGAATCGACGAACCATCGGCACGACGCACGCCCTTGGCAGTACGTACCACCACGGCATTGTAAACCTCGCCTTTTTTTACCTTGCCACGCGGGATGGCATCCTTGATGGCAACCTTGATGATGTCACCAATGCCCGCATAGCGGCGCTTGGAACCGCCCAACACCTTGATGCACATCAGTTGCTTGGCGCCACTGTTGTCAGCGGCCGAAAGCGTGCTTTGTGTCTGGATCATTTCTGCACCCTCCCTTTAGCCGTTTGCACGAGTGATGATTTCGACCACGCGATGATGCTTGGTCTTGGACAGCGGACGGCACTCCGCGATGCGCACGAGGTCGCCTTCGTTCGCACCCACGTCGTTCTGCGCGTGCAGCTTGGTCGAGCGCCGAATCGTCTTGCCCAGCAACCAATGCTGCACCTGACGCTCGACCAGCACGGTGACGGTCTTGTCCATCTTGCTGCTGGTAACCCGCCCCTCGAGGGTGCGCACCTGCTTCTTGCTGTCTGCCTGCGGCTGTGCCGCTTGATTTGTGTTTTCGCTCATGTCCGCCGTCCCTTACTTCTTGCCGCCGAGCACAAATTTCGTGCGGGCGATGTCACGCCGAACGCGGCGTAGCTGATGCGGCTGAGTGAGCTGGCCGGATCCTTTCTGCATGCGCAGATTGAACTGTTCCTTGCGCAGATCCAGCAGATGCTGCTGCAACTCATCCACCGACTGCGTCGTGCTGATTTCTTTGACTTTGGTAGCCATCACATCACCGACCTGGTTACAAACTGCGTCTGCACCGACAACTTGGCGGAAGCCAGGCGGAACGCCTCGCGTGCGGTGACCTCGGGGACACCCTCGATCTCGTACAGCATGCGGCCCGGCTGCACGTTGGCAACCCAGAATTCGACGCTGCCCTTGCCAGCGCCCATACGCACTTCAATCGGCTTCTTGCTGACCGGCTTGTCGGGAAACACCCGAATCCACAACTTGCCGCCACGCTTGACAAAGCGCGTGATGCACCGACGCGCTGCCTCGATCTGCCGCGCAGTAAGTGCGCCGTGCTGGGTCGACTTCAAACCGAACTCGCCAAAGCTGACCAGATTGGAGCATTGCGCCAAGCCGTCATTGCGACCCTTGAACTGCTTGCGGTACTTGGTACGTTTTGGTTGCAACATGGCAACTCTCCTTACTTCGCAGTCCGCTCGCGACGACCGTCACCGGCATCGCGTCGCGAATCGTTACGACGACCTTCGCCACCCTCGCGGCGCGGCTGCGAGGACGGCTCATCCTTCGATTCCTGCGAGGCTGCAGCCAGGTCGAAGACTTCGCCCTTGTTGATCCACACCTTCACACCAATGATGCCGTATGTCGTGTGTGCTTCAGCCAGACCGTAATCGATGTCCGCACGCAAGGTGTGCAGCGGCACGCGGCCCTCGCGGCTCCACTCGGAGCGGGCGATCTCGGCACCGTTCAAGCGGCCTGACACATTGATCTTGATGCCCAACGCGCCCAGGCGCATCGCATTGCCGACCGAACGTTTCATGGCGCGACGGAACATGATGCGACGCTCCAGCTGCTGCGCGATGGACTCGGCCACCAACTGTGCGTCCAGCTCGGGCTTGCGCACTTCGCTGACGTTGATGTGCGTCGGCACGCCCATCATGTCGCTGACTTCCTTGCGCAGCTTCTCGATATCCTCACCCTTCTTGCCGATCACCACGCCCGGGCGGGCGGTGTGAATCGTCACGCGTGCGGTCTTGGCCGGACGCTCGATCAGGATCTTCGAGATGCCGGCCTGAGCCAGCTTCTTTTTCAGCATGTCACGAACCTTGATATCCGCCACGAGGTAGCTGGCGTAATCGTGTTTGTTCGCGTACCACTTCGAGTTCCAATCCTTGGCAATGCCCAGGCGGATACCGGTGGGATGAACTTTATGACCCATCGTCTATGTCCCCGGTCAGTTACCAACAACCACAGTGATGTGGCTGGTGCGCTTCAGGATGCGCGAACCGCGGCCTTTGGCGCGGGCATACATACGTTTCAACATCGGACCTTCATCCACAAAGATGCTGGCAACCTTCAACTCGTCGACGTCAGCACCAAGATTGTTTTCGGCGTTGGCCACGGCTGACAACAACACCTTGCGCACCAGCAGCGCCGACTTCTTGTTGGTGTAGCTGAGGACGTCGCTGGCCCGGCCCACGGGGAGGCCACGAACCAGATCGGCCACCAGACGCGCCTTCTGCGCCGAAATGCGGGCGCCGCGCAAAATCGCTTTGGCTTCAGTGCTCATCACTTGCCCTTCTTGTCGCCGACATGACCCTTGAAGGTGCGTGTCACCGCGAACTCGCCGAGCTTGTGCCCGACCATGTTCTCGTTGATCAGCACCGGCACATGCTGGTGTCCGTTGTGAATGGCAATGGTCAGACCGACCATTTCCGGCAGGATCATCGAGCGACGCGACCAGGTCTTGATCGGACGCTTGTTGTGGGCGGAAACCGCAGCTTCCACCTTCTTGACGAGGTGAAGGTCGACAAACGGACCTTTTTTCAGAGAACGCGGCATGACGGTTTCCTGTTACTTGGTGCGACGACGCACGATGAACTGCTGCGTGCGCTTGTTGTTGCGGGTCTTGTAGCCCTTGGCCGGTGTGCCCCACGGGCTGACCGGATGACGACCACCTGAAGTCTTGCCTTCGCC
>DATCWU010000198.1:0-8748 GCA_036566165.1 Rhodanobacter sp. | reverse complement strand
GCACGACATGCAGCAAGGTTTTCTGCTGATCGAGGATCTTGGCGCGCGCCTGTACCTGCCCGCGCTGCACGACAACACGGCGGACGCGCTGTATGCCGCGGCGCTGGAGGCCCTGCTGCGCATGCAATGTGTCGTCGACGCGCATGACCTGCCCGCCTATGACCGCGCGTTTCTCAGTCGCGAACTGGAACTGATGCCTGAATGGTTCCTGGCCAGGCACCTCGACTGCATGCCGACCTGCGAAGAATGGGACGTGCTGGAAGCGGCGTTCACCATCGTGCTGCGTGCCGCACTGGAGCAGCCGCGCTGCTTTGTCCACCGCGACTACCACAGCCGCAATCTGCTGATTGTCGACGCGTCGACCGCAAGCGCGCGCACGCCGGATACCGCCACAACGTCACCCACGCTTGTCAGCCCCGGCATCATCGATTTCCAGGGCGCGCTGCGGGGTCCCATCACCTACGACCTGGCGTCCCTGTTGCGCGACTGTTACATCGCGTGGGATCGGGAACGCGTCGAGGCCTGGGTCGAGAATTACCGTCAGCGGCTGCTGCACACCCGCTGGCAGAGCGAGATACCCGATCAGGCGCACTTTCTGCGCTGGTTCGACCTCACCGGCATGCAACGGCACATCAAGGTGCTCGGCATTTTTTGCCGCCTGCACTACCGCGACGGCAAGCCTGGCTATCTGCGGGATCTGCCGCGGGTGTATCGCTACGTCATCGAGGTTGCCGAGCGCCACCCGGAACTGCACGCGTTTGCCACGCTGCTGCAGCGCTACGTTGGCGAGCGCGATCTGGCCACGGCCAACCGCCCGTGAAGCACGCCCTGATTTTTGCCGCCGGTCGCGGCGAGCGTATGCGCCCGCTGACCGATCAGACGCCGAAACCGCTGCTCTGTGTCGGCGGCAAACCGCTGCTTGTCTGGCACCTGGAAAAGCTTGCGGCCGCCGGTTGCAGCGAGGTGGTGATCAACACCTCGCACCTCGCCGAGCAGTTTCCTGCCACACTCGGCGACGGTTCGCGCTGGGGCCTGCGCATCCGCTATGTCTACGAGGGCGCCACGCCGCTGGAAACTGGCGGCGGCATGCTGCATGCGCTGCCGCTGCTGGGCAGCGAACCGTTCATCGCCGTCAGTGGCGACATATGGTGCGACGCTGATTTCGCCGCCCTGCCTGCCACACCAGTCGCACTGGCCCACCTGTTGCTGGTCGACAATCCGGCGCACCACCCGCTTGGCGATTTCACCTTGGACGCGCACGGCATGTTGCACGCTGGTGGCGAACCCAAACTCACGTTCAGCGGCATCGGCGTATTTCGTCAGGAGCTGCTGCAGGACTGGCCAACGCGTATTGGCGGTGTCTTCGGCAAGTCGGAGCCACCGCCCTGCTTCAAGCTCGGGTCAGTCTTGCGCGCGGCGATGGCACGTGGCGCCGTCAGCGGCACCCATTACCACGGCGCGTGGACGGACGTCGGCACACCAGAGCGACTGGCGCAGCTGCAAGCCGCGCTGCCACCGAGCTGAGCAATCCACGCGGCGGCAGCTTACCCGCGTACGAAAAACGGCCCGGTGTGTACCGGGCCGTTTTTTTGCCTGCGCATCACGCGGGCAACCGCACCCTCGGGGCGCTTACGGGCGCCGCGCCAGCTCCGGGTTTTCCCTGGTCACCGGCATCAAGTCCTTCTTCGAAACGCCCAGCCACAACAGGATCGGGCTGGCGACAAAGATCGACGACAGCGTACCCACCACGATGCCGATCAGCATGGTGATGGCAAAGCCATGCACCACCGGGCCACCAATGAAGTACAGCGCGCCCATCGCAATACCGGTGAACAATGAGGTGATGATGGTGCGTGACAGCGTGTTGTTGATCGAGCGGTTGAGGATTTCCTCCGGCTCGGCCTTGCGCGCCAGGCGGAACAGCTCGCGAATGCGGTCAAACACAACCACCTTGTCGTTGATCGAGTAGCCGATCACCGCCAGCACGGACGCCAGCACGGTCATGTCAAACTCACGTTGCACCAGCGCGATGACGCCCAAGGTAACCAGGGTGTCGTGGATTTCCGTGGCCACCGCCGCGATCGCGAAACGCCGCTCGAAGCGAATCCACAGGTACGCCATGATACCGAGGATCACGAAGATCGCCGCCACCGTACCGTCACTGCGCAGCTCGGCACCGACTTCGGAACCCACGTAGTCGCGGCTCTTCAACCTGGCATCCGGACGTGCTTCCTGCAGCTTGCTGGTGACGTCGGCCGCAATGCGGTCCAGGTTGACCTTGCCATCGGCGGTCTGCAGCGCCGCCGGGTCGTCCTTGGGCTGCATGCGGATCGCCACCTCGCGCGTGCCGCCAAGGGCCTGCACAATCGCGTGATCCATGCCGCCCTTGGCCAGTGCCGCACGCACGTCAGCCACCTGCACAGGCTGCTCGTAGTCGACCACCAGCGATACGCCGCCGGTGAAATCCAGGCCGTAATTCAGGCCGCGCACGCCAATCAGCGCCACTGATGCGATCACCAGCAGGATCGCCACGGCAATGCTGTAATTGCGCATGCCGAGGAAGTTGATGTTGCTGTCGTGATTGAAGATTTCCATGGGGATTCCTTAGACCGACAGGGTCTTGAGTTTGCGATGACCATGGATTGCCGCGGTGAATGCATGGGTCAGCGTCACTGACGTGAACAGCGAGGTCAAGATACCAATCAGCAGCGTCACGCCGAAGCCCTTGATCGCGCCGGTGCCCATGGTGGTCAGCGCCAGGGCGGCGATCAAGTGGGTCACGTTCGCATCCAGAATGGTCGACCACGCCTTCTCGTAACCGGCGCGAATCGATGCATGCGGACTGGAACCGTTGCGCAGTTCCTCGCGCACGCGCTCGCAAATCAGCACGTTCGCGTCAATCGCCATGCCCAGCGTCAGCACGATACCGGCAATACCCGGCATGGTCAGGGTGACGCCGATCAACGACATCACCGCCACCAGGATCACCAGGTTGAAAAACAGCGCGATGTCCGCCACCACCCCAAACAGCTTGTAGTAGACCGCCGCCGCGGCCAGCACCAGCGCCAAGCCAAGCAACACCGCCTTGAGCCCCTTCTCGATGTTGTCCTGGCCCAGGCTGGGGCCGATCACGCGCTCTTCGACGATGTCCATCGGCGCGGCCAGCGAGCCACCCTTGAGCAGCAGGGCCAGCTCGGATGCCTCCTTCGGGCTGCCCAGACCCGTGGTCTGGAATTGCTTGCTGAACGGGCTGGCGATCGACGCGTCATTGATGACCGATTCGGTGATCTTCGGCGTGCGCACTTCCTTGCCGTTGACCATCTTGGTTTCGACCACACGTTCGACATACACCACCGCCATCGGCTTGCCGACGTTCGCATTGGTGAAGTCGCCCATGCGCTTGGCACCGGCGGCGTTCAAGGTGACGTCAACCTTCGGCGTGCCACTTTGCTGGTCAATACCCGACGAGGCATCAACCAGCTCGTTGCCGGTGACAATGATGCGCTTGCTCACCAGCACCGGCACGCGGGTATCGCGCATGTAATACAGGTTGGCATCGGGCGGGATGTTGCCGGTGCGTGCGGCTTCCTGGGCCTGCGCGTCGCCAGCCTGGCCGATACCGGCGCGGTACTGCAAGGTGGCCGTGGCGCCGATCAGCTTTTTCGCCTCGGCCGGGTCCTGCACCCCAGCCAGCTCAACCACGATGTGGCTGTCGCCTTGCTGCTGGATCAACGGCTCGGAAATACCCAACGCGTTGATACGATTGCGCAACGTACCCAGGTTCTGCTTGATCGCGTTGAGCGACATGTCGCGCAACTTCTCCGGCTTGATCACGACATTCAGCACAAAGCGATCGCCGGTGCTCGGGCCGTTGGCCAGATTGAGATCAGGGTACTCGTTGCCAATGATGGTGCCGGCCTTGTCGCGGTCTTCGGCCGAGCGCAGCAGCACCGTGATGCCGCTACCGGCCACCGGCTTGCGGGTGACCGACTCATAGCGCACATTTTTCTGGCGCAGGATGGTGCGCACATCATCGGCGTAACTGTTCTCCTGCTTGTCGATCGCGTCGTTCTGATCCACTTGCATCAGGAAGTGCACACCGCCCTGCAAGTCGAGGCCCAGCGGCATCGCCTTGGCACCGATCAACTGCAACCACTTTGGCACCGTGGACTTCGGCTTGAACGCGACCGTGTAACCATCGCCCAGTGCCGCCTGCATCGTGTCGGCGCCAAGTTTCTGCATGTCCGCATTGGCGAACGTGGCCAGCAGGTGCTCGCCATCCACCACCACTTCGCCGGGCACCACCTTGGCCGCAGCCAGCGCATCGACCACTTTTTGCCGTACGGTGGCATCAATCGGTGGCGCGCTGCGGTTGGCCGTGACTTGCACCCCGGGAATGGCCAGAAACGCGTTCGGCATCGCGTACAGGACACCGAACAGCATCACCGCGGCCACCAGCCAGTAGCGCCAGCGAGGAAAATCATTCATACGTTGAACCCGTGATAGCCGCGACACGTGGTCGCGGCGGTAACCAGCAAGGGAAAGGACTCAAGCAACAGACGACACCCGCCAAGCAGGGCAGCCGCGTGCAACCAGCGTTCAAACCGATTTGAGCGACCCCTTGGGCAGCACCTGCTGCACCGAACCCTTCTGCACCTTGACCTTCACGTTGGTCGCGATCTCGACCGTGACGAACGTCTCGCCCACTTCATCCACACGCCCGGCGATGCCGCCGCTGGTGACCACCTCGTCACCTTTGGCCAGACCGGCCACCAACGCACGGTGTTCCTTCTGCCGCTTCATCTGCGGACGGATCATCATGAAGTACATCAGGCCGAACAACACGGCCATCATCAGGATCAGTGACATGCCACCGCCCTGGGGTTGCGCGGCTGCGGCCTGGGCCAGCACGGGAGATATCGGAAAACTCATCGTTCGTCTCGCAGGTTGTGGCGCAGCCTGAAGTTTCTGGCTGAACGCCTGATAAAAGAACGTCGATTATGCCACGCACCTGCGCATGGCGCACCCGGCCCGGCGCACGCCGCACAGGGCGACGGCAACCATCGGGCCCGGCGCTGCACACCGCCATCGCCGCCATCGGATGACGTCCGGCCCTACGCCGCCACCGGCGTCCGTGCGGCGCGGAACTGCCGCACAAACCCGTCCAGCGTATGCCCGGCAATCG
Source organism: Rhodanobacter sp. (assembly GCA_036566165.1). Taxonomy (GTDB): domain Bacteria; phylum Pseudomonadota; class Gammaproteobacteria; order Xanthomonadales; family Rhodanobacteraceae; genus Rhodanobacter. The sequence continues at coordinate 3,563 of DATCWU010000198.1, read as the reverse complement.
CCGCGCGCAGGCCGCTCATCAAGCGCTGGTAATAACGCAGGTTGTGCGCAGTGGCAAGCTGGCTGCCAAGAATCTCGTTGCAACGATCCAGATGACGCAGGTACGCACGCGAGAAACCGCCGGCGCAGGCATGGCAATCGCAGCCCTCCTCGATCACCCGTGTATCGCTGGCGAACTTCGCGTTGCGGATGCGCAACGTGCCGCCGGCGGTGAACAAGAATCCGTTGCGCGCGTTGCGCGTGGGCATCACGCAATCAAACATGTCGATGCCGCGGTACACCGCCTCGACGATATCCTCGGGCCGGCCCACGCCCATCAGATAACGCGGCCGGTCGGTCGGCAACAGCGGCACAGTGAATTCCAGCGCCCGATTGCGCTCGGCCTCCGGTTCGCCCACCGCCAGGCCACCCACCGCATAGCCGTCAAATCCGATCTCCACCAGGCCCGCCGCCGAGCGCTGGCGCAAGTCCTCATGCACGCCGCCCTGCACAATGCCGAACAGCGAGTTGGGATTGCCCAGATCATCAAACGCGCGGCGGGAACGTGCTGCCCAGCGCAGGCTGAGCTCCATCGACTCGCGGGCAATCCGCTCGCTCACCGGCTCACCATTGAGCAGATACGGCGTGCATTCATCGAACGCCATCGCGATATCCGCATCCAGCGTGGTCTGGATTTGCATCGACACTTCTGGCGACAGAAACACCTTGGAACCATCCACCGGCGACGCAAACGTCACCCCTTCCTCGGCCAGCTTGCGTTTGTGCGCCAGCGAAAATACCTGGAAGCCGCCCGAGTCCGTGAGGATCGGTTTGTCCCAGCCAATGAACCGGTGCAACCCGTCAAATTTCCTGATGACCTCCAGCCCCGGCCGCAAAAACAGATGGAAGGTGTTGCCGAGAATGATCTCCGCGCCCACCTCCACCAGATCGCGCGGCGGCATGGCCTTGACCGTGCCATACGTACCCACCGGCATGAACGCCGGGGTTTCCACCGTGCCGCGGGCAAACGTGAGTCGGCCACGACGGGCAGCACCGTCGGTGGCATGGAGATCGAACTGGAGTGAGGTCATGGGGGGATTATCGCGGGTTTGGGTGGTGTTCCGGACAAACCCGGCGCCGAGCAAGTCGCGGCGCGATGCTGCGTGTCTGCTTGGGGAGTGGGAGTCGCGGCGCTTTTCGGTGGTTCGAAAAGCTTTCGTGCGCCTTTGGCGCGCGAGTTACTTTCTCTCGCTTGCCCGAGAGAAAGTAACCCAAGAGAGGGGCACCCCGCTTGGTGCTTTTCGCCCATCCATGGGCGAAAAGTCCGTGAGCCGGGGGCGGGCTTTTCGACGGTACCTCCATGTACCGGCGAAAAGGCATCGACTTCCTGTCGATGCCCGCTGCGCGGCCTGTCGCCCCCGTCTCACCGCCGCACAGGGGACCCGGCAGAGCCGCGAGCCGTCCCGGCTCGCACTCGGTGCGCGGCCGCCAAGCGTCTGCAAGAGCACAGCGCAAAGCGTAGCCGGGCTTTTGATTCGGCTTTTCGAGGAGTGCGCGCAGGATGCGCGCTGCTCTACCCGGGGCCCCTGTGCGGCGGTGAGGCGTGGCCGTCCGGCCCGCAGGGGAATCGGCACGATGCCGATTCCTTTTCGTCGGCACATGGATGTGCCGTCGAAAAGCCAGCCCATGCCTCACGCACTTTCCGGGCAGGAGGACCGGAAAGCGCCAAGCGGGGTGGCCTCTCTTTGGGTTACTTTTCTCTGGCCAAGCAGAGAAAAGTAACTCGCGCGCCGAAGGCGCACGAAAGCTCTTGCCTCATGCCCAGGAACATCATCGCGGCAAAGGTAGCTTCCATGGGTAGCAACGCACACCACGCGCCACAGGTGCGCAACGCCGAAATTCACTCCACCCGCGGCAGAATCAACATCGCATCACCGTAGGAAAAGAAGCGATAGCGCTGCTCGACAGCATGTCGATACGCATCGAGCATGTACTCGCGCCCGGCAAACGCCGATACCAGCATCAGCAGCGTCGATTGCGGCAAGTGGAAGTTCGTGATCAGGCCATCGATGCTGGTGATGCGGTAACCGGGATAAATGAAAATTCCCGTCTCGCCCACGAATGGCTGCAACTCGCCATCCCTGATGGCGCTTTCCAGCGCGCGGACCACCGTGGTGCCCACCGCGATCACCCGGCCACCGGCGGCCCGCGTGCGCCGCATCCGGGCAATCAGCTCCGCGCCGACACTGAGCCACTCGCGGTGCATGTGATGATCTTCGACGTCGTCCTCGCGCACAGGCTGGAAGGTGCCAGCGCCGACGTGCAGGGTGATGTAGCCAAAGTCGACGCCACGCGCAGTCAGCGCCGCCAGTAGTTCCTGGTCGAAATGCAGGCCGGCGGTGGGTGCCGCGACCGCGCCCAACTCGCGCGCATAAACCGTCTGATAGCGCTCGCGGTCACTCGCATCCGGTTGTCGCTCGATGTATGGCGGCAACGGCATCTCGCCGAGCTTGAGCAGCAACTTCTCCAGCGGCTCGGGTGACTCGAAGCGCAACTGGAAAAAGTCCTCGTCGCGGCCCAGCACAACGGCGTGACTGCCATCAGCCAGCACGATGACTCCCCCCACCTTCGGCTTCTTGCTGACGCCAAGCTGCACGGTCGCCGCGTGCTCACCGGTAATCCGCTCGATCAGGATTTCCGCCGCGCCGCCGCTGCTCTTGTGCCCATGCAGGCGCGCAGGCATCACCCGGGTATCGTTGAACACCAGCAAATCACCGGGGCGCAGAAACTCCGGCAACTCGTGGAACGCGCGGTCCTCGCGGCGTTGGGCGGCAACGTCCAGCAACAGCAAGCGGCTGGCCGAGCGCTGCGCCAAAGGCGCCTGCGCGATCAGTTCGCGCGGCAGGTCAAAGTCAAAATCGGATTTCTTCAAGATGGGCTTGCTCAAGCTCGCGCGTGATGCGCAGCTCACCATTATCCTGCACTGAACCAACGCTGGCACCCTTGCGCTGACCGCGCGGTCGTGCCAGCCACGCTATGGACAGCCCTTCTGTCGTGCCCGCCGAAAGACCTCGATACGCGCTCGCGATACTCCCGGTACCCAATCCTGCGCGGGACAGTACGCGACCGGCAGTCGTTGATGTCAGCCATCGTCCCTGGCAACCGTCACCCGGGGCAACCCCAACGCGCGCCACTGCGGGGCAGCAAGGGGCCACAAACAAGGTGCCGGGTTCATGCTGGGTGCTCCCCATACCCGCCAGAAGCGCACTGTGGCCCGGTTTTCGCACCGCTCCCGTGCTTGAGCCTGGCACCACGGAAACCCTCAGGGGGTACCGGCCAGCAACGCCGCAAGGTATCCTGTGATGGCTGTTGCAGGCGCATACGACTGGCGCCGCGGTGGCGCATTGCTGCACAGACGAGCCCTGCACAACACCGCAGTGAGCTTCGTTACGCATTCATTCCAGTCGACGGATCAGGCAATGTGAGCGTCCGGGTCGGCAGATTCTTCAGGAGATAACGTCATGGGTGTGATCAATCAGCTGCGCGAACTGCGCGATTTCGGTGGCAAACAGCGGACGACCGGGC
>DATCWU010000281.1:0-6529 GCA_036566165.1 Rhodanobacter sp. | reverse complement strand
GGCAGCCGGCGAACCGCTGCCCCCACCGGCCAGCGCCGAAACGCTGCCACGGCGGTTGGGGCTCCCGAGCCGTGGCGCGCGCAGCATGCGCCGGCATGTGCGCGCCGTGCGTATGGTGTTGAATGTGCTGTTGCTGCTGGCGCTGCTGTACACCATCACCGTCACCAAGACGCTCTTGATTCCGCTGGTACTGGCGGCGTTCATTGGTCTGGCCCTCAACCCGATCGTGGCGGCCGGCACCCGCGTGCACTTGCCGCGCTGGCTGACTGCCAGTGTGTTGATGGTGGGGTTGCTCGTGGGCATCGGTACCGGCGTCGGCTTGCTCGCGCAACCGGCAGTCGGCTGGTTTCACGGCGCACCGGCGGCCATCAGGAGTTTCGTGCCGAAATTCCGCAGCGTCACCAAGCCGCTGGAAGCTGCCAATCGCGCCACGCAGACGCTGGTCAACGGCAGCAATCGCGCCCCCGTGGCGACGTCCGCGCCGGTGTCGATCAGCCCATGGGATGTGGTGTCCACCGCCCCCACCGTGCTGGCTGCGGTGCTCAGCGTATTTTTGCTGGTGTTCTTCTTCCTGATCTACGGCGACACGATGTTGCGCCGGCTGGTGGAGATCACGCCGGGTTTTACCTACAAGCGCCACGCGGTGGAGATCGTGCGCAACATCCAGACCGAGGTATCGCGGTACCTGCTGACGGCGTTGCTGATCAACGCGACGCTGGGTGCGATCACCGGCGGCATGTTGCATTTGTATGGGGTACCCGACGCCTTGTTGTGGGGCGCGGTGGCGATGTTCGCCAATTTCATCCCTTACGTCGGGGCGATGTTCACCACTATCGTACTGGCCGTGGTCGGCATGTTGTACGCCAAGGACGCCAGCCTCGAGGTGTTTCTGCCGGCGCTGACGTTTGCGGGTATCACCGCGCTCGAAGGCAATGTGATCACGCCGCTGATCCAGGGCCGTAGCATGCGCCTGAGCCCCATCGCGATCCTGTTGTGGTTGCTGCTGTGGGGTTGGCTGTGGGGTATTCCCGGCGCACTGCTGGCGGTGCCGATACTGACTTGCACCAAATTGATCTGCGAACGCGTACGCGGCTGGGAATGGTTCGCGCTGATCGTGCAGCGCTGATGCCGCTCAGACGCCAGCGGGCACCAGCAGCAACAGCGCCGCGCCAAACACGATGCGGTAGATCGCAAACGGCGTGAACCGATGTCCGACGATGTAGCCGAGCAGCCACTTGATGGCGATGAAGGCGACGAGCAGTGACACCACAAAGCCGACGGCCAGTGCGGTCCAGTCCTCGGGTGGCGCGGTGGGGTCATGCAGCGCCTTGAGCAGCTCGTAACCGGTGGCCGCGTACATGGTGGGAATGCCGACCAGAAACGCGAACTCGGTGGCGGCAGCGCGGTTGCTGGTGCCAAACAACATGGCGGCAAAAATCGTCGCCGCAGAACGTGACGTGCCAGGAAAAATCCCGGCGATCATCTGCGCAATGCCGACCAGGATCGCCACGCGCCAGGTGATTTCCGTGCGCTCCGGCTGACGCGCCGCCAGCAACTCGGCACCGAGCATCCAGAAGCCGCCGATCACCAGCGCCCACGCCACGGGGGTCACCTCCTCCGGCAGCTTGAAGCCGAGTTTCACGGCAGCCAGACCCAGCCCGGCGGTGAGCGCAAACGAAGCGGTCAGCTTGAACAGGTAATCGCGATTGGCCGGCACCTGCCATTGCGTGAACAACTGCCAGATGCGCTTCCAGTAGATCAGCGTGACCGCCAGAATGGCGCCCGCCTGGATGCCGATGTTGAACAGGTCCGAACGCGCGCCGAGGCCGAATTTCTCGGCAATCAGCAGATGCCCGGTGCTGGAGATTGGCAGGAACTCGGTGACGCCTTCGATGATGCCGAGCAGGATGACGCGAAGCAGGTCGATCACAGTGGAGTCCGGTACGCGGGAGGGTAACGCTCACCCGTCCGGTGAACGCACAGCGGCATAGCTTAAGGGTTCCACCTTCGCGCTGCTGCGATCTCGCCGCGGGAGCAGGCCACGTGGTCGGTCTGCGGAGTTGCGGAGGACCATTGCTGTGCCGTTCGGGTCACGGCGCCATAACGCGCAGGAAGCGCCCATCGCATGCCGTGCTGCAACCGCTGCTGACGGGCGGGTGAGCACCGCACTCACCTCATTGTGGTTGCCATGAAACTCGCCGCGTCGGAGCCGTGACTCCAAGGCCTGTACTGTGTAGTACACTAAATAAACAGTTCGCAGGTCGCGCGCGCTACAAGCCCTGGTGTGGGCATGGCGTCTGAGCGTGGCCGGTCATTCATTGGCACAGACATTGGTGATCATGCATTTGATGCGCCGGGAGCGCTTTGCGTTGTCGACCCGGCTCGTTTGCGATGTGCTGACCTTCGGCGCGTGTGCCGCGCTGGCGTCTTGTGCGGTCGGTCCTGCGTATCACCAGCCCGAGCCGCCGCAAGTACAGAACTACACGGCGGCACCCGTGGTCACGACGATACCGCCCGCAGCGTCGGCTCCCGGTGCGGTGGCAGGTGGGCAGGCATTGCACTATGGCGCCGCGGTCGATGCGCAGTGGTGGCGAAACTTTGGTTCACCCACGCTGGATCGCCTGGTGGGTCAGGCGCTGGCGCACAATCCTGATCTTGCCGCGGCCCAGGCCACGCTGGAGCAGGCGCAATACAACCTGAAAGCGGCCAAAGGCGTGTTTTATCCACACGTTGCGCTTGGAGTTGGCGGTGAACGCACGCGCACATCCGGCGCCGCGACGGGTGGCAGCTTTGGTCCACAGCTGTACAACTTGTATACCGGGCAGGTGTCGGTCAGCTATTCCCCGGATGTGTTCGGACTGAACCGGCTGGTGACGCGCGGCGAGCAGGCGCAAGTGGATGTCGCCGCTGATCAGCTGACCGCTGCACGCCTGACCATTGCCGGCAACGTGGTGAATACGGTGTTCGATCTCGCCGCGCTCGACGACGAGGTGGCGGCGACCCGGGACAGTCTCGACGCGCAGCGCCAGATTCTCGAGCTGACGCGTACCCGGTATCAGCTTGGCGCCACGTCCCGGTTCGACGTACTCACGCAGGAAAGCCAGGTTGCCAGCAGCGAAGCGCGGCTGCCGCAGTTGCAGCAGGCACGCGACGCCGCGCGACACTTGCTTGCCACTTGGCTGGGTGAGTTTCCTGCCGAGGCAGGCGACCTCGCTACGCCGGCGCTGGCCGAGTTGCGCCTGCCCGCAGCGTTGCCGGTGAGTTTGCCGTCGGCCCTGGTGCGCCAGCGTCCTGACATTCTGGCGGCGGAAGCGCAGTTGCGCGCGGCCAACGCCCAGGTCGGCGAGGCGGTCGCCCGCATGTATCCCAACCTGCAACTCACTGGCAGTTTCGGTGCGCAAAGCAACGGCACCGGCGCGTTGTTCGACCCGGCGAGCCGGTTGTGGAATGTGGCGGCCGGCCTCGTCGCGCCACTGTTTGCAGGCGGCACGCTAATGGCGCAAAAGCACGCGACGCAAGCTGCGTATCGTGCGGTATTCGCCGATTACCAGAGCACGGTGCTGGGCGCGTTCCGCAATGTGGCCGACGTCCTGCGCGCGTTGCAGCATGACGCCACCTTGCTCGATGCGCAGGCGCGCGCCATGCACGATGCGCAGCAAGCCCTGCAGCTGGTGCAGACCCAATATCAGACAGGCGCGGTGGACTATGTGAGCTTGCTCACCAGCCAGACCCAGTATCAAAACGCACGCATCGCCTTGGTGCAGGCGCAGGCGCAGCGCTATGCGGACACCGCGGCACTGTACCTGGCCATGGGCGGTGGGGATTGGATGGATGCACCCGCACCAGCCGGGAATGACGAGGCGGATACGCGCTGACACAACGCGTGCAGGGTGGAATGACGGACGTGGTTTGCAGCGCTCAAGCCCGAACGGGTTGCTGGCGCGGAGAGGAATGATGCGAAAGCAGATGCTGGTGGTAGTGGTGATCCTGGTCGTGGTGTTTGGCGCGATCTTTGGCGGGAAGCTCTATGCCAACCACCGCGCGGCGGTAGCCGCATCGCAGCAGAGTTATCCGCCGGCGATGGTGGCCACGGCGGTGGCCAGGGACGCGCCGTGGAGTCCGCAGGTCCACGTGGTAGGCAGCCTGAAAGCGGTGGCTGGTACCGAGATCAGCGCGCAAATTGCCGGCAATGTCGTCGCGGTGGCGTTTCGTTCTGGCGCGCCCGTGCGCAAAGGCGATGTGCTGGTGCGCCTGGATGATTCCAGCCAGCTGGCACAGCTGCACGCTGACCAGGCCAGGTTGCAACTGGCGCAGGCGACGCTGGCGCGCACGCAAAAACTCTACGCGGCGCACGCGGCGAGTCAATCGGATTTGCAGACGGCCGAGGCGAATGGTGGCGCGGCCCGGGCTGCAGTGGAAGGCGACCGCGCCATGTTGCGGAAGCTTGCCATCGCTGCGCCGTTCAGCGGCGTGGTGGGCATCCGCGAAGTGAGTCTGGGCCAGTACGTATCGCCCGGCACTGCAGTGGTCAACCTGCAAAGTTACGATCCGCTGTTCCTGGATTTCTCCCTGCCGCAGAGCAGTGTGAGCGCGATCGCCGTGGGCCAGGATGTGGCGTTCACCGTCAACGCCTATGCGGACAAGTCATTCGCGGGCCGGGTCACCGCCGTTGGCGCGCGCGTGGATCCGGCCACGCGCAACATTGCGGTGCAGGCGACGCTGGCCAACCCTCACGGCCTGCTGCGACCCGGCATGTATGGCGACGTCGAGCTCGCGGTTGGCACGGCGCAGCACGGCGTGGTGGTGCCGAATACCGCGATTACCTACAACACGTTCGGCGACAACGTCTATGTGGTCACGACCGATGCGCAGCAGCAATGGATTGCGCACGAACGCGTGGTGCAGGTGCGTGATCAGCGCGATGGTTCGGCACTCATCGCCAGCGGCGTGCAGGCTGGCGACACCGTGGTGACTGCCGGCCAGAACAAGTTGCACGACGGGGCGGCGGTGGCCGTCAACAACAGCGTGCAGCCGTAGGCCACCACCACCATGAAATTCACCGATATCTTCATCCGCCGTCCGGTCCTGGCGAGCGCGGTCAGCCTCATCATTCTGCTGCTGGGGGTGCGCGCGTGGACCGGCATGACCGTGCGCGAATACCCGACCGTCAGCACCGCTGTGGTCACGATCGTCACGGCCTATCCCGGTGCCAGCCCGGAAACCGTCAAGGCGTTCATCACCTCGCCGCTGCAACAAGCGGTCGCCAGTGCGCCGGGCATCGATTACATGACCGGCACCAGCGCGCAGGGCATGTCCACCATCACCGTGAACATGCAGCTCAACTTCGACCCGAACGCGGCCGTTGCGCAAATCCTGTCCAAGGTGAACCAGGTGCAGAACCTGTTGCCGGCCGAGAGTCAACGACCCATCATCAACGAGACCGTGGGCAGTTCCACCGCGCTGATGTACTTGTCGTTCACCGGCGACGGCATGAACCAGCAGCAGATCAACGACTATGTGCTGCGCGTGGCGCAGCCAAAGATCCAGGGGGTGCCGGGAGTCGGTCAGGCGCAGATCGTCCCGGCCGGTACCGACCCCAGCGGCAACGCATTTGCGTTGCGCGCCTGGCTCGACCCCACGCGCATGGCGGCCCGCGGCATCACGCCGGCCGACGTGTCCAGCGCACTGCAGGCCAACAACTTCATTTCCGCCGTCGGCAGCACGCGCAACCCGCAGACGCAGGTGACCATCACCGCCACCACCTCGCTCAACAACCTGCAGCAGTTCAAGCATCTGGTGGTCAGGAATGTCGGCACTACCGTGATCCGGCTGGAGGACGTCGCCGACGTCACGCTGGGTGCCGAGAATTACAACCAGTCGGTGATTTACAACGGCAAGCCGGCCGTGTTCATCGGCGTGCAGCCCACGCCGGACGCGAATGCCCTGGATGTCGCGGCCGGCGTGCACAAGGCAGTAGACGAACTTCGGGCGTCGCTGCCGCCGGGCATGCACGAATATGTCGCGCTGGACCAGAGCACGTTCATCACCGCTTCCCTGCACGAAGTGCTCCTGACGATACTCATCACGCTGGGCGTGGTGGTGGTCGTCATCTTCCTGTTCCTGGGTTCGTTGCGTTCGCTGTTGTTGCCTGCGGTGGCCATTCCGCTGTCCATCATTGGCGCCGGTATGATCATGCTGGCGCTCGGGTTCACGATCAACCTGCTGACCCTGCTGGCAGTGGTGCTGGCCATTGGTCTGGTGGTCGATGACGCGATCATCGTGCTGGAGAACATCCAGCGGCTCATCGACGAGGGCATGCAGCCGGTCGCGGCGGCGATCCAGGGTGCGCGTGAATTGGCCAGCCCGATCATCGTCATGTCCACGACGTTGATTGCGGTGTTCATCCCGATTGGCTTCATGGGCGGCTTGACCGGCAGCCTGTTCACGGAATTTGCCTTCACGCTGGTGGCCACGGTGCTGATCTCCACGGTCGTGGCGCTGACGCTTACCCCGATGCTGAGTTCCAAAG
>DATCWU010000174.1:0-8969 GCA_036566165.1 Rhodanobacter sp. | reverse complement strand
TTCGCCATGTCCAGCCAGTGATGCAGATGCTTGTCGTCGGGGATGAGTTCCTTGACCTTGGCATCAGTCTTGTAGATGTCTTCCGGGTCGCCGGACAGCGCGACCCAGCGGAACGGGCCGATGCCGCGGCAGAACAGCGGGCGCACGAACGCGGGGACGAAGCCGGGGAACGCAAACGCATTGTCGCAGCCGACGTCCTTGGCCATCTGGCGGATGTTGTTGCCGTAGTCGAACGTGGGAATGCCTTGGGCGTGGAAGGCGAGCATCGCGTCCACGTGGGTTTTCATCGACAGCTTGGCGGCACGCGCGGTGCCGACCGGGTCGCTCTTGCGCCGCTCGAACCACTGCTCGAGCGTCCAGCCTTGCGGCAGGTAGCCGTTGACCGGGTCGTGTGCGCTGGTCTGGTCGGTAACGGCATCGGGCTTGACGCCGCGCCTGACCAGCTCGGGCAGGATGTCGGCGGCGTTGCCGAGCAGGGCGATGGATTTGGCTGCGCCAGCCTTCGTGTATTTCGCAATGCGCGCGAGTGCGTCATCCAGATCGGTCGCCTGCTCATCGACGTAGCGGGTCTTCAGGCGAAAGTCGATGCGCGATTGCTGGCACTCGATCGCGAGCATGCACGCACCTGCCATCACGGCGGCCAGCGGCTGCGCCGCGCCCATGCCGCCCAGGCCCGCAGTGAGAATCCAGCGCCCCTTCAGGTTGCCGGCGTAGTGCTGGCGCGCCATCTCCACGAACGTTTCGTAGGTGCCCTGGATGATGCCCTGCGAGCCGATGTAGATCCACGAGCCGGCGGTCATCTGGCCGTACATCATCAGGCCCTTGCGATCGAGCTCGTTGAAGTGTTCCCAGGTCGCCCAGTGCGGCACCAGGTTGGAGTTCGCGATCAGCACGCGCGGCGCGTCGGCATGCGTGCGAAACACGCCGACCGGCTTGCCGGACTGCACCAGCAGGGTCTCATCGTCATTCAGTTCGCGCAGCGCTTGCAGGATCGCATCGAAGCATTCCCAGTTGCGTGCGGCGCGACCGATGCCGCCATACACCACCAGCTCGGCCGGGTTCTCCGCCACTTCGGCATCCAGATTGTTCTGGATCATGCGGTACGGCGCTTCGCTGAGCCAGCTCTTGCAGGTGAGCTGCGTACCGCGCGGTGCGCGGACGTGGCGGGTGGGGTCGATGCGGGTGGGTGCGGTCATCAATGAGTCCTTCGGAAACGGCGAGACACGAAGAGTTGATTATGCGTTCCCCGCACGATCGCCGCCAATGCACCGCGCCGGCTCGCCGCGCATGGCGCGGGCGCCCGTGACCGGTGATCACAACCGTGGCAGCGCGTGCAGCGGGCCGTGCCGTTGCGCGGGTTTGCGCTGCATGCAGCACGTTCCGCGGCACGTTTTTCGGCGGCGCCCGGCCTGGCCCGGGAGCACTTGTTCCAGCGTGGCCGGAGGGCCAGACTCGGGCCGGGAATCCGGGGTTGGCCGCCATCTGTCATTGCGAGGAGGCTGTCATGCACACACCGGACTTGATATATCGGTTCGCGGTCGCGACCACGCTGCTTATTGCCATGGGCAACGTGCAGGCAGCGGACAAGACAATGCCAAGCGACGCGCAAATGATCGCCAGCGCCATGCGCGCCGCACCGGCAAAAGTAGCCAGGGACGCGACGATCATGGCCATGGACTCCACCGGAAAGATGCGCACGTTGCGCGAAGGCCACAACGGTTTCACCTGCCTGCCCGACAGCCCGACCACACCGGGGCCGGACCCGATGTGCCTGGACGGGAACGCGCTGGCCTGGGCGCAGGCGTGGATGGCACACCAGCCCCCGCCGGCCGGCAAGCTCGGCATGGCGTACATGCTGGAAGGTGGCACGGACGCCAGCAACACCGATCCGTTCGCAACCAAACCGGACGCCGGCAATCACTGGGTCAAGACCGGAGCGCATTTCATGATTGTCGGCGCGGACGACGCGTTCTACGCCGGCTATCCGAAGAAGGCGGATCCGGACACCCGTGCGCCGTACGTCATGTGGGCGGGCACGCCGTATCAGCACTTGATGGCGCCGATCAAGTAACGGGCACGTGCGTGGCGCGTGCGTGACCGATGCCGGGTCGCCGCACGCGCCACGCGTACCAGGCAATTCGCTGCGACCCACGCAGCGCAGTCCGCTGGCGCATATGCGCCAGCCAAGACCATGTCCGAAAACGGCGAGTGCATGGCGCCGTGCGGTGCTAGCCTGCGTCCATGCTCAATCTCCATTCCCCCACCCTGCCCGATCCGCACATTTGCGAACAAGCACGGCGCAGCCGCGACGCTCGCTTTGACGGGCTGTTTTTCACGGCGGTCAGCAGCACCGGCATCTATTGCCGGCCCGTGTGCCCGGCACCGGCCGCAAAGCGCAGCAACGTGCACTACTACGCGAACGCGGCGGCAGCGGAAGCGGCCGGGTTTCGGCCTTGTCTGCGCTGCCGGCCGGAACTCGCGCCGGGCAATGAATTCTGGCAGCACAGCGATCACGTGGTGGCCCGGGCGCTGAAGCTGATTGCGGATGGCGCGCTGGCCGAGCAATCCATTGAGCAACTTGCGGCCCGTGTCGGCGTCGGTGCGCGACAGTTGCGCCGCTTGTTCGTGGAACGCGTCGGCGTGCCACCGCGCAATGTGTACGCGACCCACCGGCTGTTGTTTGCGAAGCAATTGCTGACGGAGACGGCGCTGCCGGTCACGGAAGTGGCGTTGGCATCGGGCTTTCGCAGCTTGCGCCGATTCAATGCGGCATTTGCGCAGGCGAACCGGATCGAGCCGCGCCAGTTGCGGCGTGCGCCACGAGCCGCGCGCGACGCGCCACTGGTCCTGCGCCTCGGCTATCGGCCGCCGTATGCGTTCGACGCGATGCTGGACTTCCTGCGCACGCGGGCGTTGCCGGGGGTGGAGCTGGTCGACGCGCACAGCTATGCGCGGGTGTTCGGCACTCCGGCAGCGCCGGGCTGGTTGCGCCTGAGCGCCTGGCCGGATAACGCGCACGCCTTGCGGCTGCAACTGCATTGTCCACAGCCGACGCAGTTGCTTGGCGTGGTGACGCGCTTGCGGCGCATGTTTGACCTGGATGCGAATCCGCTGCTGATTGCGCAAGCGTTCGCACCAGACCCGTTGCTTGGCCCGTTGTGCGCGCGCCGACCCGGCCTGCGCGTGCCGGGCAGTTGGGACGGTTTTGAAATCGCGGTACGCGCGGTGCTGGGCCAGCAAATCAGCGTGGCGGCAGCGCGCACGCTCGCAACGCGCATCGTGCAGCGTCATGGTGCGCCATTGCTGACGCCGACCCTGCCCGGGCTCGAGCGCCTGTTTCCAACACCGGCCGTACTCGCCAGCGCGGATTTGCGCGCACTCGGCCTGACCACGACCCGCGCCGCGACCGTGCGCGCGCTGGCACAAGCGCTGCTGGACGGCCGCGTGGATTTCCAGGCCGAGCAATCGCTGGAGGAATTCGTGGCACGCTGGATCGCCCTGCCCGGGATCGGCGCGTGGACGGCGCATTACATCGCCATGCGCGTGCAGGGCGATCCGGACGCATTCCCGGCCGCCGACTTGATCTTGCGCCGCGAGGCCGCGACGGACGGCACGCCGTTGACCGAACGCGCGCTGCTTGCGCGAGCCGCGGCGTGGCAGCCGTGGCGCGCTTACGCGGTGATGCACCTGTGGCGCGCTGCGGGTGACCACTCACCTGCACCCCATTTCATTCACCCACGCCGGAGTCGCTGACATGAGCCATACCGACACCACCGTCTATTACGACCAGATCGACAGCCCGGTCGGTCCGCTGCGCCTGATCGCCGATGCCGGCGGTCTGCGCGAAATGTTGTTCGAAGTGGAAAGCCACCCGACCGTCATGCAACCGGAATGGGTGCGCGCGAGCCAACCGCTGGCACGCGCGCACCGTCAGCTGGACGAATATTTTGCCGGCAAGCGGCAGACGTTCGACCTGCCGTTGCACCCGCACGGTACGCCGTTCCAGCTTGCCGTATGGCTGCAACTGCGCGACATTCCCTACGGCTGCACGATCAGTTACGGCGAGCTCGCGCGACGTATCGGCAACCCGACCGCGTCACGCGCGGTGGGTGCTGCAAACGGACGCAACCCGTTGTCCATCATCGTGCCGTGCCATCGCGTGATCGGCGCCAGCGGCAAGCTCACGGGGTATGGCGGCGGTCTGCCGATCAAGGAATTTCTGCTGGCACTGGAACGCCGCACCCTGGGCAGGGATTTGTTCGCTGCCTGAGCGCTGCCAAATCAATGGCCGCTGCGTGACCTGGCCGGCTCCAGCTGCCATACCGGCGGTGATATATCGGTGTGCAGCAGACGGTTCAGCAGATCTTGTTGCGCGGCACGCTGGCGATCCTGGTGTGCCGCATCGGCCTGATCCATTTGCCGGCGCGTCGGCGCGGCAGGGGGCAGCGAGCGCTTTGCGGTATCTGATACCGACTGTTGCAATTGCAGCTGTAACTGGTTTTTCTGCAACTGGTCGCGCAGCTGCTGCTGTTGTGCGGCTTGCTGAAACTGCACGGCCGGCAGCGGCGGGACCAGTACCATCGGCGCCGGGCGCTGCGTGATCGGCAGCGGCGACTGCAGGCCGTGTGCTGCGATCGGCAGCAGCAGCGCGAGCACGCTCGGCGACCATCTGCGCGCGCCGCGAAAGTGCCCAATGTCACATGAACTTTTCATCCTCGTTCCCCATGCTGCAGGGCGGCTGTTACCCATGTTGCGAGTACCTGCATGAACATTGCGTTGCGTCTGTTGCTGGGGTTGCTGCTCACGCTTGGTGCGGGTTGTTCCAGTGTGCCAACACCTACGCGCGCCGCGTCTGCTGCGCCGCCGACGACCACGCCGTTGCTGCTGATTTCCATCGACGGCTATCGCCACGACTACCTCCAGCGTGGGCTCAGCCCGACTTTGTCGATGCTGGCCAGGCGCGGCGTGCAGGCCGCCTCGATGCAGCCGGCCTTTCCAACCTTGACGTTTCCGAACCACTACACCATCGTCACCGGCCTGACGCCCGATCACCACGGCGTCGTCAACAACACCATGTTTGATCCGCAGCTCGGCAAATTCTCCCTGGCCAACCGCCAGGCGGTAAGCGACGGGCGCTGGTGGGCCGGTGGCACACCGATCTGGGAAACCGCCGACCGGCATGGCTTGCGCACGGCGACGATGTTCTGGCCCGGTTCTGAAGCGGATATCCACGGCCACCATCCGGACTACTGGCAGCCGTTTGACGCTGCGTTCAGCGCCGACCAGCGCGTCGACCAGGTGCTGACTTGGCTCGACTTGCCGGCAGCGCAGCGGCCGACGTTTATCACCCTTTACTTCGACGCGGTCGATCACGCCGGCCACCAGTTTGGCCCCGACACGCCGGAACTGGACGCGGCGTTACGCGCCACCGATGCCGCGCTCGCACGCCTGGTCACCGGGTTGCGCGAACGCCATTTGTTCGCACGCATCAACCTGATCGTGCTGTCCGACCACGGCATGGCCGCGACGCCGGAACAAAACAGCGTACTGATGGATCAACTGGTTCCGCTGGAGCGGGTGCAAACCGTCAGCATGGGCATCCTTGCCGGCTTCAATCCACGTGCCGCTGATGCCGCTGCGCAAGCTGACTTCGCCGCGGTCGAGCGGACGCTGGAACAGCCGCATCCGCACATGCGCTGCTGGGACAAGCGCCGCGTACCGGCACGCCTGGCCTATGGCCGCAATCCGCGGGTGCCACAACTGTTGTGCCTGGCCAACACCGGCTGGCGCATCAGCACCAGCGATTACCTCGCCAGACGTGGTGGGCGCATGAGCCGCGGCGAGCATGGCTACGACAACGCCGACCCGCTCATGCAGGCGCTGTTCGTCGCGCATGGTCCGGCGTTTCGCGTGGGCGCACAGGTAGGCGCGTTCCCGAATGTGGACGTCTATCCACTAATGACCCACCTGCTCGGCATTCCCGCCGCCGCCAACGACGGCAACTACAACGCGGTAAAGGACATGCTCAAACCCGCTGCACGCTGAGCATCATCCCGACGCGCAGGACCCGCACCCCTCGCCGCGCAGCCACCACCCCGGATGCAGGGCGGCAGCATCACGGCAGCGCGGGTTCGGTCCCGGGCGACGGTGGACCGGGCAGTGGCGGCAGGCGGTACAGGCGCCATGCAACCAGCAGGGCCACCAACATCAGGGCACCGACAAACGCACCGACACCGTTCCACCCATGCCACGCGTAGAACAGGCCGCCGCCCCAGCCGGCCACGCTGGAACCGATGTAGTAGCTGCATACATACAGCGAGGACGCCTGCGCTTTCGCCGCGCCCGCGCGCCGCCCGACCCAGCTGCTGACGATGGAGTGGCCACCGAAAAAGCCGAACGTCAGTGCCACGATGCCGAGCATGATCAGCGCCAGCGGTCGCGTCAGCGTCAACAGCACGCCGGCAAACATCAGCGCCACGGCCGTCCACAACACCTTGCGCCGTCCCAGCTTGCCGGCCAGATGGCCCATCCACGGCGAGCTGAACGTGCCGACCAGATAGATACCGAAGATCAAGCCGACCACGGCCTGGCTCAGGTTGTACGGCGGCGCCAGCAAGCGGTAGCCGAGGTAATTGTAGACGGTGACAAACGCCCCGAGCAGCAGAAAGCCTTCGAGAAACATCCACGGCAAACCCGGATCGTGCAACACCCCGGCAAAGCGGCCACGCAACGTGCTCAGGCGCAACGGCTGGCGCACGAAATGGCGCGATGGCGGCAGGCTGCGTGCAAACACCCAGCCCGCCAGCAAGCCGATCACCCCGACTACCGCCACGCCGATCCGCCAGCTGACAAATTCGGTCAGCACGCCGGTGACCAGCCGCCCGCCCATGCCGCCGATCGCGCTGCCACTGATGTACAGACCCATGCCCAGGCCAATCGACTCGATATCCATTTCCTCGCTGAGATATGTCATCGCCACTGCCGGCAAACCACTCAGCGTCAGGCCAAGCACCGTGCGCAACAGCAGCAGGACCTCCCAGGTCGGCGCCAGCGCACTCAGCAGCACCAGCGCCGCCGACGCCAGGATGGACGCCACCATCACCGACTTGCGGCCAAGGGCGTCCGACAGCGCACCGGCAAACAGCAAGGCGAACGCCAGCACCCCGGTGGTCAGCGACAACGACAGCGCGCTGGTCGCGGCACTTACGCCGTAATCCGCACTGAACTGCGGCATCAGCGGCTGCACGCAATACAGCACGCCGAAGGTCGCCAGGCCGGCGGCAAACAACGCGAGGTTGGTTTGGCGAAACGCCGGCGTGCCGTGGTGGATGAACGCCACCGACGCCCCACGCGCAAGCAGCGGCGTGGCCGCAGTGGGTTTCAGCTCATCGTTCATTGCACCCACCCGTTCGTCTTGCGCGGGCCGCAGCATAGACCAGCGTCAGCTACCATGTCGCGACCCAGTTCAGGCACCGGGCGCCGCACGTGCAGCGCGGCGTCGTCACGCGGTGGCGACACAGCCATTGCTCCAACCGAACCACCCACAATGGCCAGACTGCGCCACGCCAGGCGCTGGCGTGGCGTCCCTACGCAGCCGCGGCGCGAGCCGGACCCGGCCAGCACGGGCGCCTGAAAAACCACCGCACCCGGCTGCGCCAAACCCATCACGCGCGCGCCAGCTTCTCCACCACGCTCCGGTAACGCGCCGCGATGCGCTCCTCATCGTGATGATGAAAGTCGCGCACCACCCAGCGCCCGCCGACCATCACGTCGCGCACCAGCGGCGTATTGCCGGCAAAGATGAAGCTGTCCAGCACCGAGCGCTCGTCGCGCGCCGCCAGCAGCGGCGCGCGGTCATCGAGCACGAGCAAGTCGGCGCGGGCACCGGCGTGCAATGCACCCGTTGGCAAGCCGGAGGCTTGCGTGCCACCACGCAACGCGGCGCGCCACAGCGTTTCACCGACGCTGGCGCCCTGCTCGCGTGCCGCCACGCTGCGATGGTGCGTATGCAAACGTTGTCCGTATTCCAGCCAACGCAATTCCTCCACCGGCGAAACCGAGATATGCGAATCCGAGCCAATCCCGAAGATGCCGCCCGCCTGGGTATATGCCGCCAGCGGGAACAGGCCGTCGCCGAGATTCGCTTCAGTGGTGGGACACAGCCCGACCACGGCGCCGCTGCGTGCAAGGCTGGCTGTCTCGGTGTCACTCAGATGCGTGGCGTGCACCAGGCACCAGCGCGCATCGACGGCAACATGATCAAGCAGCCATTCCACCGGGCGCGCGCCGCGCACGGCGAGACAGTCCTGCACTTCTCCCAGCTGTTCGGCAATATGGATATGGATCGGGCACGCCGTGGCCAGGCCACTGGCCAGCACTTCGTGGATCGCCGCCGCGGGTACCGCGCGCAGCGAATGCAGCGCAATGCCCACCCGCAAATCCGCCGCCTCGTGTGCGCGCAAGACCTCCAGCAAGCGCAGGTAATCGCCCACGCGGTGTCCAAAGCGACGCTGCCGCGCAACCAGTGCCCGCCCATCGAAACCACCACTCATGTACAGCACCGGCAGCAGCGTCAGCGCGATGCCGGCCTCCCGCGCCGCTTCGATCAACGCCAGCGACATCGCCTCGGCAGGCGCGTACGGCGAGCCATCGGGTTGGTGGTGCAAATAGTGAAACTCGCACACCTGCGTGTAGCCGGCCTTGAGCATTTCGACATACAACTGCGCCGCCACCGCCTTGAGCTCGCCCGGGCCAATCGCCGCGGCAAACGCATACATCGTTTCGCGCCAGCTCCAGAAGCTGTCGTCGGTGGTTTGCGGCGTGCCGCCGGTGACGGTCGCCTGCTGCCCTTTGCGCGCGGACGCCAGCGCCTGCGTGCGCCGCCCCTTGCGCTCAGCCAGGCCGGCCATGGCGCGCTGGAACGCGTGCGAGTGCAGGTTCGCCATGCCCGGCAGCACCCACGCGCCGAG
>DATCWU010000165.1:0-1168 GCA_036566165.1 Rhodanobacter sp. | reverse complement strand
CGGTCGGCGTACTTTGCCGGTCCGGACCGTGCGGGCTTCTTTTACATGCAAGGCACCGGTTATCTGTCGGCGTCGGTGGGCTACAGCATCAACGACTGGATGTCGGTGTCACTGGATGGTCTGAACCTCAACAGCCCGAAGCTGCGCTACTACGTCAAGGGTGACGCCTACGGCATCCAGCCGCGTTCGACCTACGTCAATGGACGCCAGTACTACCTCAGCCTGCGTTTCAAGTTTTGATTGGCGCACGCGGCAAGGTGGTCACCACTCTCCTCGGGCCATGCCCGAGGCCGGCCCGTTTGCCGGACCGGGGCTGCGGCGAAGTGATGTCGCGTTGGGCTGACAAGTGATCGGCCGATTTGATCCCTGGCTGTCACGCTTGGGCGTGCGTCCCGACCCGACGGCGCCATGCATTCACATGGGTTTTCCCCCGGCGGCTCCGAGCCTTTATCCGGAGCCGCCTTTTTTGGCTTCGCGCTGTGCGTGGCATGCTGCTGCAACGGCCATGGAGCTTCGCGATGATGCGTCGACTGATCTTGTTCACGGGTGCTTGCTCGCTGTGGCTGTGCGCAGCGGCGGCGAACGCCGTGCCACCCGTGCCGAGCACGGTACCGTCGTTGCTACCGCTGCCGGCAACCATGCAGCCAGCACAAGGCAGTTTTACAGTGACGGCGCGTACGCCGATCGTGCTGGCCGATCCCAGCACCGGTACCCGCCAGACGGCGGCATGGTTGTCCGCATTGCTGGCCACCACTCGCGGACTGGATTTGCACGCGGCGCCGGGCGTCACGACCACGCGCGACGCCATCGTGCTGCGCCGCGATCCGCGCGCGCCGGTCAGCCAACGCGAAGGTTATGCGCTGGATGTCACGCCGCAAGGGGTGCGGATCAGTGCACGCGATGACGCCGGCCTGTTCTACGGCGCGGTGACGTTGTGGCAGTTGCTGACGCCGGATGTGCGCCGCGGCGCGGTGACCCTTGGCGCGCTGCATATCCGCGATCAACCACGCTTTGCCTGGCGCGGACTGATGCTGGATTCTGCGCGCCATTTCCAGCGTGTCGACGAAATCGAAGCGTTGCTGCAGCAGATGGCGCAGCACAAGCTCAACGTGTTTCATTGGCATCTCACCGACGATCAAGGCTGGCGCATCCAGATCAAGCGCTACCC
>DATCWU010000158.1:0-3444 GCA_036566165.1 Rhodanobacter sp. | reverse complement strand
GCTGACCGACAACCGTGCGCCGCAGACCTGTTCCTGTTGGCGGAACAGTTTGTCATGTCAGCAAGTGGGTCTTCGCTGAGACTGTTGCGCAGCCAGCCGTCTGCGCCGCCGCGGCGGCTCCGCGGACCACCGCTGGCGGTTGCGCAGCGACCGTATGGTTCAAGCCTTGTACGGGGCCAACAGCGCAAGCAACGCATTACGCGGCAACTTGCCGGTCTCATTGCGCGGCAACGCCGTGACCAGGCGCAGCGGGCGTGGCAGGAACAGTGGATCGATCGAGTGGCGCAAAGCTTCGGTAATCGCTGTTGCATCCAGTCCCGGCGCCACGACCAACGCCGCAATACGTTGCACCCCCAGCGCATCGCATTCGTCGAGTTGCAACACCACGCCATCGCGCACACCCGGGATCGCCAGCAAGCGCCGGGTGAGATCGCCCAGTGACGCCCGCTTGCCGGCTATCTCCAGCAGATCAGCGCGCCGACCGCACAAGCGGAAACACCGGCCATTCGCCGCAAGACTGACGATATCGGCCAGCGTCACGGGACCGTTCAACTGCGGCGCGGCGACGGTGGTGCCATCCGGTTGCGGGTGCAACGTGACATCGGCAAACAACTGCCAATCCTCGCTGCCGGTCGGCCGTCGACTGGCAAACACGCAGGTTTCCGTCGAGCCAAACACTTCGCGCAACGGGGCGCCGAAGGCATCTTCCGCGGCACGGGCCAACGCCAGCGGAAGCGGCGCGGTGGCCGAAACGATCAACGCCACTGCCGGCAGGCTGACGCCAGACGCGACCAGCGCGCGCAGGTGTACCGGTGTGCTCACCAGCACGCGCGGTGTGGGTATCTCGGCCAACGCCGCAGCGACATCGGCAGGAAAAAATGGGCGCCCGGTATGCACGCTGTGTCCGCCCAGCAGCGGCAGCAACACAGACATCTCCACCCCGTACATGTGTTGCGGCGGCACCGTCGCGACGATATTGAAGGTGTCACCGACGGCCGCGCGCAACATGTCCAGGTTGCCTGCATTGCTGGCATGGAAATTCCGCCAGGTTTTCGGGCTGGGGTGCGGCATACCGGTCGATCCGGAGGTGTAGCCGATGGCAACAACCTGCTCGGCGGGTATCTGTGGCCAGGCCAATTCCATATCAGGCACGTCACCCAGCATCGGCAAGCGCCGATACCCTTGCGGCGCAGGATCCAGTACCTGCTCGCCGAGCGCATAGCAGCCCGGATGCGTCGCCATGACCTCATCCACGGCCTGCGGCGCACGCGACGACGGCAGCAAGGTGACCTGTCCGCGCACCATGGCCGCGCAAAACGCGACCATGAAGGCGTAGCGATCCGTACACAGATTGACCACGGCTTCGGCAACCGGGAGCGTGGCCGCGACCACTCGCACGTGCGCGAGGAACTGCGCCGCGCTGACCGCACGCCCACGCCGCCACGCCAGCACACGTTGCGGATCTCCAGCCACCAGCAACGGCAATTGCCGTGGTGCGGTGTGCGCGGACGTATCCGGAACGTAGCTCATGACGCAATCTCTCTGGCAGGCAAACCGCCACGCATACGCCGACACAAGGCCACATCCGGTGTGCAGCCGGCGTGCAACCGACGTGCACCCACCACGCGGCGCGGTAGCGCACGCCCGATGGCGCACGGCGCTGCGAACGCACCAGTAACCAGCATCCCCGGTTTCATCACGCGCGGATGATAGCGCCCGAGAGCGCGTCACGAATCGTCGTGGGACTGGTCTGGCCACCCAGCGGCGCGTCCAGCAACCCATCCAGGGCATCGCCGAAATAGCCGGCAACGGTGTTCGCCGCGCGGGCCGGCGGTTGTCCATGCGGATTGGCGCTGGTGGACACCAGCGCCGCACCAAAGGCGCGGCACAGCGCGGCAGCCGGTGCATGCGCGGTCACCCGCAACGCAATGCCGGCGTGGTTGCCGCAGATCCAGGACGGCACGTCGGCGGCACGCGGAAACACCCACGTGTTCGGCCCAGGCCAACTCCGCTGCACCTGCTGCAGCACCGCAGCGGGCACGGCGGTCAGGTCGATGTACGGTTCCACTTGCGCAAAATCCGCCGCGATCAACAACACGCCTTGGGTCGATGGCCGTTGCTTGAGCGCAAACAAGCGTTCAAACGCGGGTCGATCATGCGGGTCACAGCCCAGACCGAACACGGCTTCCGTGGGATACGCCAATACGCCGCCGGCGCGCAACAGCGCCGCGGCGGCGTCCAAGTCAGCCAACGTCAAATGTTGCAACACTTCAAGCGTCCTGTTTGCTCGCCGTCACGCGCGGCGGGGTCTTCCTGGCTGCGGGCTTCTTGGCGGTTTTGCTCACCGTCTTGCGCGCCGCCGTCTTCTTGGTCGCAGTTTTCTTGACGACCGTCTTTTTCACCGCAGGTGCAGCCTTTTTCGCCGCAGCTTTTCCCCCCGCCTTGCCCGTGCCCTTTTTACCAAAGCGTGCCTTGCGCGCCGGCGCAGCGGCCAGCAGCTCCAGACACTGGGCTTGCGTGAGCAACTTGGGCTCCTGGTCCTTGGGGATGCGCGCGTTCTTCTCACCATCGGTGATGTACGCGCCGTAGCGTCCGTTCAATACTTGCACGCCATCGCCGAAATCCAGGATCAGGCGGTTCGCCAGCATTTCCAGTTTCTCGGCCACGATCTGCAGCGCGCGCGGCAACTCGATGGTGTACGGATCGTCCTCGGGCTTGAGCGACGCATAGGTACTGCCCTGCTTCACGAACGGGCCGAAGCGACCCACGCCGACACTTACCGCATCGCCATTGGCCGCCTGCCCCAATTGGCGCGGCAGCTTGAACAGCTCCAATGCATCGGCCAGGGTGATGGAGTGCATGCTTTGCCCGGTGCGCAGACTGGCGAACGTGGGTTTTTCCTCGTCTTCCTTGGTGCCGATGGCAACGTACGGTCCGTAGCGGCCAAGGCGCACCGACACCGGCTTGCCGGTCTTCGGATCGACGCCCAGTTGCCGCGCACCCGTAGCTTCATTGCGATCGACCGACTCGGTTTTTTCGTCCACCAATTGTTTGAACGGGACCCAGAATCGCTCCATCAACGGCCGCCACGCCGTCTCCCCACGACTGACCGCGTCGAGCTCGTCTTCAAGCTTTGCCGTGAAGTCGTAATCGACGTATTGGGTGAAATGCTGGGTCAGAAACCGGCTGACCGCGCGGCCCACATCACTGGGTTTGAAGCGGCGACTGTCGAGCACGACATACTCGCGGTGCAGCAACACCTGGATGATGCTGGCATAGGTCGAGGGTCGGCCAATACCGCGTTCCTCCAGCGCCTTGACCAGGCTGGCTTCGGAGAAGCGCGGCGGTGGCTCGGTGAAATGCTGGTCGGCGGCGATGTCGCGCAACGCAATTTGCTCACCGGCCGTCAACCGTGGCAGGCGCCGACCTTCGTCATCATCCTCC
>DATCWU010000147.1:0-1925 GCA_036566165.1 Rhodanobacter sp. | reverse complement strand
CACGCCGTTGGTGTCCGTGCTGATACCCGCGTTCAACCATGAGCGTTTCGTGCAGCGCTGCCTGGACAGCGTGCTGGAGGACCCGTATCCGGCCAAGGAGCTGATGATCATCGACGACGGCTCGACCGACCGCACCGCCGCACGGATCGCCGATTGGGTGGCGATCCATTGCATGGATATCCAGATCGAGTACGTGCGCCGGGAAAACCGCGGCATCGCGGCGACCATGAACGAACTGGCGGCGCGTGCAAACGGCGAGTTCCTGCGCCCGGGTTCCAGCGACGACTACCTGCTGCCAGGCGGCCTCGAGGCCCAGGTGCGGTACCTGTTGGCGCATCCGGACAAGGGCGCGGTGATCGGCGATTCCATCGTCGTCGACCAGAACGACCACAAGACGCATGACAGCGGCATGCGTCTATTGCACGGCAACAAGCGTTTGTACCAGTCCGACGACGGCATCCGTCGCGCCATCATCAGCCATTGGGCCATTGGCGGACCGGTGGCCCTGATGCGCAGGACCGCGCTGGATACCGTCGAACGCTGGAGCGAAGGCCTGCGCATCGAAGACTGGGATTTGTTCCTGCGCCTGGCGGCGAGTGATGCGCTCGGCTTCATCGACGTGAGCGTCTGCGCTTACCGCATCCACGGCGGGAACCTGAGCCGGACGCGGCACCTCGGCACACGTATCGGCAACCTGGCCGAATCGCGGCAAGTGGCGTTGCGCCGGGCACGCCTGTTCGACGAACCATACAAGACGTTGCTCAGGGCGCAGTCGCATTACATCGACGCCAAGATTGCGTTCCTGCAGCACCAGCCGTGGCCGCTGGCATGGCACCTGTGGGTGTATCTGTGGTTGACGATGCGCTGCAGTCGCAGACTGCCATTCGCCCACCGCGGCGCGGAGGCAGCGTGAAGCGGTTGCTGTGCCTGCCGTCAGCCTACCTCGCGCTGCCGCTGCTGGTGGCCTGCGGACTGACCGTGCTGACCTACGATCTTCCGGTCGATTACCTGCAAGGTCTGCTGCTGCTGGCCGTGGTGGCTGCGGCGGTGTGGTTGTTCGACGTGCAGGCAGGTTTCAGGCTGCCGCCGACTGCACAGTTTCGCGCGCGCAGCTATGCCGGCACCCGGGATGCTTTCGTTGCGCTGGCTTTCGCGTGGCTGATCGCGGTTTTCTGCGTGCTCGACCTGGCGCTGTTTCCCATCCCGCTGTTCAACAACCCCTCGTCCTACGCGGTGATGGAGGGCGGGCATGAACACATTCGCCACGTGTCGGACATATGCTGGGTGCTGCCGCCGATCGCGTTGCTGTGCGCCAGGAACCGGTGGCTGCGCAACACGCTCATCACCATCGGCTTCCTGTTTCCGATTCTGGTGATCGACCGCAACCGGGTGTTCGCCAGCGTGTTCTCGTTTGCGCTGGTCATCCTGCTGCGCCGGGACGAAGCCAGGCCCTTGCCGTGGAAGGCCGTCGGTGCGCTGGCGCTCGCGGGTGTCAGCGTGTTCTCGATCCTCGGCATGCTGCGCTCCGGGCCGCTGGATTACATCACCTTGCCGTTCAGCGCGACGTATCGCGCGGCGCCGGAAGGCATCAAGTGGCTGCTGCTCTACGCCAGTGCCGGGCCCTACAACTTCAGTTCGATCCTGGCCAAGGACTACAGCAACACCAGCTTCCTGTTCAATCAGCTCGTCCCGCTGAGCGGGTCCATCGCCACGGCCGGCACGACCATTCCGCTGGATGCAACCAACATCAACGTGGGCACGGAGTTCTTTCCGTTCCTGATGGCGTTCGGCCCGATTGGCGCAGTGGCGTCCATCGTCGTGTTGTACGCGATGCTGCTGTGGAGCGTGCAGCGCCTGCGCTTCACGGTACCGCTGTTTTCCCTGCTGATTTTCCTGCGCATTGCCTATGTCTGCGTGATGTCGCC
>DATCWU010000139.1:0-8559 GCA_036566165.1 Rhodanobacter sp. | reverse complement strand
GACGCCAGTTGCGGCCGCCAGTGCGCCGGCGGCCGCTGCCGCTGCGCCTGACGCTGCCGCGTCAACGAGCAATCCGGTGACCAGCGCGCCGTGGTACATGCAGACGTGGGCATGGGCGGCAGGTGCGGGGGCGGTCGTGTTGCTGCTGTTGCTCGCGTTGCTCGGCCGTCGCCGCAAGCCGCTTGCGGATGCCGCCGGCGGATCTTCCTCGTCGCTGGCGGATCGGTTTGTGGCGGCGCCGGAAACCGGTGCCACGGCGGCGGCTGATGCCGAGCAGGATGATTTGCTCGACCAGCTGGCCGAGCGTCCCGACGATGTTGGCCTGCATCTGGAATTGGTCACGCTGTATTACTCGCGCCGTGACGTGGAGCGTTTCGAGGCGGCGGCCGAGGCAATGCACGCACACGTCACCGACCCGCGGCAGGACGAGTGGCAGGATGTCGTGCACATGGGCGAGGATCTGGTTCCCGGGCACCCGTTGTTTGATCACCATGTGGAAGTGCCGCCATTCCCGGCTGAGGATCCGCTGGAAGGCTTTGACATTGATGACTATGCAGACGCCCCGACGGACGACGCGGTTGGGGTACCGTCAGCGTCGGCCACCGATGTGCCACTGGCGGATTCGCCAAAACCAGTCAGTGGCTATGCATTTGATTTTGATTTGACGGCGCATCCCGTGTTGCCGCCAGACCTGCCGACGGCCGCGCCCGCGCGTGCAGACGTGAGTGTATCGACCGCCGCCCCTACGGCAGACTCGTCACCCGCGGCAGCGCCAGAGGTGGATGCTGCGGCATCAACCTGGCAGTTCGAACAGTCCGACGGAACGTCGGCGACGACCGCCGCGGACGATCTGGGCGAATTCAACGACGATCCAGTCGACACCAAGCTCGATCTGGCGCGTGCCTACCTGGACATGGGTGACGCCGAGGGCGCTCGCGCCATGCTTGGTGAAGTCATCAAGGAAGGCAGTCAGACGCAGCAGGATGTTGCCAGGGAGTTGCTGGGCAAGCTGCCGCATTAGCGGCCGAGTGCTGGCTGCGCGCAACGAAACGGGCCGCTTGTCGGCCCGTCTTCGTCCGGGGCTGCTAAAGTTTCCTGTCTTTCGCCACTGCTCCTCTTCATGCGCATCGCCCTGGGTATCGAATTCGACGGCACCGATTTTCTCGGTTGGCAGCGGCTGACCGTGGGTGCCAGCGTGCAGGCCGAAGTGGAGCGCGCGTTGTCGAAAGTCGCGGCACATCCGGTGCAGGTAAGTTGCGCCGGGCGCACGGATACCGGGGTGCACGGACGCTGTCAGGTGGTGCATTTCGACACCACCGCGCAACGTGACATGCGCGGCTGGGTGCTGGGCAGTTGTTCCAACCTGCCGGCCAGTGTCGCGGTGTTGTGGGCGCAGCCAGTGGCACCGGAATTTCACGCCCGCTACGCGGCACGCAGCCGGCGTTATCGCTATTGCATTCTCAACCGGCCGATTCGCGCCGCGCTGGACGCGCGCTGGGTGACGTGGGAGCGCCTGCCCCTGGATGCCGGCCGCATGCATGCGGCCATGCAAGCCTTGCTTGGCGCGCACGATTTCACGGCGTTCCGGGCGTTGTCCTGCCAGGCCAAGCATCCGCTGCGCACGGTGCTGGCGGCCAGCGTGTGCCGTGTGGGCGAGCAAGTGTTCGTGGACATCGAGGCGAACGGTTTTCTGCACCACATGGTGCGCAACATCGTTGGCTCATTGCTGGTGATCGGCCGCGGGGAACGCCCCGTGGAATGGATGGCCGAGCTGCTGGCGGGCTGCGATCGCAGCGTGGCGGGACCCACGGCGCCATCCTCCGGACTGACCTTTATCGGCCCGCGTTATGAAGCGCATTGGGGTTTGCCTGCGCAGGTGAGCCAATGACGCGCATCAAATGCTGCGGCATGACCCGGGTGGCGGATGCGCTGCTGGCGGCGCAGCTCGGTGCCAATGCGATTGGCCTGGTGTTTACCGCGCGCAGCCTGCGTCAGGTGACGATCGCGCAGGGGCAGGCGATTGCACATGCGTTGCCGCCGTTCGTCGCCAGCGTGGCGCTGTTCTTGGATGACGACGCACGTTGGGTGCAGCAGGTAGTGGACGAAGTGCAGCCGACGCTGCTGCAGTTTCATGGTGGCGAGAGTGATGCGTGGTGCATGCAGTTCGGTCGGCCGTTTCTGAAAGCCATCGCCATGGGCGATGGTGCCGCCGTACTCTCCGAGTTGCGCGCTTACCCGCATGCGGCCGCGTTGTTGCTGGACGGCCATGCACGGGGTGCAGCCGGCGGTACCGGCCACACCTTCGACTGGTCGCTGCTGCCCGTGGGTTTGTCGCAACCACTGATTCTGGCCGGTGGCCTCGATGCGCAGAATGTGGGGGTCGGCATCCGCACGCTGCATCCCTGGGCGGTGGATGTGTCCAGTGGCGTGGAATCGGCACCCGGCATCAAGGCTGCGGACAAACTGGCTGCGTTTATCCACGCGGTGCACGCGGCAGACGCGGCATGAGCGAGCGGCCTGCTGCCGTGGAAGAATGCGTTGCCGGGCCGGCGCTGACCCTGGACGGCATCGTGGGTCGTGAGCGCCCACTGGTCATGCGTGGTCTGTGCCGGGACTGGCCGATCGTGCAGCTGGCGCTTGAGTCGGATACGGCATTTGCGCAGGGCGTGGCGGCACGTGACAACGGCACAGCGGTCGACACGTTGTTGCTGTCCCCCGCTGAACAGGGATACATCGGCTACAACGCAGCAGGTGACGGCTTCAATTATGCCCACCACCGCGTTTCCATCACCCAGGGTCTGCAGCGACTGGCGCAATACAGTCGGCAGACGGCTGCGCCGGGCCTGGCCATCCAGAGCGCATTGATCAGTGCGTGCCTGCCCGGCTTCAACGCCGACCACGCGCTGGCATTGCTTGACGCCAGCGTGCAGCCGCGCTTGTGGATTGGCAACCGGGTAACCACGCCGGCGCACTTTGACGAATTTCACAACATCGCCTGTGTTGTGTGTGGCAGTCGCCGCTTTACGCTGTTTGCACCTGATCAGGTGCGCAATCTGTATGTCGGTCCGCTGGACTTTGCACCCACTGGCGCGGCCATCAGCATGGCGCGGCTCGACCGTCCCGATGATCCGCGTTTCCCCCGCCTCAAGCTGGCATTGGCCCAAGCGCGGGTGGCCGAGCTGCGGCCTGGCGACGCCATCTACATTCCGCCGATGTGGTGGCATCACGTGGCCTCGCTGGAGCGTCTCAACGCGCTGGTGAATTACTGGTGGAAGCCGCGACCGACACATGGCTACGCGCCCGATACCGCACTCGGCTGCCTGCTGCACTGCATGCTCACTTTCAAGGCGCTGCCGCCAGCCGAGCGCGCTGCCTGGAAGGGCTTGCTGGACTACTACGTGTTCGGTGACGAAGACCCTGCCGCGCATATTCCCGCTGAACGCCGAGGCATCCTCGGTGTGCTCACGCCAGCGCAGATCGATACCTTGCGGGAAACCATCCGGCGCACGCTGTAGTGATGGGGATCGGTGCCTTGCATTAGCGTTGCCGCTAAGATGGCCGCTTGCCGCAGTGCGGCATGCCCCGGTACACAGGCGCACAGTAATTGTGCTGCAAGGAATTCCGCGCAGCGCGATGCGCTTTCGCCGCCATTGAAACGACAACATGAACCAGATTGTGGATTTCAACGCCTTCCCGGATGCCCACGGCCGCTTTGGTGACTATGGCGGCAGCTACGTTGCGGAAACGCTGATGGCGCCGCTCGCCGAACTGACCGAGGCGTACCTGCGCCTGCGCAATGACCCAGCCTTCGTTGCCGAGCTCGATCGCGACCTGAAGTATTACGTGGGCCGACCCAGCCCGATTTATCACGCCGAACGGCTGTCACGGCACATTGGCGGCGCGCAGATTTTGTTCAAGCGCGAAGACTTGAACCATACCGGCGCGCACAAGATCAACAACACCGTGGGCCAGGCACTGGTCGCCAGGCGCATGGGCAAGCCGCGCATCATCGCCGAAACCGGTGCCGGCCAGCACGGCGTGGCCAGCGCCACGGTCGCCGCGCGGCTGGGCCTGAAGTGCGTGGTGTACATGGGCGCGGTGGACATCGAGCGGCAGAAGATGAATGTCTACCGGATGAAGCTGCTGGGTGCCGAGGTGGTGCCGGTGACTTCGGGCTCGAAGACCCTGAAGGATGCGCTGAACGAAGCCATGCGCGACTGGGTCACGAACGTCGCCGACACGTTTTACATGATTGGCACGGTGGCCGGGCCGCATCCGTATCCACTGATGGTGCGCGACTTCAACGCCGTGGTCGGGCGCGAGGCGCGGGCGCAGATGCTGGAACAGTTTGGGCGGCTGCCGGACGTGCTGACGGCTTGCGTCGGCGGGGGCTCCAATGCAATCGGGCTGTTTCACGCGTTCCTGAATGACCCGAAGGTGCGCATCGTCGGCGCCGAGGCAGCCGGCGAGGGCATTGCCAGCGGGCATCATGCGGCATCGCTGTCAGCCGGGCGGCCGGGCGTGTTGCATGGCAATCGCACGTACGTGCTGTGCGATGACAACGGCCAGATCACCGAAACACATTCGATTTCCGCCGGTCTCGATTATCCCGGTGTCGGCCCCGAGCACGCGTTCTTGAAAGATGCCGGGCGCGCCGAGTACGTCGGTGTCACCGATGACGAGGCGCTGGCAGCGTTTCATTTGCTGTGTCGTCAGGAGGGCATCCTGGCTGCGCTCGAATCCAGCCACGCCGTCGCGCAGGCCATCAAGCTGGCGCGTGAATATCCCAAGGATGCGTTGGTGCTGTGCAACCTGTCCGGCCGCGGGGACAAGGACGTGCACACCATCGCGGCGCGCGAAGGGGTGCAGGTATGAGCCGCATCGATGCGCGTTTCGCGGCGTTGGCAGCGGCCGGCCGCACCGGCCTGATCCCGTTCGTCACCGCCGGCGACCCGGCGCCGGCACACATGGTGGCGCTGATGCACGCGCTGGTGGCTGCCGGGGCGGATGTGCTCGAGCTGGGCGTGCCGTTTTCCGACCCGATGGCGGACGGTGCCGTGATCCAGCATGCCAGCGAGCGCGCCATTGCCAAGGGCGTCGGGCTGGCCGAGGTATTGGGCTGGGTGGCTGCCTTTCGCCAGCGCGATGACGTCACGCCGATTGTGTTGATGGGTTACCTCAACCCGGTGGCGATTCACGGTTACCCGCGCTTTGCGCAGGAGGCCGTGGCTGCGGGGGTCGACGGCGTGTTGCTGGTCGATTGTCCGCTGGAAGAATCCGCCGTGTTGCAGCCGCTGCGCGACGCGGGCCTGCAGCAGATCCTGCTGGCGGCGCCTACCACGGCAGACGCGCGGCTGGCGCCGCTGTGCAAGGCAGTCGAGGGCTTCCTGTATTATGTGTCAGTTGCAGGTATCACCGGCAGCGCCCGCTTGAGCGCTGCTGATGTTGCCGCGCATGTGGCGCAACTGCGCGTGCACACAAGCAAGCCGGTGGCGGTTGGTTTTGGTATCCGTGATGCGGCCAGCGCGAAAGCCATTGCCGAGTTTGCGGACGCAGTCGTGATTGGCAGTGCGTTGGTGGAAGCCTTGAGCGGGGCGACGGATGCTGACGACATTGGCGCTCGAGCCCAGGCGTTTCTCGCGCCCGTGCGCGCCGCGGTTGACGCGCGATGAGGCATACGCCACGCGCGCGTCGACCGTCTGGCGTGGTTGGCAAACTTGACGAACGATCCACGAACAAGCGTCGAATCGACGGGATGAAACAATGAATTGGTTGCAGAAGATCATGAATCCCGCCACGCGTGCGTCGCACGCCGGTGCCGGCAAGGGTTCGGTACCCGAAGGCGTGTGGGAAAAATGCGGTGGTTGCGGTGCGGTGCTGTATCGCCCCGAGCTGGAGCGCAATCTGATGGTCTGTCCCAAGTGCGGACATCATCACGCCATCAGTGCGCACACCCGGCTGCAGGCACTGCTTGACGAGGGCAGCATGCAGGAATTGTGGGCGAGCCTGGAGCCCACTGATCCGCTGAAATTCCGCGATACCAAAAAGTATCGCGATCGCATCGTCGCCGCGCAGAAAAAAACCGGCGCCAAGGACGCCCTGCTGGTGGTGAGTGGCAAGTTGAAAGGTCGCCCTCTGGTGGCGGCGGCGTTCGAGTTTGCCTACATGGGCGGCTCGATGGGTTCGGTGGTGGGCGAAAAGTTCACCCGCGCGGCCGAGCGGGCGCTGGCCGACCACAGCGCGCTGGTGTGCTTCACCTCCACCGGCGGCGCGCGCATGCAGGAGGCGCTGTTCTCGCTGATGCAAATGGCCAAGACCTCTGCCGCGCTGGCGCGCTTGCGGGATGCCGGGGTACCGTACATCAGCGTGTTGACCAATCCGACCACGGGCGGTGTATCTGCCAGTCTGGCCATGCTGGGCGACATCAACATTGGTGAGCCGAAGGCGTTGATCGGCTTTGCCGGTCCGCGCGTCATTGAGCAGACCGTGCGCGAGACGCTGCCGGAAGGGTTCCAGCGTTCGGAGTTTCTCGTTGACCACGGTGCCATCGACCTGATCGTCGATCGCCGCGAAATGCGCGACAAGCTGGCCGATCTGCTCGGCATCCTGTTGAAGGCGCCGCGCGCCGCCTGATCCGCAGCTACCACTCCCTCGGGTGGCCACACCCCCGGCATGTCAGCGACGACAACCTGCAGGCGGCAGTGCCCCGCCCTGCGTCGGTGGGCAAACTGGCGTGTGCCTGTCGTGCATCGCCGGTGAGCGCGGTGGAAGTCACGTGCGCGAAGCGCGATGGCACGCCTGAAAGCGTCCATCACCTGGATGAACCCCTGGTTTCGCCTCCGGCGAGATGCTGCGTTTACACTGGACACCCTTACCCTCGCTGGAGAGTGACGATGAAACGCACCCTGCTTGCACTTGCGCTGACCGGGCTGGCCGGTGCGGCCATGGCGACCGACATCCCCAGCCTGCCGACCACGCCGGCTCCAGCCGGGGCCGAGGCATACATCATTTCGCCCAGTGATGGCGCAACCGTTGGTCAAGATGTCGCCGTACGCTTTGGTCTGAAAGGCATGGGCGTGGCACCGGCTGGCGTGGCCAAGGAGCACACCGGCCATCATCACCTGCTGGTGGACGTGAAGGACTTGCCGGCCGCCGGTCAACCGATTCCGAGTGATGCACAGCACCGCCACTTTGGCGGTGGCCAGACCGAGACAACGCTGCAACTGAAGCCGGGCGTGCACACGCTGCAACTGGAACTGGGCGACGCCAACCATGTGCCGTTTGTGCCGGCAGTGACGTCGAAGAAGATCACCATTCACGTCAAGTGAGTGGCAGGCGGTGCCTGCGTATCAATGCATGCACCACCGGCGGGTGGTACTCGATATGGCCATGCCGGGATGGTTGCCATTCCGGCGGGGTGCCGCTGCCCCGGTGATTGGAGCCCACATCAAGCTGCACACGCCTTGAGCACGCCAGATTTGCGCCGAAGATCGTGTCACTGCGCGGCGTGGGTGCGTGCAACTTCGCCGCCTCGATGTATGGCGCGAGTGGGTTGCCCAGCGCGATGTTGTCGTGGTGGTCAGCAGCGTGCTGTCAGCACCACCGTTGCATCCGTCCTGGAGAGCGTCTGTTGCGCGTCGACCCGGAAGTTGCCCTGCGCGCGCGGCCGTGCAAATGGCCGGGCAGCAGTTGTTGGCGTGGTATCGGCTAAAATCCATGACTTCGTTCCGCCGCTGTTGAAGAGATCATGACCGTACGCACGCGTTTCGCCCCCAGTCCTACCGGTTTTCTGCATATTGGCGGAGCGCGTACCGCGTTGTACTGCTGGTTGGAGGCGCAGCGGCGCGGCGGTCAGTTTGTGTTGCGGATTGAAGATACGGACCGCGAACGGTCCACGGACGCGGCAGTGCAGGCCATTATTGATGCGATGCAATGGCTGGGGCTGACGTATGACGAAGGCCCGTTCTACCAGACCACCCGCCTCGCGCGTTACCAGCAGGTGGCCGCCGAGCTGCTCGCCGCCGGCAAGGCGTATTACGCCTATGAGACCAAGGAAGAAATTGGCGACATGCGCGAAGCGGCAATGGCCGCCGGTGAAAAACCGCGTTACAACGGCTATTACCGCGACCGCAATGAGCTGCTGCGCGATGATCCGAACCGCGTGATCCGTTTCAAGAACCCGCGTGAGGGTACGGTGGTGTTCGAGGACCGGGTCAAGGGCCGCGTCGAGTGGGCCAACAGCGAGCTGGACGATCTGGTGATCTTTCGTTCCGATGGCTGGCCCACTTACAACTTCGCGGTCGTGGTCGACGACATTGACATGGGCATCACCGAGGTGATTCGCGGTGACGACCACGTCAACAACACCCCGCGGCAAATCAATATCTATCAGGCACTGGGCGCCAAGGTGCCGGAGTTTGCGCACCTGCCGATGATTCTGGACAAGGAAGGCAAGAAGCTGTCCAAGCGCACCAGCGCGGTCAGTGTCATGGAGTATCGCGAGGCCGGCTTCCTGCCACATGCCATCCTCAATTACCTGGTGCGCCTGGGTTGGTCGCA
>DATCWU010000130.1:0-7321 GCA_036566165.1 Rhodanobacter sp. | reverse complement strand
GCAGAATCGAAAGGGTCCACGATTGCCATGGTTTCAACGATGCTTGCACGCGGAGGCCTTCAGCAAACGGGTACGCCAGTCGGGCGCAGCGAGTGCGCATCAGGCCCCGGACCATTCCCGGGACGCCGTCCTGCACGCGGGCGTAATCTACCAGCATCCGCTGAGTCGGGCGTGGCCGCCAGCGGCTCAGTCGGCATCCGCGCTGGTATCTGTGACGCGCGGCAGGCAACCGGGAATGACCGCACCCGCCTGGAACATCCACCAGTTGCGGCGGTTTGCGTGGCCGACGTAGTGCGCATGTCGCCGTGTGACGCATGCGCCCATCGCCGCATCCAGGCTGAACACCCAACGTCGTCCGGGATCCGCCCGCAGCCACGCCGTAGCTTGCGCGAATTGCTGCGGCCACGGTTGCAGGAAGCCGAACTCGGTCACCGGTCCACGCGCCATCAGCAGGTTCTGTTCCTTCCAGGCCAGCAGGCCGATCGTGGCGTCGGGGCCCGCGATGGCGCGCGCGTGCGCCATCACGTCACGCGCCGAGCGCTCGCCGTTCAACATCGGATATGCCCATAGCCCGTACAGGCCCCACAACACGCTGGCCAGCAACAACCAACCCAGGGGCGCGCGGTGGATACGCGTGCAGGCGGCGATGAACAACCCGGCCCCGCCGATGACCAGCAACAGCCACCACAGCTGTGGGTCAAGCGACTGTTCCATGCGCGTTGCCCACGCCGGATGACGGGTCAGCGCCAGCGTGGCGGCGAGGGTCAGCACGGCGCTCAACACGACCGTCAGCGCGAATATCGTCCAACGCACCTGCCGTTTGCGCAACAGCCCGGGCAACAGCGGCGCCAGCGCCAGGGCGACCATCGGCAACGTCGGCAGGATGTAGACGTCGCGCTTGCCCGGGCTGATGGAAAAAAATACCAGTACCAGGAGAAACCAGCCCAGTGGTAGCGCGAAGCGGGCGTCAGCACGGCGCAAGCGTCGCCACCACGCCGGGATTGCCCAGGGCAACAGCAGCGACAGCGGCAACCAGTCGACGGCGATGATGCCGAGAAAATACACCGGCGAGTGCAGGTGGCCGGTTGGCGTGGCATAGCGGTGCACGGTCTGCCCGAACAGGATGTCCTGGACATAGGCCGCGTGTTGCGGGTCGCCATCGGCACGCGCCACCAGCACCATGGGTAGCAGCCACGCCAGTATCGGCAGCAGAAACGCGCACAGTCCGAGCCACCAGTGCCAACCGCCATGCATTGCCGCGACCATGCGCCAGCGGCGGTGCCGCACCAGCACATACGGCACAAGCATCAGCAGCGCGAGTACACCCACGCCCTTGGTGATGACCCCCAACCCGGCGGCAAAGCAGCCCACGGCGAACCAACGCCAGGCCGGTCCCAGCAACAGATGCCGTAGCAGCCCGTAATTGGCCAGTGTCATCCACCCCAGCAGCAGCGGATCAATCTGCGCGTTGCGCATCTGGTAGGTGAAGTGGATCGTGACCAGCAGCGTGGTCGCGGCCAGCAGCGCGCTGCGGTGATTCCACAGGCGGCGGGCAAGGTCGTATACGAGAGCCAGCGCGCCAAGTCCGGCCACCAGCGATGGCAGCATGAATGCAACGCGCCAGTTGTGGGTGAACAGGTAACCGCCGGCCTGCAGCCACATGAACAGCGGCGGCTTGTCGGCATACAGCTCGCTGCCGCGGTGTGGGAACAGCCACCGGCCGTGTTCCACCATGGCATGCGCCACCAGGGCGAAGCGTGGCTCGTCAGAGGGCCACGGATCGCGCAGGCCGATGCCAATACCCAGCAGCAGCAACGCAAACAGGCCAAACAACGCCACTTCGAGACGGGCGCTGGACAGCCACAATGGACGCGCCACCGACAGCGACGAACAGGATTTCACGAGGGAGTTACTCGTGCCACGACAGGGACGCAGCATAGCCGCCGGTGGCTGGCATGGCGACAGACCTGAACGGGTGAGCGGTCGCCGAATGCCCTCGCGTTGGCGGGCAGGCGCGGTTTGCCGCTGGCCAGTCAGCGGGGTGACGAAAGTCATTTGCGGTTGCCACATGGCACCGGTAGCCTCGGTACTTACCCGAGAAAAAGGAGTTCCCCGTGGCAAAGAAACCGCTCGTTCTGCTTATCGCCGGCATGCTGACTTTGGCTGGTGGCGTACCGCTGGTCGTGGCGGCGCCCACGGCGGCGTCGGTCACGCAGCAGGTGCCGGAAATTGCCTACACCCGCTTCATCCTGCCCAACGGGCTGACGGTGGTCGTGCACGAAGATCACAAGGCGCCGGTAGTGGCGGTGAGCATCTGGTACCACATTGGTTCCGGCGATGAGCCCAAGGGCAAGACCGGTTTCGCCCATCTGTTCGAGCACCTGATGTTCTCCGGTTCGGAGAATCGCAAAGGCACGTATTTCGGCCCGTTCGAGAAGGCCGGTGCCACGGACATGAATGGCACCACATGGTTCGATCGCACCAATTATTTTGAAACCGTGCCGACCACTGCGCTGGACATGGCATTGTGGATGGAATCGGATCGCATGGGCCATTTGCTGGGCGCCATTGGGCAGCAGGAACTCGACACCCAGCGTGGCGTTGTGCAGAACGAAAAGCGCCAGGGCGAGAACCGTCCGTACGGTCGCGTGGACCAGAACATCCTGTCCAACACCTTCCCGGCCAACCATCCCTACCAGCACGACACGATTGGCTCGATGGCCGATTTGAACGCGGCCTCGCTGGCTGACGTGAAGCAATGGTTCAACAGCAATTACGGCGCAGCGAACACCACGCTGGTCCTGGCTGGCGATATCACCGTGGCGGAAGCGAAAGCCAAGGCGCTGAAGTATTTCGGCGACATTCCGGCCGGTCCGGCAGTGGCGCGGCAGCAGCCGTGGATCACCCCGCTGGCGAAATCCACGCGCGGCGTGCAGCACGATCATGTGGCACAACCGCGCATCATCCGCACCTGGGTGGTGCCGCAGCTGGGTACCGATGCGGCCATTCAACTCGATCTGGCTGCCACGGCGCTTGGGGGTGGCAAGACCTCGCGGCTGTATCAGCGTCTGGTCTACCAGGACAAATTGGTGGATGACGTTTCAGCCAGCATCGGCGAGTTTGCCTTGGCCAGCCAGTTCCAGATCCAGGCGGATGTGAAGGCGGGCGTGGATCCGGCCAAGGTCGAAGCGGTGATCAACGAGGAGTTGCAGAAATTCCTCGCCAGCGGCCCGACGCAGGATGAGCTGGATCGGGCCAAAGTCGCCAATCGCGCCAGTTTCATCCGTGGCCTGGAAAAAGTTGGCGGGTTCAGCGGCAAGGCGGTGATTCTGGCCGAGGGGCAGGTGTACCGGGGCGACCCGGGCGCTTACCAGAAAGACCTGGCGCGTGCCGACGCGGCTACCATTGCCGGCGTCAAGGCAGCTGCGGACACCTGGCTGAGCAAGGGCGATTACCTGCTTACCGTGTTGCCGGCAACGGACAAGGCGTTTGACCCGAAGGCGGAGGATGCCAAGGTGGTCCCGCTGGCTGCTGCGCCGGATCGCCCGCAAGCCAAGTTGCCGGCCGGGCAGGCCTACCGCGTCACCAAGAGTGCGCTCGATCGCAGCACCGGGGTCCCGTCAGTCACGCAGTTTCCGGCGTTGACCTTCCCCAAACTGGAGCGCGGCAAGCTGGCGAATGGTATCGAGGTCATCCTGGCCGAGCGGCATACCATTCCCGTCACGCAGATGCAGTTGTTGTTTGATTCCGGCTACGCGGCCGATCAAGGCCACAAGCTCGGCACTGCCAGCTTCACCTCGACGCTAATGAACGAAAGCACCAAGGATCTGGACTCGGTCGAGATCGCCAAGCGCAAAGAACGCCTGGGTGCCATCACCGCCGTCGGCTGTGGTCTGGATATCTGTTCCGCTTCACTCAACGCGATGAACGATCAGTTGCAACCATCGCTCGCGTTGTTTGCCGATATCGTGCGCAACCCGGCGTTCAAGGCAGCCGACATCGAACGCGTGCGTGGCCAGTGGCTGGCCGGCATTGCGCAGGAGAAAACGCAGCCGATCGGCATGGCGCTGCGCACCTTGCCGCCGTTGTTGTATGGCGCGCAACATGCGTACGGCATTCCGTTCACCGGCTCGGGCACCGAGGCGGAGATCAAGGCGCTGACCGCGACCGACCTGACCACGTTCCAGCACGACTGGCTGCGTCCGGACAACGTCAAGATCCTGGTTGCGGGGGATACCACGCTGGCCACGATCATCCCGCTGTTGAACACGGCGTTTGGCGACTGGCAGGCACCGGCCAGCGCGATCCCGACCAAGAATGTCACCAAGGTGGCGGCGCAAGCCCGGCCGCGCGTGTTTCTGATCAATCGCGCCGACGCGCCGCAGTCGCTGATCCTTGCCGGCTTGCTCGCGCCCTCCACCCGCGCCGACAACAACCTGGCGATCCAGGCGGCCAACGGCGCGTTTGGGGGCACCTTCACCTCGCGGCTGAACATGAATCTGCGCGAGGACAAGCGTTGGGCCTATGGCGCGCAAACCATCCTGATGGATGCGCAAGGCCAGCGCCCGTTCCTGTTCTACGCGCCGGTGCAAACCGACAAGACGGCCGAATCGGCCAACGAGGTACTGAAAGAGGCGCGTGCCGTGATCGGTGACAAGCCGCTGACTGCCGACGAAATCGCCAAGATCAAGGATCAGCGCATTCGTGCCCTGCCCGGCAGCTACGAGACCACCAGCGCCGTGCTGGGTGCGATCAGCGGCATCGTGCAGTACGACCGTCCCGACGATTACGTGCAGACGCTGAAGTCGAAGCTGGAAGCGGTGACGCCGGCGGCCGCGGAAACCGCGATCAAGGAAATCGTCAACCCTGCAGCGATGACCTGGGTCATCGTCGGTGATCTGGGCAAGATCGAGGCGCCGGTGCGCGCGCTGAAGCTCGGCGACGTGCAGGTGATCGACGCTGATGGCAACGCGGTGAAGTGACCGCCGTGCGCACGCTGTAGCCAGCTGGCGTACAGCACGCGCACTGGTGGCGCGTTACGATGGAGGCCGGACGGCAACGTCCGGCCTCTTCCTTTATCAGTTTCACGCATTGCCACGGAGCTGCCCATGCGCAAGACCCTGTTGTTGTTCGCCCCTGTCCTGCTGCTCGGCGCCTGCAGCTGGGGCATTACGCCCGACAGCGCGTCGAAAAACGTGCGCACTGTGTGGACCGGCGACGTTTCCGCCTGCCATGAACTGGGCAAGGTCACTGTGTCGGTGATGGATCGCGTGGGCCCAGTCAACCGCAACCAGATCACCGTGCGTGACGAGCTGCAAGTCATGGCGCGCAACGAGGCCGCGAAGATGCACGCGGACACCATCAAGCCGTTGAGCGAACCTGTCGACGGCTCGCAACCATGGGGCGTCTACCAGTGCGGTAGCCGCGTTATTGCCCCCACGCCGGGGACGAACCCGGCGACGAGTCGTTCCGCGCCTGGTAGCGTACAGACGTTTCCGGTGCACGGCGGTTGAGACATGCTGGTGGGTGATGCGCAAGCATGAATCGGGTGATCTCGACGCCAGCGCGCCTGGCGCGCCGCTTACTGGCACCGCATCGTCGACAACCGCCGGTACTTGCATGGCCGGCGTTCGCGGTGCCGGCGACAGCGATTGAACTGTTGCCGGGTCCGTCCGCGTTTCGCGTGGCGCTGCTGGCGCATATCGCGCAGGCTACCCGCCGCATCGTCATCGTGGCGCTGTACTTGCAGGATGACGACGCCGGTCGCGAGGTATTGGACGCGTTGTACGCGGCCAAGGCGCGGCGCCCGGCACTGCAGGTTGCCGTCTTCGTCGACTGGCATCGCGCGCGCCGTGGCTTGCTGGGCCAGCGCAAGTCCGCTGGCAACGCCGGTATGTATCGCGAATACGCCGCGCGGCTTGGTCCCGGGGTCGACATCTACGGCGTGCCGGTGCAGAACCGCGAGCTGTTCGGGGTGCTGCATCTGAAGGGTTTCGTGTTTGATGACACGGTGCTTTACAGCGGGGCCAGTCTCAACAACGTCTATCTGGCGCGCCACGGGAATTACCGCCTCGATCGCTATCACTTGCTGCAGCACGCCGGGTTGGCCGATGCGCTGGCGGGGTTTGTCCGCCAGCACCTGCTCGGCAGCAAGGCAGTGGTCTGCCTGACGGGAACACAGGTGCCAAGCACGCGCAAGTTGGCACCGGCGATCCGCCGCCTGCGCCGCGCGCTGCAGCACGCTGCCTATGATGTAGTCGACGCCCCATTGAGCGCTGGCGATGTGGCGGTGACCCCGCTGCTGGGGTTCGGCCGCACGGACAATGCGCTGGATACGGCATTGCTCGATCTGCTGCGGCAGGCGCGCGGGCACGTGATCCTGCTGACACCGTATTTCAATTTGCCGCGGCCGGTGCGCGCGGTGCTGGGGCAGTTGCTGCGCCGCGGTTGCCGCATCGACATCATGGTTGGCGACAAGACCGCCAATGATTTTTTCATTCCGCCCGGCGAGCCGTTCAAGACCATCGGCTTGCTGCCCTATCTGTATGAGAACAACCTGCGGCGGTTTGCACGTGCCCGTGCGAAACAGCTCGCCAGTGGCCAGCTGAACGTTTACCTGTGGCGCGATGGCGACAACAGCTACCACCTGAAGGGTTTGTTCGTCGACGATGACGTGGCGGTACTGACCGGCAACAACTTCAATCCACGCGCATGGGCGCTGGATTTGGAAAACGCCCTGGTGTTGCGCGACCCCGCGCATTTGTTGCATGCCCGGCATCAGGCCGAATGGGCCGCGTTGCGCCAACACGCCACGCGTGTGGTCGATTACCGTGCGCTGGAAAGTCCACGTCAGTACCCGGCCGAGGTGCGGAAAAACCTCAGACGCCTGAATCGCACCCGGCTCGATCGGATGGTCAATCGTTTGTTGTGACCTGTGGCTGGCACCGGCTGATCGTGGTGCAATGCGCGGCAACGTGCCCATCGTCGTTGCGAGTCGGACCATTCGTCTGGTGCACCGGCCGTCAGCGGTCGCCGGGGCGATGATGTACGCCAGTGTTGCGCTACCGCGCGGACTGAACCAGACGCGCCAGGCGTTCATCCAGCTGGTGTCTCGCGGCCGGCCAGGCGGTGGCGAGGAGGCTGAAGCACACGGTGTCGCGGAGGCTGCCATCGGCACGGCGTTTGTGCGCGCGCAGCACGCCTTCACGCTGGGCGCCGAGGCGGGCTATGGCGCGTTGGGAGTCGGTGTTCAGCACGTCGGTGTGGAAGGCGAC
This sequence comes from Rhodanobacter sp., assembly GCA_036566165.1. GTDB lineage: Bacteria > Pseudomonadota > Gammaproteobacteria > Xanthomonadales > Rhodanobacteraceae > Rhodanobacter. Next base: position 47 of record DATCWU010000130.1, on the reverse strand, counting down.
GGCGACGCAGCCAAACGTCGTGAACGCATGCTCCAGCAGCAACCGTT
>DATCWU010000128.1:0-6796 GCA_036566165.1 Rhodanobacter sp. | reverse complement strand
CGGCAACGCGGCCACACCGGGTGGCAGTTGCGCCAGCAACTGTGCGCCAAACGCATCGTCGATATTGAGCACCGCGCTTTGCAGCCCGGGCCACGCAAACAGGCGCGCCTTGGCCGCCCCATACGCCTGCATGCTGCCGTGGTAATCCAGATGATCACGCGTAAGGTTGGTGAACACGGCAATCTCGAAATCCACCGCGCCCACGCGATCCTGCGCCAGCGCGTGCGAGGACACTTCCATCGCCACATGGGTCACGCCCAGCTCGCGAAACTCGGCCAGCTGCGCCTGCACGCTGATGGCATCGGGCGTGGTGCGTGTACCGGCACGCAGCTGCCCGTCCAGGCCCGCGCCCAGCGTGCCGATGCTGGCCGCACGCTGACCAAGCAAGGTCAGCGCCTGCGCCAGTAATTGCACGCAGGAGGTCTTGCCGTTGGTCCCGGTGACGCCGATGATGCGCATCGACTCGGCCGGGCGATCGTAAAAGCGCGCGGCGATTTCACCGATCTGCGCATGCAGGTCGTCGATCCACAGCACCGGCACGTCGCGCAGCGCCTGTGGCAAGACGGCGCCGTCGCGCGGTGCCTCCACACCGTCGGCAACCGGCAGAGTCTCACCCGCAGCAGGGGTTTCGGCCAGCACGACACACGCCCCACGCTGCACCGCACCGGCAGCAAACGCGATGCCATGCGTACGCGTGCCGCGCAACGCGAAAAATGCGTCGCCACGGCGCACCTGGCGCGAATCCAGGGTCAGGCCCGACAGCACGATGTGGCCAGCACCCGGAGTGTCAAGTACCTGGCGATCGGCAATCCCGAGCAACAGCTGGTCCAGATGCCCGGTGCTCATGGCGTGCCCTCGTCGATCGGGGCATCGTCAATGGGCGCTTCGCTCGGTGGCGCGCTGCCGGCCAGGCCGTCCGTACTTTGCAACGGCCCACCGACATACCAGCGGCCAATATTGTCTGGCGGCACATCCAGCAGGCGCAGCGCGCCGTCCATCACCTTGGCGAACACTGGCGCGGACACCATGCCACCGTAGTAGCTGCCCTTGCTCGGGTTGTCGACCACCACCACGCCGACCAGTCGCGGCTTGGACGCCGGCACGATGCCGCCGAATGCCGCCGTGTAATTGTTCTTGGCATAACCCCCGGCACTGGCCTTGTGCGCGGTACCGGTCTTGCCGGCCACGCTGTAGTTGGGAATGCGCGCCTGCGGCGCCGTGCTGCCCGGGCCGGTGACGGTTTCCATCATCTGCACGATCTCGTGCGCTACCTGCGGCGAGATGATCTGCCGGGCATCGACCCCGTTGCCCTTGATGAAGCTCGGGGTATGCATCACGCCGTCATCGGCGATGGTCGCGTAGGCGTTCGCCAGCTGCAGCACGGTCACGTTGAGGCCGTAGCCATAGCCCAGGATGGCCTTTTCCAGCGGCCGCCAATCGCGGCCGATGCGCAGCAAGCCGGCTGCCTCGCCGGGAAAGCCACTGTTGGTGCTGTTGCCAAAACCGAACCCGCGGTAGGTGTCGTACATCAACGACGTATCGAGCTGCATGGCGATTTTTGCCGCGCCGACGTTGCTCGACTTGGTGATGACACCGGTCGGCGTCAGCAGGCCATAGTTGTGCGTGTCGTGAATGTCGTGCCCCTGGAAATACCAGTGGCCGCCGGTGGTATCGATGATCGGCGTGGTCGGCGTGAACTTGCCGCTGGACAGCGCTGCCGCCATCAGGATCGGCTTGATCGTCGAACCGGGTTCGAGCAAATCCGTCATCGCGCGATTGCGCCGTTGATAGGGTTTGCTGGCATTGACCGCGTTCGGGTTGTAGGTCGGCAGGTTGACCATCGCCAGCACTTCGCCGGTTTTCACGTCGAGGATCACGATGGAGCCGGAGTCGGCCTGAAACTTCTCCAGCGTGTTCTTCAACTCGCTGTAAGCGAGAAACTGGATACGCCGATCAATGCTGAGCGTGAGGTTTTGTCCCGGCTTGGGCGCCTGCAATTGCTCCAGGTTTTCCACCACGTGACCCATGCGGTCACGAATCACGCGCTTGGAACCGGGCGTGCCCGACAGCCATTCGTCGTACGCAAGCTCCAGCCCTTCCTGGCCGTGGTCGTCAATGTTGGTAAAGCCGAGCACGTGCGCAGTCACTTCGCCGGACGGGTAGTAGCGTTTGAATTCGCGCTGACCATTGATGCCCGGGATGCCCAGGTCCAGCACCGCCTGCGCCGCCTCCGGGCGCATCTGCCGGCGCAAATACACAAACTCGCGATCGGAGCGCTGCGCCAGGCGATCCTTCAACTCGGCCGCATTCACGCCCAGCACTTGCGCCAGCGCCGGGATGCGCTCGACGTTTTCCAGCACTTCGGGGGGATTCGCCCAGATCGACATCACCGGCGTGGACACCGCCAGGGGCTCGCCGTTGCGATCGAAGATCGTGCCGCGCGAGACCGGGATCGGCATTTCGCGCAGGAAGCGCGCGTCACCCTGCCGCTGGTAGAACTGCTTGCGTACCACCTGCAGATCAAATGCGCGCGCGACCAGACCAATGGACGCCAGGCCAAGCAGGCCCACCACCAGCACCATGCGCTTGCGTGCGCTTGGCCCCTCGCTGCGGCGGCGCCCCTGGACTGCGTGCAACTGACGTTTGCGCCAGATCATCGACGCAGCAACCGGATGTCTTGCGGGCGAGGTTCGAACATGCCCAGTTTTTGCCGTGCCTCGTCGTCGATGCGGCGCGGTTCGGCGTGCGTGGCTTGTTCGAGTTCAAGCCGGCCGTATTCAATGTTCAAATCGTCGCGCTGGTTCTGCAGCGCAGTGAGGCTGACAAACAGCACGCGGTTTTCGTGCCGCGTCCACACCACCCCGAGCGCACTGGCGACGACCGAGATCAGCAAGGTCAGCACGATCGCCGCGCCCAACGCCTTCATGCAACCACCTGCTGCGGCAGTTTTTCCGCCACGCGCAACACCGCGGAGCGCGCACGTGGATTGGCAGCCAATTCCGCCGCCCCGGGAAAGTGCGCCTTGCCGATCGCCCGCAGCCGTGCCGGTCGTGCCGCAACCGGGGGGCCACGTCGACTGTTTTGCACCCGACCCGACTGATCCCGAATGAACAGCTTCACGACCCGGTCTTCCAGCGAATGGAAACTGATCACCACCAGCCGGCCGCCCACGTGCAGCCGTTCCAGCGCGGCCGACAAACCATCGCGCAACGCATCCAGTTCACCGTTCACACGAATCCGCAGCGCCTGAAAGCTGCGCGTAGCCGGGTGTTTGCCCGGCTCATGACGCCCGACGACGCGCTCGATCAAGGCCGCCAGTTGCGTGGTGCGCGTGAATGGCGTCGTTTCCCGATCGGTCACGATGGCGTGTGCAATGCGCCGACCCTGGCGCTCTTCGCCAAAGTCCCACAACACTTGCATGATCTCGCGCTCATCGGCACGGGCGAGAAAGTCCGCCGCGCTTTCGCCGCGCGTGGTATCCATGCGCATGTCCAGTGGCGCATCGGCCATGAAGCTGAAACCGCGCGCGGCTTCGTCCAGTTGCGGCGAGGACACGCCCAGATCGAGCAGCACGCCATCCAGGCCATTGGCCGTGGCGTCCCACTCGGCGAGGCTGGAAAAATTGGCATGGCGGATGGACACGCGCGGATCACCGGCGAATTCGGCTTGCGCGGCGGCAATCGCGGCGGGGTCACGATCCATCAACAACAACCGACCGTGTTCGCCCAGGCGCGCCAATACGGCGCGGGCATGCCCACCGCGGCCAAACGTACCATCCAGATAACGTCCGTCAGAGCGCACCGACAGACCCTCCACCGCTTCGTCCAGCATTACCGGGACATGTCGCAATGGCTCAGGCTGTTTCGCCACGCTGCACTCCCGCCTTCGTTTCGCCACACGCCGTTACAGGCGCAGACTTGCCATGTCGCTGGTGATTCCGCCCTCGCCGATGACCTGGCGAATCTTCGCCAGATGCGCCTGCTCGCTCCACAACTCGAACTTGTTGCCCATGCCGAGCAACACCGCTTTCTTCTCGATGCCCGTGGTGGCGCGCTGGCTGGCCGGCAACAAAATGCGTGCCGCACCGTCGGGCTCGACCACCGCCGCCGCACCAACCAGCTTCATCTGCAGATCGCGATGCGCCGTCACCACTTTCGACAGCGCATTGACCTGATCGCGCACTGGCTCCCATTCCGCGTACGGGAACAACCACAGGCAACCCAACTCGAACGGGTTGTAGGTAATCACCAGACGATTGGCGCACGCCTGCGCCACCAACTCGCGATACGCGGTGGGAATGGCCAAACGGCCCTTGTCGTCAACGGTAATGGCGGTCTCGCCTTGAAACACGGGTGTCACTCCACGAAAACCCACGTTTTCACACTGAAACCCACGATAACCGTGAGCATTGTGGGTTGTCAAGGAAAATCACTTGTGAATCAACAAGAAAGCCGCGATTGTGAACGCGATCTGCAGCACTTTCTCACGACCATTCGCAAGGTACTTGAATGCATGGATTTTTTTAATTCGTGACCCATGCTGCGGCACATCCCGGCAAGCGCCTTTTCGCGTTGTCCGCCTGTGTGTTGCCTGAATGACGCAAGCACGGCCACTCCGGCACGGGATGAGCCGCAACGGAGTGGCGTGCCACGAAGAACCAAAGAGGTGGAGTCGGCCTGTAAGCCGGGTTCTGTACGTCTTGCGACGCGACAGTCATTCCTCTCGGCCAGACGTTGCCGCCTGGCTCCAGCAACCTACCCGGGAACAACGCGGGCCGCGTTATCGTTCCCCTATTTGGTCTTGCTCCGAGTGGGGTTTACCGTGCCGTACGACGTTGGCCCCGTACGCGGTGCGCTCTTACCGCACCCTTTCACCCTTGCCTGATCCTCTTGCGAGGCCATCGGCGGTCTGCTCTCTGTTGCACTGGCCGTCAGCTCACGCTGCCCAGGAGTTACCTGGCACTCTGCCCTGTGGAGCCCGGACTTTCCTCGATGCACTTGCGTGCGACGCGACTGCCCGGCCGACTCCGCCACCAAGTCTAGTAGGAGCGCACCCTGTGCGCGATGCTTTTTGCCAATGCCACCAAAACCATCCCGTGCCCGATGCTTTTTGCCAACGCCACCAAAAGCATCCCTGTGCGCGATGCTTTTTGCCGATGTCACCAAAACGCGCCCCGTGCGCGATGCTTGCCGATGTCAGCAAACACTATCGCGCACAGGGTGCGCTCCTACCCCTCATAGAGAAGCTTGCGTGGTGCGCCACTGATCGCCGCGGCGAGCTTCGCGGCTTTGGCCGGCGGCAGTTCCTCGCGCAGGATCGCGAACACGCGCTGGCCTTCGGCCAGTCGGGTATCGACCTCTTCGCCACACCCGGCAACCAGCACCACACACTCGCCACGTTGCTGATCCGGATCAGTCGCGATGCGCAATGCCAGCTCGCCCAGCGGCTCGCCCAAAACCGTCTCGAACACCTTGGTCAGCTCGCGCGCCAGTACCGCTTCGCGCGTGGCACCGAAGACGTCGCGCATGTCGGCCACGCTCTCGGCAATGCGATGCGCCGATTCATAGAAAATGATCGTGCGCACATCGCCGGCAAGTTTCTGCAGCCGTGCGCGTCGCGCCGCCGCCTTCGGCGGCAGAAAGCCCTCAAACACAAACCGGTCGCTGGGCAGGCCACCCACGGACAACGCCGCAATCGCCGCACACGCGCCCGGCAGCGGGACACAACGGATGCCGGCCGCGCGCGCAGCACGTACCAGCCGAAAGCCGGGATCGCTGATCAGTGGCGTGCCCGCGTCGGAAATCAACGCCACCGATTGACCTGCAAGCAGGCGCCGCACCAGCGCATTCACCGCTTCGCGTTCGTTGTATTCATGCAGTGCCACCAGTGGCGTGTCGACGCCATGCTGGAGCAGCAACGGGCGGCTGTGGCGCGTGTCTTCGGCGGCAATCACCGTCGCCGCGCGCAAGGTCGCAATGGCGCGCGCCGACAGATCGTCGCGATGGCCGATTGGCGTGGCAACAACATACAAACAACCAGGAGCGATAGCGGTCATGGGATTCCTTCACCGCGAGCAGCGGGCGTGATCCGTTATCATCGCGCATTGCCGTTCATGACGATCAAGAGATCTTCCATGCGCCTCATGTGCTTTTCACGAGCCACCGCAATCGCGCTGCTGTTTTCGCTGCTGCTGGTTGCCTGCGTGCCGCTCAGCACACGCCCGACGCCGGCCGAATCCGCTGCCGCGCAGAGCGCTGCCGCACTCGCCAAGCGCGGGCAGTTCAACGCAGCCGCGCAGGCCTATCTGACGCTGGCAGACGAATCACGCGGTGGCCGCGATCACTACCGGCTGCTCGCCGCCGAAGCATGGCGCCAAGCCGGCGAGCTGGACCAGGCCACAGCCATCCTCACGCAGATCGACCGGCGCAATCTGAGCGGCGACGAACCCCTGCGCCTGGACCTGCTGCGTGCCGAGCACGCATTGACCGCACACGACACCGCGACCGCATTGCAGTTGACCACCCCGCCGGATCTCGCCGTACCCAATGCACTGCGACCACGTCTGCTGGAACTCCGCGCCCGCGCCATGCTGGCCAGCGGCGACTACTGGGGTAGTGCGCGCACGCGCGCCGAAATGCAGGAGCAGTTGCAAGGTTTCGACCGTGCGCAAAATCAGAAACAAATTCTCGACTTGCTGGCCAGGCTCGGCAGTGGGCCATTGCAGACGCGTGCGGCGGCGATGCAACCGGGCGATCGCATGCTGCCGTGGGTCCAGGAGGCCCTGACCCGCATGGGA
>DATCWU010000113.1:0-2710 GCA_036566165.1 Rhodanobacter sp. | reverse complement strand
TGGTCTCGAGCACGGACGCCACCAGGGCGAGACGGTCTGTATCGATCGCGTCAACGCTGTTCCAATGGAAATGGTGCTGGCCATCCAGATAACCCAGCGCGTCATGCACACCCAGGTCGGGCGCGTCGATCACATAACCCGCGCCGGCATTGTCACGCAACGTCACCCGGGCCCGTCGATCGAGTGCAAGCACGATGGCCGGTGCGCCCTCCAGCACGGCATATTCACCGGTCAACACCAGCTTGCCCGGGGCACTGGCGACGATGCCCATCAGCCGCCCTCGGCATCGGTCAGCAGACGGGCGCCGACGCCAAGCGCGCTGGTCAACACGCGCTCGACCCCGGCCACGGCGCCAAGCACGGCCGCGACGCGTGGGGCAGCGGCGGGTAGACACACGGCCTTGACCTGCGGTCCGGCGTCAATCGTGAAAAACACCGGCACCCCGTCGCGCTCGCGCAGCGCGCGAATGGCGTGCACACACTCCACCGTCGCGCCATTCCAGTACATCAGCGGCGGACGGCTGGCGAGCATCACCGCGTGCATTTTCAGACAGCTGTATTCGCTCGCCGCGGCGAGTTCGGCAAAATCGCGATGCTGCAGCGCATGGCGTGCACTGGCCAGATCCGCGTCGGCCCCGGCCAGCCACGCGGCATGGAATGGCGAGGTACGCCGACTGAGCTCCATGCCGGCACCAGATCCCACCGCCTTGGCATGCATGGAGGTGACCGCCACCACTACGCACAACGGCCACTGCGCAGCGTCGAGCAACGGTGTGGCAAACGCATCTTCACCGTCGGCACGCGTGCCTGCGGCCATGCCCACAAAGCCGCCAAAGATCGAGCGCGCGGCCGAGCCTGAACCGCGCCGCGCCAGCACCGACAGGACACGCCGATCCAGCGTCAACCCGAGCGCCGCACTGCCCGCCAGCACCAGGGCGGCAAAGCCGGATGCGGACGACGCCAGTCCCGCGCCGGTCGGAAAATTGTTGTGCGTATCCACCCGTGCGTGCATGGTGCTGCCGGCGCGCTCCCGCAGCAGATCAAGGCAACCGCTGACGCGTGCCAACGCCGCCGGGTGCTCGGCGCCATCCAGCAGCAGCTCATCGCGCGTCAAGGTCGGGTCAAATGCGACGCACGTGCGCGTCCACAACGAGTCCAGCGTGATCGACAACGAGCCGCTGGCTGGCAGATTCAGGGCGCTGTCGCGCTTGCCCCAATACTTGACCAGCGCAATGTTCGGTTGCGCCTGCGCCCGCGCCATCAACGCCACTGGGCGACAAGCACGGCGACGAAATCATCACGAACGCTGCAAAAATACATGTCCTGCTTCCAGACGCCGCGCGTGGCGACGGACAAAAGGCGCCGGTGCAACACCGACGAATGGGTATTGTAGCGTCGACAGCGCCGCGAGCCGGGCGCGCGGCGTCTGTCCGGCGCGGCCAGCGCTTGACGCCCTGCCGTCACCCGCCTAGCCTTGCAATCTTCATATCGCGATGGAGAGATACCGATGGATCTGGCGACAGCCTCCGGTGTCCTGCGCCTGCTCGCCGACCCGACCCGGGTGCGTCTGCTGGCCTTGCTTGAACATGAAGAGCTGACCGTGGCGGAACTGGCCGCCGTGCTGCATCTGGCGCAGCCGCGCGTATCCACGCATCTCGCCAAGTTGAAAGAAGCGGGGCTGGTACGCGACCGCCGTGCCGGGGTATCCGCCTATTACCGCGCCAACAATGAAGGCGACGCTGCGCAACATACGTTGTTGGCGTCGCTGCGCGAAAGCATCGACGACGCGTTGCTGCACGAAGACGCCGCGCGCGTGCCACACGTATTGGCCGAACGCGCGCGTGGCGAAGGCTGGGCGGACACGGTAGCCGGCGACATGGAGCGGCACTACTCGCCCGGGCGCACCTGGGAAACGCTCGCGCGTTCGCTGCTGCAATTGCTGGACACCGGCGACGTGCTGGACATTGCCTCCGGCGATGGAGTCACTGCCGAGTTGCTGGCGCCACACGCGCACTCGATCGTCTGCGTGGACTCCAGCGAACGCGTGGTCGAAGCCGCCAGCAAACGCCTGCAGGGGTTCCCCAACGTGCAAGTGCGCCAGGGCGACATGCACGCATTGCACATGGGCAAGCAACGTTTCGATCTGGTGCTGATGCTGCACGCGCTGACCTATGCGGAACACCCGCCCAAAGCCGTGGCCGAGGCCGCGCGTTGCCTGCGCCCGGGCGGCCGCCTGCTGGCGGTCACGTTGGGCAAGCACGACCACCGCGCCGTGGTGGAGCCGTTCGACCACCGCAACCTGGGCTTCCGCAGCGAGCAGTTGGCGGGCTTCGCCAAGGCCGCCGGGCTGCAGGTGGTCAGTTGCACGCGTCTCAGCCGCGAGCGCAAGGCGCCACATTTTGAAGTCATCAGTTTGCTCGCACGCAAGCCATGAACAGTATGGCCACATTACGCATAGTCAGCTGCTCGACCCCATGGCCGTGCGCACTGGCGACAACACAACTTTCCCGCACCAGGCAACCATCGAGAACTGCCCCATGAGCACCCTGCCCTGGCTTCATCCGGACCGCGTCGCGTTGCTTGAGCACGCGCTGCTGCAACGCATCCTGATCATCGACGGCGCCATGGGCACAATGTTGCAGGCCGCGGCGCTGGACGAAGCCGGCTTCCGCGGCGAGCGCTTCGCACACGGCGTCGACCGCCAGGCACCC
>DATCWU010000278.1:0-27230 GCA_036566165.1 Rhodanobacter sp. | reverse complement strand
CTGCTGCCGACCCCGACCAGGGCTGGCGCTGGCTGCACTGGTTCGGCAAGCCGCTGGCCACCGCGCTGATCTTCGTGCTGGCGTGGCGTGCGCGGCCGGCGCAGTCGCCGCGCTACCGGCGCTGGATCCTGGCCGGCATCGCCTGCTCGCTGCTCGGCGACGTGTTGCTGATGCTGCCGGGCGACCTGTTCGTGCCGGGACTCGTGGCGTTCCTGTTCGGCCACCTGTGCTTCATCGCCGCGTTCCTCGGTGACAGCCGCTTCGGCGCGCGGCCGCTGCTGTTGCTGGCCAGCCTCGGCTACGGCGCGGTGAACCTGGTTCTGCTGTGGGATGCGATCGGCACGTCGCTGCGCGTGCCGGTGATCGTGTACGTGCTGGTGCTGGCGAGCATGGGCGGACAGGCGCTGGTGCGGGCGCGGCTGTTTGCGCAGCGCGGCGATGCGCAGGCGCCGGCCGCGCGGCTGGCCGCGCTTGGCGCGCTGACGTTCCTGCTCAGCGACAGCCTGCTGGCGTGGGACCGTTTCCGCGGCCCGCTTCCGCTGGCCAGCCTGTGGGTGCTGTCGGCGTATTATCTGGCGTTGTGGTGGATCGCGCGCTCGGTGCAGCGCGTCGGCACGGCGATCGAGGCGGGTGCAGCGCAGTGAATACGCAGGAACTCATCATCACCTGGGCCACGCCGGTGTTCTTTCTGCTGATCGGGATCGAGCTGCTGGTGGCGAAGCTGCGCGGGCGCGAGGCGTACGCCAGCAACGACGCGATCAACAGCATCGGGCTGGGGGTGATCTCGCAGCTGGTCGGTGTGTTCAGCAAGCTGTTGACGATCGGCATCTATGCGTGGTGCGTCGAGCACCTGGCGCTGTTCGCGCTGCCGGAGAACAACCTGCTGGTGTGGGTCGGCGCGTTGCTGCTGTACGACCTCTGCTACTACTGGCTGCACCGCTGCGGGCACCGGGTGAACATCCTGTGGGCCGCGCACGTGGTGCATCATCAGAGCGAGCGCTACAACCTGTCCACCGCGCTGCGCCAGACCGGCAGCGGCGCCTTGCTGGGCTGGCTGTTCTACCTGCCGCTGGCCGTGCTCGGCGTGCCGCTGAAGGTGTTCGTGATCGTGGCGCTGATCGACCTGCTGTACCAGTTCTGGGTGCACACCGAGCAGATCGGCCGGCTCGGCTGGTTCGACCGGGTGTTCTGCTCGCCGTCCAACCATCGCGCCCATCACGCGGTGAACGACCGCTACCTCGACCGCAATTACGGCGGCATCCTGATCGTGTGGGACCGCCTGTTCGGCACCTTCGTCGAGGAGGATGACACCGACCCGCCGGTGTACGGCACGCGCTCACCGCTGCGCAGCTGGAACCCGCTGTGGGCGAACGCCGAGGTGTACTGGCATACCGCGGTGGACGCGTGGCATGCCAGGCGCTGGCGCGACAAGCTGCTGGTGTGGTTCAAGCCGCCGGGCTGGCGTCCCGCCGACGTGGCGGCGCGCTACCCGAAACCCGCGTTCGTGATGCCGAACGAGCGCTTCGATCCGCCGCTGTCGCGGCCGCTGAAACTCTACGTGCTGGTGCAGTTCGCCTTGCTGCTGGGGATGGCTACGCAGTTCCTCGGCATGGCCGGTACGGCCAGCCTGCCGGCGCTGCTGGGCTATGCGATCTACCTGGTCGTCAGCCTGTGCGTGATCGGCGCGCTGATGGAAGGCCGCCGCTGGGCACCGTGGGCGGAAGGCGTGCGCGTGCTGACCACCGCGGTGGTGCCGCTGCTCAGCGGGCACTGGTTCGGCGTCGGCCAATTGGACGGCCATATCGCGCTGGCGATCGCAGTGGTGTTCGGGCTTAGCGCGCTGGCGGTGGTGTGGCTGGGTCGGTCGTCCACGGCCGAGGCGGTTTCGGCGGCGAGCTGAAGCGGGTTTGAGCGAAACCTCCCAACTGCCATTCCGGCGCAGGCCGGAATCGCTTTTCATGCCTGCGGACCTCCGCGCTTCGCTGCCCAGAGCGATGACCAGCGCCGCTGTCGTAAAGCACCTCCGGCCTGCGCCGGAATGACGGAATGGAGTATTCGGCGATTCGCCGAATAGGGCGGTTGTCGAAACTCCCTTGGCATATGGCAATTGCTGCCGCGCGTGCTGCTTGCTGCGCCGCGCTGTGTACGCCGTGGCGTATTCGCTATGATCGCCGCTTGCTTACTCAGGGGCGGGCGATGGGATTCTTCAGCAAGCTGGTGCGCCACAAGACGGTCGAGCAGTTGCAGGCGGAGGCCGGCACGCGTGGCGATTTCCGCCGCGTGCTGGGGTTGTGGCAACTCACCGCGATCGGCATCGGCGGCATCATCGGCGTCGGCATCTTCGTGCTGGCCGGCCAGCAGGCGGCGATGAACGCCGGCCCCGCGGTGGCGATCAGCTTCCTCATCGCCGGCTTCGGCAGCGCCTGCGCGGCGCTGTGCTACGCCGAGTTCGCCGGGCTGATCCCGGTCACCGGCAGCGCCTATACCTACGGCTACGCGGTGCTCGGCGAATTCGCCGCCTGGATCATCGGCTGGGACCTGTTGCTGGAATACGCGCTGGTGGTGGCGGTGGTGGCGATCGGCTGGTCCGGCTACGTGCAGGTGCTGCTGAACTCGGCCGGCGTGCATCTGCCGGAGTGGGCGCAGCAGAGCATGAGCGCGCAGACCATGCAGTATTACCTGCAGCAACTGTTCGGCCTGCACGGCAGCAACCCGATCGCCGGGCCCAGCGACGGCCACCGCTTCAACGTGATCGCCGCCGCGGTGTCGTTGGCGGTCGCCGTGCTGCTGACCGTGCGCACCGAGTGGGGCGCGCGTTTCAACACGCTGGTGGTGGCGATCAAGGTGATCGGCGTGCTGCTGGTGGTGCTGGTCGGCGTGTTCTACATCGACACGGCGAACTGGCACCCGTTCATCCCGGCGCGCGTGGTCGACGTCAGCACCGGCATCGGCCACTTCGGCTGGCAGGGCGTGCTGACCGGCGCCAGCGTGGTGTTCTTCGCGGTGTTCGGCTACGACACGCTGACCACCGCGGCGGAGGAATCGAAGAATCCGCAGCGCGACCTGCCGCGCGCGGTGCTGCTGTCGCTGGGGATCGCGATGGTGCTGTACATCGCGGTGTCGCTGGTGCTTACCGGCATAGCCCACTACAGCACGCTCGGCGGCGAGGCGTCGGTGTCCGACGCGTTCGAGTCAATCGGCCTGCACTGGCTCAGCATCACCATCGCGGCCGCCGCGGTGATCGGCGTCACCAGCGTGCTGTTCGCCTTCATGCTGGGCGCCGCGCGGATCTGGTTCGCGCTGGCCCGCGACGGCCTGCTGCCGACCTGGTTCGCGAAAGTCAGCCCGCGCTTCGGCACGCCGGCGCGGCCGACCCTGATCCTGGGCGTGTTCACCGCGCTGGTCGCCGGGCTGCTGCCGATCGGCGAGGTGGCCGAGCTGGTCAACATCGGCACGCTTACCGCCTTCATCATCATCTGCAGCTCGATCATGCTGCTGCGCGTGCGTCGTCCCGACCTCCAGCGCAACTTCAAGACTCCGGCGGTGTGGTTCACCGCGCCGCTCGGCATCCTGTTCTCCGCCGCACTGATCTACGGCCTGCCGTGGATCACCTACGAGCGTTTCATCGTCTGGATGGCGCTTGGCTGCGTGATCTATTTCGCCTACGGCATCCGTCGCAGCAAGCTGGCATCGTCGAGCCGGGGCTGAGCTTCACCGGGGTCACGCGCAGACGACCCGGTCGCGGCCGGCGCGCTTGGCCTGGCGCATGGCCTGGTCGGCGCGGGCCAGCAGGGTCTCGATCGCCTCATCGGCGTGGCTGTGTTCGGCCACGCCGATGCTCACGGTCAATGGGCCATCCGGGCGCTGGACCGCGTGCATGGCCAGGCGCAGTCGTTCGGCGCGCGCGTCGGCCTGCTGCAGGTCGAGACCGGGCAGCAGCAGCGCGAACTCCTCGCCGCCGATGCGGCCGATCAGGTCGTCCTGGCGCATCTGCCTGCGCATGACCGCGGCCAGCGCGACCAGTGCCACGTCGCCCGCGGCATGGCCGTGGTTGTCGTTGAGCGGCTTGAAGTGATCGGCATCCAGGTACAGCACGCACACCGGCTGCTGCCGACGATGGATGTCGCCCAGCGCGAGCCGCGCCAGTTCGAGGAAACGGTTGCGCAGCAGCAGGCCGGTAAGGTCGTCGGTGTTGGCCTGCTCGCGCAGCCGGCGCTCCAGCCGGAACTGCTCGAACAGGGTGTGCGCCATGAACCCACGCAGCACCGTGGACAGCGCAATCGCGATCGCCATGTAGACCAGGTACTGGAAGGTCTGCACGTTGTCGATGTTGCCGAACAGCAACATCGGCAGCGGCCCCAGCGCGCACAGCAGCATCGCCACAATGAAGTCCCAGCGGGCGAGCCAGATCAACGACGACGCCACCGGCAGCAGCAGCCCGGGCAATACCACGGATTGCTTGTGCACGTCGCCGAGGCTGTTGAGGTTGATGCCGATCTCCAGCAGCAGGATGCACAGCAGGGCCAGCACGCTAAGCAGCCGCGGCTGTCGCACATGCCGGGTCGCCGCGGCCACCAGCAGCAGCGGCACCAGTGGCGCGAGGCGCAGCCACAGCGGTAGCGGCGAGTGGCGCACCAGGGTGCTGGCGGCGACCGCCACCAGGTAGGCCAGCGCGGCCACCAGCATCAACGCGTGGATCATCGGTCCCATCTGCAGCGCCAGGTACTGGCTGTACTCGCGGCGCTGGTCCGGGTCGTCGGTGTGCCGGAGTTTCTTGAACAAGGCGAGCATGCGGTCCCCGCGGGCGGCGGCGTGAGGGTGTCAGCGCAAGCCGAGCAAGATGGGTGCCAGATCCCCACGGCCGATCAGACCGGTTCATGTGCAAGCCATGCTCGTGACCTTCGGCAGGGGTGAAGCCCGGCGTTGCCGTCTAGCATCGACGCCCTGGATTCCTGTCGCGGCAACTTTCCGTGACACGGATTCCCGGAGCCCGCCTGGTCTGTTCACCTCGCGCCGTGGAATACGGCTCGAGCGGCAGCACTCGCCAGGCTTCCCATCCCCACCCGGAGAACGCATTGAAAGCCACCCGCCTCGCTTCCGCCCTTGCCGCCGCCGCCTTCGGCCTGGCCAGTTTCGCCGCGTTTGCCGATGTTCCGGCGCCGCAGGATGTGCCCTATCAGGGCACTTTGAAGATCAATGTGGACGCGACCGACGTGGCGCGCCGGATTTTCCGCGTGCACCAGGTGATCCCGGCGCAGCCGGGCCCGCTGACCCTGCTGTATCCGCAGTGGCTGCCGGGCAACCATTCGCCGAACGGCACGATCGACAAGATGGCCGGGTTGGTGGTGAAGGCGAACGGCCAGGTGTTGCCGTGGACGCGCGACCCGTTGAACGTCTACGCATTTCACGTCGAGGTGCCGCAGGGCGCCAGCGGCGTGGAGGTCGAGTTCCAGTTCCTCTCGTCCCAGGACCAGCGCCAGGGCCGCGTGGTGATGACGCCGGAAATGCTCAACCTGCAGTGGAACTCGGTGACGATGTATCCGGCCGGCTACTTCGCGCGCCAGATCAACACCGAGGCCAGCGTGAAGCTGCCCGCCGGCTGGCAGGCCGGCACCGCGCTGGAGGTGGCCTCGAAGGACGGCGACACGCTGAACTTCAAGCCGATCAATTACGACGACCTGGTCGATTCGCCGATCTATGCCGGCAAGTACTTCAAGCGCATCGATCTGGATCCGGGCGCCAAGGCGCCGGTGCACATGAGCATCGTGGCCGATGACGCGAAGTACCTGGAGATCAAGCCGGAGCAGATCAAGCCGTTCCGCAACCTGGTCCAGCAGATGTACAAGATGTACGGCGCTCATCACTACAACCACTACGACTTCCTCGTCTCGCTCAGCGACAAGATGAGCGGCAATGGCCTGGAACATCATCGCTCCAGCGAGAACGGCACCTCGGCCGACTTCTTCACCGAGTGGAAGAAGAACGCGCTGGCCCGCGACCTGTTCTCGCATGAGTTCAACCATTCCTGGAACGGCAAGTATCGCCGCGGCGCGGACCTGACCACGCCGAACTTCAACGTGCCGATGAGCGACACGCTGCTGTGGGTCTACGAAGGCCAGACCCAGTTCTGGGGCCAGGTGATGGCCGCGCGTTCGGGCCTGTGGGACACCGAGCAGGCGCACGACATGTGGGCCTTCACCGCCGCCACCTACGACAAGGGCCGTCCCGGCCTGGCCAGCTTCCGCAACGTGCAGGACACCACCAACGACCCGATCATCGCGCAGCGTCGCCCGCTGCCGTACCGCAACTACCAGGCCAGCGAGGACTATTACTCGGCCGGCCAGATGATCTGGCTCGACGTCGATGGCCAGCTGCGCGAGCTGAGCGGCGGCAAGAAGAGCATCGACGATTTCGGCAAGGCGTTCTTCGGCATGGAGAACGGCAAGTGGGACGTCAACACCTATACCTTCGAGGACGTGGTCAAGACGCTCAACGACATCGCGCCGTACGACTGGGCGAAGTACCTGCGCATGCGCCTCGATGGACATGGCCCGCTGATCGGCGGCATCGAGTCGCACGGCTGGAAGCTGGTCTACACCGACAAGCCGTCCGAGGCGGTGAAGGCGATCGAGGCACGCCGGCATAGCGCCGATCTCACCTATTCGCTGGGCGTTTCCATCGGCAAGGGCGGCAGCATCAGCGACGTCTTGTGGGACGGCCCCGCGTTCAAGGCCGGCTTGTCGCCGAGCATGACGGTGATCGCCGTCAACGGTCGCGACTATGGCGCCGATGCGCTCAAGGAGGCAGTGACCGCCTCGGCGAAGGACAAGAGCCAGCCGATCGAGTTGCTGGTGAAGAACTTCGACGAGTACAAGACCATCCGCATCGACTACCACGACGGTCTGAAATACCCGCATCTGGTACGCGACACCAGCAAGCCCGACACGCTGACCACGCTGCTCAAGGCACGCTGAGGCAAGCCCGCATCGGCCCTCCCTGCACCGTTCGGGAGGGCCGATCGCGTTCTCCGCTGCCGGCGGCGGTCCGTCCACTCCCCGGCGGCAACTCGGCTATACTGCGCTCCCCGCGGTGCCGGCCTCCGGCCACGGCCCCGCGCGCGGCCATGCATGCGCCCGTAGCTCAGCTGGATAGCGTACTGCCCTCCGAAGGCGCTACTCATGAGCCGCCGGGGATAGGAAAAGTGTCACACCGTCTGCTACTCAAAAAGGGACGGTTCGCAGGATAAAATCGTTACGGAATGCGCCTGTAGCTCAGCTGGATAGAGTATTGCCCTCCGAAGGCAAGGGTCGTGGGTTCGAATCCCGCCAGGCGCACCATTTCTCCTGTGACATTCCTGTGCCGTATTTGGGACGAAGTGAGGTGGCCCGAGGCCGAAATAGCTACTCGGCCACATCCTGAAAAGTCACCCCTGTTTTCTGGCGAAGTTCGTCGTGACTCACTCCAGGGGCGAGCTCTATCAATGCGAGGCCTTGGGGGGTCACATCCATCACCGCCAGGTCGGTGATGATCCGATTGACCACGCCCAAACCGGTCAGGGGCAGGCTGCACTTGGGCAGGATCTTGTGGCTGCCGTCTTTGGCGACGTGTTCCATCAGCACCACGATGCGCTTGACCCCGGCTACCAGGTCCATCGCTCCGCCCATGCCCTTGACCATCTTGCCGGGGACCATCCAGTTGGCCAGGTCACCCTTGTCGGTGACCTGCATGGCGCCCAGTACGGCCAGGTCGATATGGCCGCCACGGATCATCGCGAAGGAGTCGTGGCTGCCGAAGTAGCTGGCGCCCTTGCGCGCGGTCACGGTTTGCTTTCCGGCGTTGATCAGGTCGGGGTCGAGCTCTTCTTCGGTCGGGAACGGGCCGATGCCCAGCAGGCCGTTCTCGGACTGCAACCACACATCCATGCCGTGCGGGATGTAGTTGGCCACCATCGTGGGCAAGCCGATGCCAAGGTTCACGTAGGCGCCGTGGGTCAGCTCCTGGGCGGCGCGCTGCGCCATCTGGTTGCGATTCCAGGCCATCAGCGTGCCTCTCCTGCGACTGTGCGGCTTTCGACGCGTTTCTCGGGATGGCGGTTCAGCACGATGCGATCCACGTACACGCCGGGAAGGTGGATCTGGTCAGGATCAAGTTCGCCCACCTCGACGATCTCCTCCACTTCGGCCACGCACACCCGGCCGGCCATCGCACACGCCGGGTTGAAGTTGCGGGCGGTCTTGCGGAAGACCAGATTGCCGGCGGTATCGGACTTCCACGCCTTGACCAGGGCGACATCGGCCCTGAGCGCGGTTTCCATCACATAGTGCTTGCCGCCGAACTCGCGGGTCTCCTTGCCTTCAGCGACGAGCGTGCCGTAGCCCGTGGCGGTGAAGAACGCCGGGATGCCAGCACCACCGGCGCGCAGGCGCTCGGCCAGCGTGCCTTGCGGGTTGAATTCCAGCTCCAGTTCGCCGGACAGGTACTGGCGCTCGAACTCCTTGTTCTCGCCCACGTAGGACGAAATCATCTTGCGGATCTGCCGGGTGGACAGCAGCTGGCCCAGGCCAAAGCCATCCACACCGGCATTGTTGGAAATGACCGTCAGTCCGGTAACGCCACTGTCGCGCAGGGCAGCGATCAGCGCCTCCGGGATGCCGCACAGGCCGAAGCCGCCGACGGCCAGGGTCTGTCCATCCCGGACCAGGCCCTCGAGGGCACCCTCTGCGGAGGGAAATACCTTGAGCGCATCGGGTTCCTCGATGTTTGCAGGCGCCGGATTCGGGTTGACCCGGTTGCTCGATGAGCTGGCTTTTTTTGCCATGGTTCGTCTTTGTTTTCCAAGTTGTTCGTACATATACTGTACAGAATATTATTTGTCTGTGCAGTTGAATCCGGGTTGTCGCCAAGTGCCGTCGACACAATGTGCCGGGCGGGTCATCGGGCCAGCGGGAGCCGGTCGGCCAGTTGCAACATGTGCCGAATTTCCCACGGCGTCGCTGGTCAGGATGCATTGTTGGCGGACTCATGCGTGTTGCTTGGCGAGCCATCGTCCGCGCCGTTTCTGGACGGATACTCCTACGCTCGACTGATTGAGGATGACCCATGCAGGTCCATGGATTGAGGTTGGAAACAGAGGGTGCGATCGCAAGGATTGTCTTTGATCGTCCTGATCGGGCCAATGCGATCCATTCGGATTGGGCATTGGCGATTCTCCAGTTCCTGCGCAAGGCGGAATACGATCCGGCCATCCGCTGTGTCCTGATCAGTGCCCAGGGAAAGCACTTCCAGGCCGGTGGTGACCTTGCCTTCGACAAGTCGTTGTCCCGGGTCGAGACCTTGGGTTACACGCAAGACGCCATGGTGGCCTGGAACAGGATGCTGATCGCCATCCACGACTTGGCCAAGCCCGTCGTTGCCGCGGTGCAGGGTGGAACGGTAGGGGCGTCAGTTGCCCTGGTGGCCGCCTGCGACATGGTGGTTGTCGCCGACGACGCATTCTTCATCGTTGCCCAATCGAAGATTGGTGCGTCGCTGGACGGCTTGCCCTCGTATTTCCTGCCACGCAAGGTAGGCCTCGCCAAGGCGATGGAGTGGTGCCTGCTGGGTGAGCGGGTTCCGGCGCTGGAGGCTGTGCGCGCCGGCCTGGTCAATCGGGTCGTTCCCCGTGCGGAGCTTGAGGATGCCGCGATGATCTGGTGCCACCGCCTGGCCGAAGGCGCGACGACGGCAATAGGTTTGTCGAAGCGTCTCCTCAATCGGTCTCTCGGAAACAACATTCATGCGCAATCGGCAGCTGAGATGGAAGCCTATGCGGCTGTCGTGGCAACCGACGACTGGAAAGAGGGCATCCAGGCGTTCATGGAGAAGCGGCCTGCGCAGTTCGTTGGTCATTGATTGTCGGGAACATGAAATCCGCGGTATCCAATGGCGAAACCACTTTCATCCTTCATCAAACCGCACGCGGTGTATTTGTTTGAGAGGCCTTCGGCTCCTGCTCGACCGGCATCGTGGCTGCAGACAGGCTTCCTGGAAGACGCAAGCCTTTTTGGTACATGGAATTGACTGACTAGTAAGTTATCTTTATGGTTGGTTGACTTTTCATTTGGGCCGGGCGTTCTGATGGACTTTGATTTTTCAGTCGAGCAGAAGACGCTCAAGGAACAGGGACGTCGCTTTTTGGAGCAATGGGGTAACCCGTCATCCCGCCGCGCGGTCTTCGAAGGAGAAGAGCCGTACAACAAGAAGCTGTGGGAAAAGTCGGCTGAACTTGGTTGGTTGGGCGCCGCGATTCCAGAGCAGTTCGGAGGTCTGGGGTTGGGCGAAGTCACGTTGTGCGCGATTGCCGAAGAGCTGGGGAGAGTGCTGGCTCCGGTACCGATGGCGTCATCCGTCTATCTAGCGGCGGAAGCATTGAAGTTGTCGGGGACCGCAGCGCAAAAGCAGATGCTGTTGCCGTCGATCGCCAGTGCGGAGCAGATCGCGACCCTGGCGCTGGCCGAACGGGCGGGGCCGATTGCCGCCTCGCATATGGAATGCCGTTTCGCCGATGGCGTGCTCAACGGAACAAAAATCGCCGTGGTGGATGGCCTCGTCGCCGATGTGGCGGTGGTGGCCGCACGAGCGGGCGAGACGGTTGGTCTCTACGTGGTTTCGTTGGGCGAGGCCGGTGTCCAGCGAACTCCGCAAAAAAGCATCGACCCAAGCCGGCCGGTCGCCCGTCTGGATTTTGCTGATGCCCCGGCACAGCCGCTTGATGGCTGGCAGGGCGACGGCAATGTGCTGGATGCCTTGCTTGCGCGTGCAGCGGTCTTTGTCGCTTTCGAGCAACTGGGCGGTGCCGAGGCCGCCCTGGAGTTGGCGAAAGGCTATGCCCTGGAGCGCTTCGCCTTCGGCCAGCCGATTGGCAGCTTTCAAGCGATCAAGCACAAACTGGCCGAGGTATACGTGGCCATCGAGTTGGCCAGGTCGCAGGCCTATTACGCCGCATGGGCGTTGGAATCCGCTGCCAGCGAATTGCCGGTGGCTGCCGCCGCCGCGCGATTGGCCGCCACGGCGGCCTTCGAACTGGCAGCACGCGAACTGATCCAGGTGCACGGAGGCATCGGCATGACCTGGGAACACGATTGCCATCTCTACTACCGACGCTCGCGCCATCTGGCGCTGATTCTTGGCGACAGCGGTCAATGGCGCGAAATATTGATGGCGGGACTGATGGCGGACTCGCAGTCAGGGAGTCTGACATGAACTTTCAGGATTCGAAGGAGCAGGCAATTTTCCGTAGCCGGGTCCAGCGCTGGCTGAAGGAGAACGCCGGCGATTTCCTGGTGACGCCGGAGATGCCCGAGAAGCAGGCGCACGATCTGGGCCGCGCCTGGCAGGCCCGCAAGGCCACGGAAGGCTATACCGGGTTTACGTTGCCGCAAGCCTTCGGTGGGCGTGGCGGCAACATGCTCGATCAGATGATCTTTCAGGCGGAGGAGGGAACATACGCGTTGCCGCTGTTCAACTCCTTTGTCGAGAGCTGGGGTGTTGCGCTGCCGGTCATCGGGGCGTTTGGCACGCCAGAGCAATACGCCGACCTTGGGCCGGCAACCTTGCGCGGTGACGTGGTCTGGTGCCAGTTGTTCTCCGAGCCCTCGGGTGGATCGGATGCGGCGGCGATCCGCACCCGGGCGGTGCGGGACGGTGACGAATGGGTGATCAATGGCCAGAAGGTCTGGACGTCCGACGCGCACCTTTCGGACTGGGGCATCCTGTTGGCCCGCACCAACCCGGAGGTTGCCAAGCACAAGGGCCTGACCATGTTCCTGCTGGACATGCGTTCGCCCGGTGTAGAGGTGCGGCCGATCCGCAAAATCAACGGCGATTCGGAATTCAACGAAGTATTTTTTACCGACGTCCGTATCGCCGACCGCTGGCGGGTAGGCGAGGTGGACGGCGGATGGAAAGTCTGCCACGCGACCTTCAACGAGGAAAACAGCGCATTCAGCGGCGCGCCGTCGGTGATCCGCGATGTCTTCGAGCCATTGCTGAGTCTGAGCGCATCGGTGAAGGATGGTGATGGCCGGCCCATGCTGGAGAACGCGCTGGTGCGAGCAACCATCGCGGACTACTACGTGACCTGCAGTTCGGTGAAGTACACGCGGTATCGGCAATACACCAGCATGGCCAAAGGCGGGCGCCTCGGTTTCGAGGGTGCGATCTCCAAGCTGGTGCTGGCGCGGCTGATGCAGAAGATCGGTGCCTTTGGCATGGACATGGTCGGTCTCGCCGGCCTGTTGGACGACGAGGCGGCAAGCGCGGAGCTGGCCGAGTTCCAGCAGGCTTTCCTGGTTGGACCTGGTCTTCGCATTGGCGGTGGCACCGATGAAATTCTGTTGAACAACATCGCCGAACGCGTGCTGGGGCTGCCTGCCGGGCCGCGCGCAGACAAGGATGTCGCTTTCAAGGACCTGCCGAGCTCGGCTTCGTCCAGGACATGATTCAGTCGTTGAAGGCCGCGCACCGCTGTCACCGTGCCGGGTACGACCGCGCCCGCGTGTTCGCGACGCGATGGCAGCTATTTCCCACCCAATGATCAGGAGCAGTACACCATGTCAACCGATGGCAGCTTGTTGGGATTTGGTCGGGAGATCTTTTCCGAAGAACATGAGGCGTATCGCGAAAACCTTCGGCGCTTCTTCCAGCGTGAAATCGAACCGAACGTGCGCGAGTGGGAAGCAGAAGGCTTCTTTCCCAAGGAGTTGTTCCGCAAGGCGGGTGATGCGGGATTGCTGTGTGCGGGGATTCCGGAGGAGTACGGCGGTGGCGGTGGCGACTTCCTGCACCATGCCATTTTGTACGAGGAGCACGGCTATTCCGCCGCAGGCCCCGCCATGGAGGGTGGCCTGTGCACGGATGGTGCTGCCTACGTGCTTCTCAACGGCGGCACCGAAGAGCAGAAGCGTGAATGGTTGCCGCGTTTTGCCACTGGCGAGGTGATCTCGGAGGTCGGCGTCACCGAACCCCATTCGGGCAGTGACGTGGCCAGCATCAAGACCCATGCCCGGCGCGATGGTGACGACTACATCCTCAACGGGCAGAAGATGTGGATCACCAATGCACCCATCGCCAACATGCTGGTGGTTGCCGCGCGCGTACAGGACGGCGGCGAGGGTCGTGGCGGGATCAGCATGTTCATTGTCGATTACGAGAATGTGAAGGGTGTCACTGTCGGCAAACCGCTGGACCTGATGCTCAAGAGTGCCGGTGGTTGTGGACAGGTGTTCTTCGAAGACGTGCGGTTGCCCAAGAGCGCGCTGTTGGGTGGGGTCGAAGGACGCGGCATGTCCAACGCCTTGTCGACGATCACCTATGCCCGCCTGGCCTTGTGCGCCCGCATGGTGGCCCAGTGCGAACTGGCCCTGCAGTACACGATCGAATTTGTACGGGAACGCAGAGCCTTTGGGCAGAGCGTCATGGATTTCCAGAACACCCAGTTCAAGCTGGCTCAGGTGAAGACCGAGATTCGCGTCGCCCGGTTGTTCCTGGATCAGTTGTTGAAGAACAGCATCAACGGCGACCTGGATCCCACCGACACCGCGATGGCCAAACTCTGGATCTCCGAGATGGAGGGCCGTTCGATGGACGAGTGCCTCCAGTTGTTCGGCGGCGCCGGGTTCAGCAACGACTATCCCATTTCCAAGATGTACGCATTCGCACGCGTTCATCGGTTGTATCTGGGAACCTCGGAAATTCAGCGCGTGGTGATCGCCAGAAGCCTGTGATGGTGTCTTGATGCCCGTGCGCGAGCTGCTGGCCCGTGCATCTGGTCACCAACTTGCGGCAGCGTGGCTTTCATTGGCCGACGAAGGCCGCGCGTGCACCATATCCACGACGCACGGCGGCGCGGATGCATCGATAAGTCCGAAGGTCGCACGACGACATCGACCGCGATGGTCGTACACGTCATCCACCACCAGAGAACGGCATTCGGCAGGGCCTCGATGACGGCGACATGCCGTTCGCCCTCAACGGCAATCGCGTCGGACGAGGCCACGGCTGACGTGATATCGGCATTCTCCAGAACCGCAGAAATGACGCCTGTCGCGGCAACCAGGATGGTGGGCCCGACGTGGTCGCGTCGGTGGCGAGGCCTGCGGTGAAGAGCCTGTTCCGGCCGAACATGACTTTATAGACAGCAATTCTACTCTATGGTAGATTTTTGAGTGAGCGCGACTTGACAAGGGCGGCAGCTCGATCGCCGCCACTGAAACGGGTGAGCGATGTCCATCAGCAACTACGCCAGAGGATACGGATTGTGAAAGTCTTGGTGCCGGTCAAACGAGTTGTCGATTTCAACATCAAGCCGAGGGTGAACGGTACCGGCACGGCTGTGGATCTCGCCAACGTCAAGATGTCGATCAATCCGTTCGACGAGATCGCCGTCGAGGAAGCGGTGCGGATGAAGGAAAAGGGCTGGGCAAGCGAAGTGGTAGTGGTTTCCATCGGCCCGGCAAAGGCACAGGAAACGCTCCGCACGGCACTGTCGATGGGTGCGGACCGGGCCATCCACGTGCAGGTCGACGGTGAAGTCGAGCCGCTGGCCGTGGCGAAACTGCTGGCAGCCATCGCTCGCGAGGAAACGCCGCGGCTGATGATCCTGGGCAAGCAGGCCATTGACGATGACTGCAATCAGACCGGCCAGATGCTGGCGGGGTTGCTGGGCTGGGCGCAGGGCACGTTCGCCTCGAAGGTCGAGCTGGATGGCGAGCATGTCCAGGTCACCCGCGAGGTGGATGGTGGCCTGGAAACCCTGCGTCTGGCGTTGCCTGCCGTGGTGACCGCCGACCTTCGTCTCAACGAGCCGCGCTATGCCTCGTTGCCGAACATCATGAAAGCCAAATCCAAGCCGATGGCGCAGAAAACGGCTGAAGGCTACGGCGTCGACGTCAGTCCCCGATTGAGGACCTTGAAGGTGGCCGAGCCGGCAGCACGCAAGGCAGGCATCAAGGTGGCCAGCGTCGATGAATTGCTGGCGAAGTTGAAGGATATGGGGGTTGTCGCATGAAAACTCTGGTCTGGGTGGAACACGACGGCGCGTCGGTAAGCGACGCGACCTTGGCAGCCGTGACGGCGGCGACTCAATTGGGTGAAGTCGACCTGCTGGTCGCGGGACATGGCGTATCCGACGTTGCCCAGGCAGCGGCCGGCATCGTTGGTGCGGCCAGGGTATGGCTGGCCGATGCCCCGGCATATGCCAATGCACTTGCGGAAAATGTCACTCCGCTGCTGGTGGAGCTGATGCAGGGCTACGACAACTTTGTCGCGGCCGCTACGGCCAATGGCAAGAACATCGCGCCTCGTGTCGCGGCCCTGTTGGATGTCGCGCAGGTCTCCGAGGTTATCTCGATCGAGGGACCGGACACGTTTACCCGTCCGATCTATGCGGGAAATATCATTTCCACCGTGCAGTCGACCGACGCACGGAAAGTGATCACCGTGCGTGGTACTGCCTTTGCCAAGGCTGCGCGCAGTGGTGGCGCGGCGGACGTCGTGCCGGCAGGCAACGGTGCCGATGCCGGGCTTTCATCCTTCACCTCCAGTCGAAAGGTGAAGTCCGAACGGCCGGAGCTGACCTCGGCCAAGATCGTCGTCTCCGGTGGCCGTGCCCTGCAGAGCAACGAGACGTTCAAGCAGTTGATCGAGCCGCTGGCCGACAAGCTTGGCGCTGCGATCGGTGCCAGCCGCGCGGCAGTCGACGCCGGTTATGTGTCCAACGAATGCCAGGTCGGGCAGACCGGCAAGATCGTCGCGCCCGAGGCGTACTTCGCCATTGGCATATCCGGCGCCATCCAGCACGTGGCCGGCATGAAAGATTCCAAGTTGATTGTGGCAATCAACAAAGACGCGGACGCGCCGATTTTCCAGGTGGCCGATATCGGACTGGTTGGGGATCTTTTCAGCATCGTGCCGGAACTGACCGCAAAGCTGTAAGCGGGAGCGACGCGTTACCACGGTTCGGGTCGAGGTCGTCCGGAGCCATCATCCGAGAAAAAGGATAGCGATGAACAGTCTGGCACTGGGCACAGCTCTGAAAGACGGCAGCAGGTCAAAAGCAAATTTGATGCTGATGTTGCTCGCTGTGGCCTTCATGCTGAGCTACTTCGACCGCATGCTCATGATTGTTCTGGCGGACCAAATCCGCTTGGAGTTCGGCCTCTCTGACAAGCAACTGTCCATACTCACTGGTGCGGCATTTGTGATCGTCTATGGCAGTTGCGGAATCTATGCGGGGCTCCTGGCGGATCGCTTCAGCCGCAAGAAAATCTTCGCATGGGCAGTGGGAATCTGGAGTATCACAACTGCGGTGTGCGGGTTTGCCCAGTCGTTCGTGCAGTTGGCCCTTGCCCGGGCGGCGGTCGGTGCAAGTGAATCCGCACTGGTTCCCGTGGGGTATTCATCCATCAGCGACATGTACCCGCTGGAAAAGCGGCCGATGGCCACGGCGATCTTCTATGTGGGGGGATCGATCGGGGTACTGCTGGCGTTCCCGATCGGGTCTTGGCTGGCAGAAATTGTCGGTTGGCGAATGACCTTCCTGCTGGCCGGGCCTCCGGGCTTGTTGCTGGCGTTGGCCATTATCTTCCTGTCGAAGGATCCGGCCCGCGAAGGTCGCGCCGAGGGCAGCGTGCGACCCGACAGCAAGGCCTCCATGGCCTTGGTCAAGGGCAATCGCTCGCTGCTCTGGTTGCTCGCAGCTTATGCGTTTTCCAGCTTTCCCAGCGTCGGCATGATGCAGTGGTTGCCTCATTTCTTCATGCGTAGCCATGAATTGACTTCCGCGCAGATCGGGCTGTTCTTCGGGCCGGTGTTGGGCGGGGGAATGATTACCGGCATGCTGCTTGGAGGATGGCTCGGCAATCATGTGGCAGCGCGGTCAGTCAGCAGCATGACGCGGATGTGCGCCTGGTTGATGTTTTCCCTGGTCCCGTTGTATGCGGCGGTTTTCCTGGTGCCGTCGCTGCCGATAGCGCTGCTGCTCACCTTTATAGCGATGGCGGCCAGTGTGGCCTATGCGCCGATGGCCGTGGCGTCCTGGCAGACCGTTTGTGACCCGCGCGCACGCGGTACCGCCACCGGTTTTGGTGCGTTTGTCTCCGCCTTGATTGGCGGGGCCGTATTGCCGTTCGTGATTGGCGTCATGAGCGACGCGTGGGCAGGCTCGGCGGGTGCCGGAAGCCTGCGCTATGCGCTGCTCGTTTCGATGTCGTTCCTGATCATCACCGGCGCTCTGTATCTGTACTCGGCAATGTTGGTCAAGAGACTGGTCGAAGACAACGTGAAGGCAGAGATGAAGTGAGCATAGCCATTCCCGTACCACCGCTCGAAATGGAGTTGCCGGTAGCCAGTCTCCCGGACGACCCGACCTGGCGCGAGAATTTCTGCTTCGATGGTTACGATGCCGCCAATGACATCGGCTTCTGGATTCACTGTGGCCGGTGGTCGAAAGATCCCTCGATATGGCGGGAGCAGGTTCTGATCTACCTGCCCGATGGCGACTATATGATCAATCGCTCCTGGGGTTATCGGGAGTCGAAGGAAGGCGTATCGGCGGCCTTGCTGGATCTCGTCTGTGAGATTCCCGGTCGTCGTTGGCGCTTGCACTATCGAGGCCCGGGCCGTCGCGCCAGTCAAGCCGAGGTGCTGGGTGGTCCGCTGCCGGAAGGGGCCAAGGCACTGGTCGAGCTGGATATTGTTTTTTCCAGCGAGGTGCCGATCTGGGACATGAGCGCTTCCCTGGGTGACTCGGATTGGGGGAAATTCCATATCGAGCAAACTGGCCGCTTCCAGGGCAGCATTGCCGTGGACGGCCAGCGGCATGCGATGGACGGTTTCGGTTGGCGCGACCATTCGCGCGGTCCGCGAGACAATCATTCCATCGGTCGCCATGCCTGGATTCACGGCAATCTTTCCAGGGGGCGGTCATTTGCGCTGACGTTTTACGATGCGCTGAAGGAAGGGCAGCTGGTTCGCAATCTGGATAAGGTGGTGATCTGGGACGGCGGCCAGCTGTATCCGGCCACCTGTCCGAATCCCCCGATGCTCGAGTCGACGGACGTGCCCTCGTCCGGCTACCAGATGCGGCTGGAATACGAGCGGGGCACGATCGACATCGAGGCAACAGTGAAGCGTTGTCTGCCCCACAGCACCACCCGTTACAACGAATGTTTCGATGGCATCTGCCCCGATCTGGCCTCGATCGTCACCTATGAGCAAGGCACGATTTTCCGTGTCGATGGGGAGCTCCACAACGGGCATTCCGAACGGTCTTTTCGCTTCCCGGCTGGAGAGTGACAGTGCAAAGCGTCGATCGGCATGATGTCGAGGATCTGCTGGCGCGGCTGCGCACGCGATTCCCCACCGAACGCTACGTGGATCTGGCGCTGTCGGAGAAGATGCGCCAGCGCACCGACACGCCCTACCAGCCGCAGGTGCTTGAACAGGTGGTGGCAAGGCTGCGCGCATTTCTCGAGCAGCGATTGCCGGGGCCGGTGACAGTGAGCGAGGTCAAGGGGCTGGCCGGTGGTTCGTCCAAGGAGCAGTTTGCGTTCCGCCTGCAATGGCAGGATCGAAACGGGGTTGCGATGGATGAGCGGCTGGTGTTGCGCATGCGGCCGGCCGAATCGATTGTCGAAACCCACGGACTGCGGGAATTCCAGGCCATCGAGGCCGTACGAGGCGTGCTGCCGGTGCCCACGCTGCGCTGGATCGATCCCGACGGTGCGGAGCTGGGCCGGCCGGCGATCATCTACGAGTTCATGCACGGGGTCTCCAAGCCGCCTTTTGACGGTGCCTATACCCCAAAAAACCATTTCAGCAAGCGTTACCGGCAACTTATCTACCCGCAATTCGTCGAATACTTCGCCAAGCTTGGCCGGCTGGATTGTTCAGCTGCCGCGTTGCCCGCTTTCGACCGTCCGCAGTCAGGTTCCAACGAAGGCGTGCTGGCCGTCATCAACTGGTGGCAACGAGTCTGGGTGGAGGACTCGGTCGAGGCATTTCCACTGTTGACGTTGACCGCGGACTGGTTGCGCCGGCACGCGCCGGCGATCGATCACGTTTCCCTGGTGCACTCTGATTTTCGCCCGGGCAATTTTCTGTTCGACCCCGGCAGCGCCGATATCACCGCATTTCTCGATTGGGAGTTGGCGTTGCTTGGTGACAGACACATGGATCTTGCCTATTTCATGAGCCCGATGTTCTCCCGCGTTGATGAGGAAAGTGGTGAGGAACTGCTTGGTGGCCTGGTAACCAGAGCCCAGTTTGTCGAGGACTACGAGCGCCTTTCAGGCTTGTCTGTGGACCAGGCCCGACTGGACTATTACTCGGTATTCAATAGTTGGCGCGGCGCAATTATTTCAATGGCTACCGCGCCCCGCATCGCGATGGGGCAAAAGTCGCATCAGGATATCCGGGTGGGCTGGATTGCCGGAACGGCACCGATCAGCTGCAACGAAATACATCGGCAGTTGAGGGGCCTGCAATCATGATCCCGACCCATGCACTCCGGCTGCAATCCATGCTTCGATCGATGATTGAGGTTGTTGTGCCGGCCATTGGTGCCGAGCAGCAACTGGCGCGCGATCAGGCGGCCATCGTCGTGGCCAATATCCGGATGCTGCTCGACCAGCACGACAAGGTCTACCACTTCCTGTTATGCGAGTTGAGGGAGTATCGCGACCTGGTACGGGCATTACAGGCGGTTGCCTCAGTTGTGGATTCCACAATGAAGCCCGTGCCCGAGCCAGCGGGCGTGGTCGCGCCCTGGGTAGATGATTTGCTGAGCATGGCGTTGCCCGCCCAGCGCGATCTTGCCGATACCGTGGCCCGCTTCAAGCAGCTGGCCGATCAGCTTCTGGAAGCACTGCTTGCTCGTGGCGATCCAGGCGCTCGCGAGCAGGCGTCGGCGCTGGTGCTCGAGCAAAGTGGAAAGCAGATCGAGCGGGAGCGTAGCTGGGTGCGTTCCAGTGGTTTCGACGCCGATGTCGCATCGGTTCCCGCGATTGATATCTTGCTGGGGATCCAGCCAGATCAGCCGGGATCGTCGAAAGAAGAGCCGGCCAATGTCGGTTAACTTGCCCATGGGCATGGCCGGGATTACCCCGGCATGGCTCACAAAGGTGTTGTCCGTACGTTATCCGGGCACCGAGGTTCTGTCGGTCCGGCCGGGTCGCGCCATCGGCGGAATGGCCACGAAAGTGCACGTGGAAATCGCGTACAACGCCGAGGGTCTCCGGCACGGGCTTCCCCGGCAGGCCTGGTTCAAGGGTGGGCTGGATGAACTGCATCCCTGGCACGTGGCCTCCTATATATCCGAGGCGCGCTTCTTCCAGGACTGGTCGAGCGGCATGCGCGTCAACTTGCCGAAGGTCTTCTGGTGCGGCATCGAGGAGGGACGGCAGGGTCTGGTGTTGATGGAAGATCTTGACCAGCGGAACGCCCGTTACGGACATGCAACAGCTCCGCTGTCTTTCGCAGACGCCCGCAGTGCCGTTGGCCAGTTGGCCTTGTTGCATGCGCGGTACTGGAATGATCCGGTGCTCGCAAGACTGGGTTCATATACTGACCGCTTTGCTTCACCGGATTACCCCTTGCCGCGGTTTCTCGAGCCGGAACATTACCGCCGCTGCATGGACAACGGACGGGGCGATACCGCGCCATCGTTGTTGCGTAGCGCTGAGGGCATGTGGAAAGCGTTGAGGGCGCTGTGGGCGACCACGGACAAGGGTGTGCAGTGTTTTTGTCACGGCGACGGTCACATCGGCAACTTCTTCTTCGAGAAAGATGGCGCGGCCGGCGTACTGGACTGGCAGGCCTACCTGCGCAGCCAGCCGCTGTTCGACGTGGCGTACTTCCTTTGTGGGGCATTGAGCACCACCGAGCGCCGGCGCCACGAACGGGAGTTGATCGCAAGCTACCTGCAGGCACTCCGCGAGGCGGGAGTGCCGGATGTGCCCGCTTTTGATGATGCCTGGCTGGCGTACCGCCGGTTTGCACTGCATGGCTTCATCTGGGCCGGCGTGGTGGATGGCTCCCGCTACGATGACGCGGTTCCATCGACCTATGCATCGCGCTATGGCGCTGCTTGTGTGGACCTGGATACCCTGGCCGCATTGGGCGTGTAGGGTCGGTGCCTGGTCAGCAGGTTCGATGTTGATGTGGTCGCGATGATGACGCGGCTCGCGTGCTCCGGGGCGCGATGCATTCAGCGGGTACGCAAGGGAACGGCGGCGCGATGACCCCAAACGGGGGTCTTGCAGACGTCCGCCGGCCACGTCGCCGGCGGACTGGCCGGTGGGCTCAGATCGTCCGTGCGATGGTCAGACGGTGAATCTCCGACGTGCCCAGATAGATCCGGTGCACGCGTGAGAGCGTCCACATTTTCGAGATTGGCATCTCGTTCGCGTAGCCCATGCCGCCAAACAGTTGCAGGCAGCGGTCCATGACCTTGAACTCGGTTTCCGACGCAACCAGCTTGGCGATGGACGCCTCTTCATGGGGAAGTCGCCCTTTCACTGCGCGCGAAAGGCATTGGTCGAGATAGGCCCGGGTAACGATGATTTCCGCCTTCATGTCAGCCAGTTGGAACTGGGTGTTCTGGAAGTCGAAGATGGTTTGTCCAAATGCCTTGCGGTCTTTCACGTAATCGACAGTGAGGTCGAAAGCCAATTCTGCAGCCGCCAGGAAACGGGAGGCTTCGACGATGCGCATGTCGTTGATCACCGACATGGCCTGCTTGAAGCCGTTTCCTTCGGCGCCACCCAGCAGCCGCTCCGCCGGTACCCGGACGTCTTCGAAATAGATTTCACTTTCGACGCCGCAGCCCTTGTGCAAGGTCTCGATCGGCTTGCCGAGGGTGACGCCCGGGGAATCGGCGTCGATCAGCAGGCAGGCGAGGGTTGAGCCGCCACCGGGTTTGTCCACCCGCACGATGGTGGGCAGCATCGTCAGCATCGAGCCGTTGGTAATCCAGGTCTTGGTACCGTTGACGATGAAGTCCGATCCATCCTTGCGTGCGTAAGACCGGAAACCAGCTACGTCACTGCCGGACTGTGGCTCGGTGAAAGCCGCCTCCGCGATGGTTTCGCCGGAGGCGTAGCGCGGCAGCCAGAATTTCTTCTGCTCCTCGGTGCCGCCCGCCAGGATCAAATAGCTCGATCCATCGATCGACAGGCCGTTGCCGAGGCTGGCGCCGGCGATCGAGTAACCGTTCTGTTCGTGCAGGATGGAATGATGGATCAGGTCGCCGCCCATGCCGCCGTACTCGGCGGGAATTCCGGCTTGGAGCAAGCCATATTCGGCGGCCTTCTTGAACAGGCCGCGGTCGAACTGACCGGCTTTTTCCCATTCCTTGACATGGGGCTCCACCTCATCGCGAAAGAACCTGCTGACAGTGTCTTTGAAGGCGATGTGCTCTTCTGAAAATATTTCGCGGGGTCTGGCAGTGAGCATGGCGATGTCCTTGATCTCGTGGGCCTGCGGAAACTGACCCGCAGTGGGTTGGCAGCTTGGGGTATACCCTTAGGTGTGTTGAGGGTCTTTATAGTTAAAGTATTGACCATGTAGTATGTTCAACGCAAACATCAAGCCATCAGTGTGCTTGGGGCTATCCACCCAACGCTGCGCTTGGATGTCCGGATTCTTTAGCTTCATGACGCCGGGAGCGCCTGTCCGTGAATTTGGATTTTTCTGACGACCAGAAAATGTTGAAGGGCGAGTTGGCCCGCTACCTATCCTCTCGTGAGCCGCGCAAGGGCTTCCGCGCCGCACTGGATGGTCTCGCCGATCATGACGCCGAACTGTGGCTCGAACTGGGCGAACTGGGCTGGTTGTCTGTGGCCATTCCCAGCGAGCATGGCGGGCTTGGCCTGGGCCACGACATGCTGTGCTGCGTTGCCGAAGAGCTCGGTCGCTCGATGGCGGCGATTCCCCTGGAATCATCGATTTTCCTTGTGGTGGAAGCATTGCTGCTTTTTGGCACCGAGGCCCAGAAAAGTCGCTGGTTGCCTGAACTGGGGAAAGGCCGATGCATAGGCGCGTTCGCGATTGCCGAGGGTCCGGGAGCGGTTGCCGAATCATCGATAGCGTGCACCGTCAGCGCGGGCCGGTTGTCGGGTACCAAAGTCGCGGTGGCCGATGGGGCGATCTGCGACCTGATGCTGGTGGTTGCCCTTGAAGGGGCTGAGCCACGGCTATTTCTTGTCGATGCCAATGATCGCGGTGTGACTCGAACCAGGCAGGCAGGCATCGACCCATCCCACGTCCCGGCAATGGTGCGGTTTGATTCGGCCGCGGCCGAACCCTTGGGCGAGTCCGGGATCGGCTGGGGTGCGGTGCGTCGACTACTGGATCGCGCTGCCGTCTTGTTCGCCTTTGCGCAGGTTGGGAGTGCTGATGCGGCACTCCAGATATCGCTGGATTTTGCCAAGGAGCGAAAGGCGTTCGGGCGATTGATCGGATCGTTCCAGGCCCTCAAGCACAAATTGGCCGATGTCTGGATCGGCAACGAGCTGGCCAGGGCCAATAGCTACTACGCCGCATGGGTGCTGCAGGGTAATCGGCCGGAGTTGCCGCTGGCCGCAGCCACGGCCCGCATCTCCGCCTGCGAGGCGTTGGAGCGCGCGGCGCGGGAGCTGATCCAGGTTCATGGCGGCATTGCCGTGACGTGGGAGCACGACGCGCATCTTTTCTATCGACGTGCGCAACACCTGGCGTTGATGCTGGGCGGGCCGCGCGAGTGGCAGGGGCAGGTGGTGAAAGCGCTTGCTGAAAACACGACGGGAGCGCATTGATGGATTTCGACGACAGCCAGGAAGAAGCGCGGTTCAGAAGCGGGGTGCGGGCGTGGCTGGCGGAATATGGCCCCCGGTATGTGCCTGCTGAAAATGCCGATGATGCCGACGTGGTGGCACTGGCCAAGGCGTGGCAATCGGCATTGGCGGATGCCGGCTATGCCGGGTTCGGATTCCCGGCCGCGATCGGCGGCCGCCCCGGGGCGCTCATCGAGCAGGTGATCTTCAATCAGGAGGTTGCCGGTCACCCCATGACGCACGTCGAAATCATGGTGCAGGGGTGTGCGATTGCGCTGCCGACGATCCTGGCCCACGGTAGCGCCGGACAGATCGAGCGGCTTGGCCGGGCCACCATCCGCGGCGACGTGATCTGGTGCCAGCTATTTTCGGAGCCGGGGGCAGGCTCGGATCTGGCGGGGATCCGCACTTCCGCGCGCGCCGTCGGCGACCAATGGGAGATCAACGGACAGAAGGTCTGGACCTCGGGTGCTCTTTACGCGGACTGGGGCTTGCTGGTGGCACGAACGGATCCGGACGTTCCCAAGCACAAGGGCCTGACTTACTTCCTGCTGGATATGA
Organism: Rhodanobacter sp.; assembly: GCA_036566165.1. Classification (GTDB taxonomy): domain Bacteria; phylum Pseudomonadota; class Gammaproteobacteria; order Xanthomonadales; family Rhodanobacteraceae; genus Rhodanobacter. The sequence continues at coordinate 2,820 of DATCWU010000278.1, read as the reverse complement.
AGTCTGCAGGAGTCACGGTGCGGCCCCTGCGGCAGATGGGTGGGCGCGCGGAATTCAACGAGGTCTTTCTCGACGACGTGCGGATCCCGGACAGCATGCGACTGGGAGGCGTGGGTGACGGCTGGAAGGTTGCCATTGCCACGTTGTCCAACGAGCGCCTCGGCTTGCTGCACGATTCCGCAGTATCGCGAAACCTGATTGCCCCGCTGCTCAGGATCGCCGCCCGTACCCGCTGTGCGGATGGAACGCCGGTGCTCGAAGACTCGCTGTTCCAACAGCGGCTGGCTTCCTACTACGCGGCCGTTTCCGGCGTGGAGCAGATAGGCAACCGGATCATCACCGCGCTTTCGCAAGGCAGCACCCCCGGTCCGGAGGCCACGATCGGCAAGGTGACCCTGACGCGTCATTTGCAGCTGATGGCCGAGTTCGGGTTGGAGTTGGCCGGTATGTCGGGGGCCACGATCGACCAGGCCGGGCAGGACGATTTGTACCAGGTCCAACAGGGTTTCTTCCTGGCGCCGGGCTACCGGATGGGCGGCGGCACGGAAGAGATCGCCAAGAACATCATCGCCGAGCGGGTATTGGGCCTGCCGCCCGACCATCGGCTGGACAAGGACCTGCCCTTCAGTGCTCTGACATGATGCACGGGTGTTGGACCCGGGCAAGGCAAGGTCGGGCGAAAATGGCATCCGCCTGCGGTCGCACAGGGAGGTTGGCGCCGTGTCGTGGCGTGCGGCGGTGCTTTTGAAATGTGTAAAGGGATAAGCGAAGGTGTTCGAGTCTGACGTGAGTGAAGCTGCGCGTGCACTGAAAGTGGTCGACTTCGGTTTGGGCATGTCGGCGGCGCTGGTCGCCAAACAGCTGGCCGAAATGGGCGCGGCCGTCAATCGGATCGAGCCAGCGACCGGCGATCCCTTCTACGAGGTCTACCCTGCTTACCGTGATTGGCGCAGCGGCGCCAGGAACTGCCTGCCCGCGCAGGCCGACGAGCTGCTGCGGGTGGCCGATATCTGCATCATCGGCGGCGAGGATTTTCCTGGAGTCGAGCCCGGCAGGGACGCGCATGCATTGCACCGCGATTATCCCGATCTGATCATTCTCCAGGTGAGCGGCTATGCCGGCGACCATTCGCGTGGACGTCCCGCAGTGGATCTTCTGGTGCAGGCCCGGACCGGCGTGGTTTGGGAGCAATTCACGGAACGCCCGGTCTCCGCGGGTTGGCCGCTGCCGAGTTACGGCGCGGCGCTGCAAGGCCTGCTCGGTCTTTGGGTTGCATTGATTGCCAGGGAACGCGGGGCCGGTGGCCAAGTTGTCGACGTCTCCATGTCGGCAGGGGCGGCGACCTTCTGGGGCCCGTTCTGGATGGATGTGGAGCGGAAGGATCAGGATTTCATCAACCTGACCCCGCGTGATGTGCGGCAACTGATTTTATGTTGCCGCGACGGGCAACAGATCCATATCACCTTGGGAGTGCAAGGTGCGCTGGCCAGGCTGTATGCAGTGCTCGGCATTCCAGGGCCGGTCGATGCGCATGACCGAGGCTTGCCGGATCGTGCACGCGGGCCTGAAAATTTCTATGGCGACCTCGATCTTTTCAACGCTTATGCAGCCAATCACCGTCAGGATGCCTTGCTCGAGGCGCTGAGGGAGGCTGGCATCCCGGCTGAGCGGGTCAATATGCCCGGCGAGTGCTGGGACGATGCGCAGGTCAAACATAACGGCATCATTGTCACGCACCCTGATGGTTGGCAGACGGTGGCCAGTCCGCTGGGATTTGCCGCCGTCGGTGGCGCTCCGCTGGCCGCGCCGGCACGTTGGCGCACGATGGTCGATTCCGATGGTCCCCCATTGCAGGGTATCCGGATTTTCGACTTCGGAATCTTCGTGGCCGGTCCGTATGTGTCCAAGCTGCTGGCCAACTACGGTGCCGAGGTGATTCGCGTGGACGCACCGTCCGGCAGCCCCACGCTGAGCGGCACGCGGACCGTGATAAGTGCCAACTACGGAAAAAAATCGGTCTTTCTGGACGCGAAGAGCGAGCACGGCCGCGAATGGATCGGCCGCTTGTGTGGTGATGCCGATGTGGTGATCAGCAACTTTCGTCCGGGCGTGGCCAAGCGTCTCGGCCTCGATCCCGAAAGCCTGAGGAAGGGCAACCCATCCCTGATTTCGATGGAAGTCAGCGCATACGGCGCGACCGGTCCGGATGCCGGTATGCCGGGTTTCGACATGGTGATCCAAGCCCGGACGGGCATGGAGGCGCGCGCTGGAGGCCGCGGCAATGGTCCGATGTGCAGCAGGACACCGGTAACTGACTTCGCCACCGCGACCTTCGGTGCGATCGGCGTATTGGTCGCCCTGTACGAAAGGTTGAAAACCGGACGTTCGCTGGATGTCCGCACCAGCCTGCTCGATGTGGGCATCCATATGATGCTGGAGGTGGTCCGTCGACCGGATGGCGGCCTTGTTGGCGGCCAGTCAAGTGATTCCGACCAGTCGGGTTTTCATCCGGCCGAATGCATCTACCGGTGCCGCGATGGTTGGATCGCGGTTGCAGCCCGATCCGAATCGATGGCCGCCGCGCTCGCGACGGCGTTGGGCATGGAACCTCCCCGGGCGCGGGCCGACTGGGACGACGCGGAGCGCGCGGACATCAGTGCGTGCCTGGCCAGCAGGTCTTGCGCCGCGGTGGTCCACGCACTGGAGGAGGCAGGTGTCTGGGTGGAAGTTTGTCGCCATGACCCATGGCGCAACCGCGACGTGGACGATGTGGTGTTCAGCGCCTTCGAGGACGAGCGCTACGGTGCGGTGCGCCATTGT
>DATCWU010000103.1:0-3172 GCA_036566165.1 Rhodanobacter sp. | reverse complement strand
CGCCTCGAACGTTTCCACCGCCCACGCTCCTAGGAATTATTCCCATATACCCGAGTGAAATATATCGTTACGCTCGGGCCATCGATGTGGGGGAACTACCACCGCAAGGTGGTGGATCAGGGTCGTTGTGGGGACGACGGCCCTGAAGCGACGACAGGATGTCGTCCCGTAGCGGTCTGGCATCAGGCGCGATCGGGCTGAGCATCGGCTTGGTTGCCGGGACCGGCGGCGCAGCAGTCGCGAGTGGACAGGAGTCCTCCTCGCGATTTTTTATGCCTCGCGGCTGCACGCAATGCCGCACACCCGCATCCCGCACGGGACGCCGTGCATCTGCTCAAGCTTTGCGCGCGCGCGGCTTGGGCCTGACGTACAAGACAAGGCTGTGCGCCTCGATCACATAGCCATGCTTGGCCGCAATTTCGTGCTGCAGGCGCTCAATCTCGTCGCTGACGAACTCCACGACCTTGCCGCTGTCCAGATCAATCATGTGATCGTGATGTTTGCCGCGATCCAGTTCATAGACTGCCTGGCCGCCCTCGAAATTGTGCTTGACGATGATGCCCGCCGCCTCGAACTGGGTCAGTACGCGGTACACCGTTGCCAAGCCGATGTCTTCCTGATGTGCCAGCAGCTTCTTGTAGACGTCCTCGGCGGTGACATGCTGTACGCCGGGCTGGTCGAATATTTGCAGGATACGCATGCGCGGATGCGTTACCTTCAAACCAACTCTGCGCAGTTCTTTGGTTTCCTGTTCCATGAGCACTTCACCCACGCGGCGCCAGCAAGTCCGTAGTGTATCATCCGCTACCTTATCGACCCCGGAAGCGACACGCATGCAAAAGCTGATCACGCTGCTGGTTTTCGCCCTGTTGGCGGCCTCTGTCAGCGGTTGCCACATGGTCTACACACCGGACGTGCAGCAAGGCAACCTGCTTGAAAAAGCCACAGTCGACCAGCTCAAACCCGGCATGACCAAACGCCAGACGCTGCTGCTGATGGGCACGCCATCGGTCAGCACGCCGTTCGAGCAGAACCGCTGGGACTACGTGTCCTCGATGTCTCGGCGCGGCAGTCCGCTCAAAGTGCGCACGCTCACCCTGACCTTCAACAACGACACCCTGGTCCGCACGGACGGTGACTTCTTTGCACTGGACGCTGAAGAGCTGGTCAGGGACAGCAAGAAGTACCACTCCAGCTACCCGGTGGACGGTGCGAAGGGCGACAAGAGCGAAGAGCCCGAGGTAAAGAAAGGCGGCGACCAGAACGACACTACGACAAACCCCGAGCACTGATCCCGGCCGTTTTCCGCGTCGTCAACCCCCACGTGCACGACGGCGGCGCGCCTCCATCGGATCCATCTGCAACGGCCGGTAAATTTCCACGCGATCACCGGAACGCAGCACCTGTTGAGCCGACACACGTTGCGCAAAGATACCCAACCGTTGCGGGTCATATGCTCCGGGTGGCAACACCTCGAGCAGACCGGAAGCCTCGACTGCCTGCACTACGGTGCTGCCGACGCGCAATTCCAGCGTACGCGTCATGCGTTCGACGCCGGCATACACCACCTCCACAATGATGTTCGGCTCAGGCATAAACACGCGCTGCCTCACGGCAAAAATCGTCGACCATGCGGTTGGCCAGACTCTGGAACCCAAGTTTCAACGCCCCGCCACCGAAGCGCCCCGCATAGTCAAAGTCCAGCGCAAAAGCGACCTTGCAGCCAGCATCGCCCAATGCGATGAAATCCCACACCCCTTCCAGACTGCGAAATGGCCCTTCGACCAGCGACATCTGCAAACGTTGCGGCGGAGCAACCGTGTTGCGTGTGGTAAAGCTGTGGCGCATGCCGGCAAACTTGAGATCCAGACGCGCCACCAGCGTCTGCGCGCCGCGCTCGATGATCGTCGCGCCGGTACACCAGGGAAAACGCTTTGGGTATGCTTCAACATCATTGACCAAGTCGAACATCTGCGCGGGTGACCACCGCACCAACGCGCTGCGACGGATTTCAATCACGGCAATATCTTCCCATCACCTAAGGTTTGCGCAGCAGCCTCGTCGTGCAACGCGCGCAAACCAATCGCTGCCCGGCAGCGTTCGAGTTTAACGGACATGACCAAGACGAAGGACAAGGGTACGAAGAGCGGTGGCACGATCGCGCTGAACAAGCGCGCGCGCTTCGAGTACCACATCGACGAACGCTACGAAGCCGGTGTTGCGCTGCAGGGCTGGGAGTTGAAAGCGCTGCGTGCCGGACGTATCAACTTCGGCGACAGCTACGCCCTCACCAAAAATGGGGAGGTCTTCCTGATCGGCGCATCCATCCCGCCACTGATCAGCGCGTCCACCCACGTCGTCGCCGAAGACCGCCGCACGCGCAAATTGCTGCTGCACCGCAAGGAAATCGATCAACTGCTGGGCGCTGTCGAGCGCAAGGGCTACACCCTGGTCCCCACCGCAATGTACTGGAAAGGCAACAAGGTCAAAGTGGAAATCGGCCTGGCCCGCGGCAAGCAGGAACACGACAAGCGCGACACCGAGAAGCAACGCGACTGGCAGATCGAGAAACAACGCACCATGCGTTCGCACAATCGCAGTGCTTGAAGTACACACGTGGCGCCTGCCGGACCATCGTCCGAAACCCTTGCGCCGCAATCATCCGGAAAATCGACCCGGCGCACCCGTCGTCAAGACATCGACCCACCAACGCCGACCGAGTCGCGCAACGGCAAGCCTTGCATGGCACCACTTCGTTCCGGCTGGCGAGGGAGGAAGTGTCTACCAACATCCGGATTAGGGTGTCCAACTGGACCCATCTCAATCCATATTGAGGCACAATCAGGAAAAGTCGAGATCAACTTTGCTGGCGCCGGGTCCCGCTTTGATTCGACGCTCATCCCTGCACCCGACTGGATGTTCCACTGAAGGAGCGCGGGTGAGGCTGGCACCGTGCGGCAGGTCGTGGACCTGGCTGGATGGGAGTCGCGCGCGGAACGCGAAACCTTTCACCTTGGTCAACCGTTACCTTTGGGTTCCTCGCATAAAGGAGCAAGTGTCAATGAACATCGAGATCCACCAACATGACAATGTTGCCGTGGTCTGCGTCGTCGGCAGCGTGAACGGGGTGACTGCGCCGACGCTGATGGCCGAGTTCCACACTTGCGTGGCA
>DATCWU010000090.1:0-7038 GCA_036566165.1 Rhodanobacter sp. | reverse complement strand
GAAAAGTCCGTGAGCCGGCGGCGGGCTTTTCGACGGTACCTCCATGTACCGGCGAAAAGGCATCGACTTCCTGTCGATGCCCGCTGCGCGGCCTGTCGCCCCCGTCTCACCGCCGCACAGGGGGCCCGGCAGACCGGCGAGCCGTCCCGGCTCGCACTCGGTGCGCAGCCGCCCGGCGGCTGCAAGAGCAAAGCGAAAGACAACAGCGTGCGTTTGATACGGCTTTTCGAGGAGTGCGCGCAGGATGCGCGCTGCTCTACCAGGGGCCCCTGTGCGGCGGTGAGGCGTGGCCGTCCGGCCCGCAGGGGAATCGGCACGATGCCGATTCCTTTTCGCCGGCACACGGAGGTGCCGTCGAAAAGCCAGGCCATGCCACACGCACTTTCCGGGCAGGATGCCCGGAAAGCGCCAAGCGGGGTGGCCTCTCTTTGGGTTACTTTTCTCTGGCCAAGCAGAGAAAAGTAACTCGCGCGCCAAAGGCGCACGAAAGCTCTTGCTTCCCAACGTACGGCCGAACGGGCCCGAGCGTCCACCAGAGCATCACGATTGAAGTCGCTCCTGCAGCGGCGCAAGAGCTCGCGCATAGGGGCGCGATCCCGCAACCCGAGCCCATGCCCCGTCAATCGGACGCCGGCTTGGCGGCATCCTTTGCGGTCCACCGCTGTAGCCACGCGTTGACCGTGTCATGCCACTGCACACTGTTGTGCGGCTTCAGCACCCAGTGGTTTTCATCGGGGAAGGTCAGGAACTCGCTGGGAATGCCACGCCGCTGCAGTGCGGTGAATGCGCCCAGGCCCTGGGTGATGGGAATGCGGAAATCATCGCCGCTGTGTATCACCAGCATCGGCACGCGCCAGTCCTTGACGTGGTTGAGCGGGTTGAACTTCTCGTAGTTTTCCGGGTGCTCGTACTGCGTGCCGCCGTTCTCGCGTTCCTCGAACCACAGCTCTTCGGTGTCGTAGTACATCGCGCGCGTGTCGAACACGCCGTCGTGATCGATCAGGCACTTCCACGGCTGGTTCCACACGCCGGCAATCCAGTACACCATGTAGCCGCCGTAGCTGGCGCCGGTCGCGCAGGCACGCTCACCGTCGAGAAAACTGTATTTGTTCAGCGCGGCCTTCCAGCCAAGCTGCAGATCCTTCAGCGGCTTGCCACCCCAGTCGCCGGAGATGGAATCGGTGAACGCCTGGCCATAGCCGGTGGAACCATGGAAGTTCACCGTCACCACGGCAAAGCCCTGACCGGCATAGGTCTGCGGATTCCAGCGATAACTCCAGCTGTTGCTCATGGCCCCTTGCGGGCCGCCGTGGATGATGAAGGCAACCGGATAAGTCTGGCCCGGCTGATAGTCCACCGGCTTGACCACATAACCCTGCACGGTTTCGTTGTTCCAGCCCTTGAAGTTGAAGAACTCGAAGTCGCCCACCTTCGCGTTTTTCAAATCCGCGGCATTGAAGTGCGTCACTTGCCGCAGGTCGCTGCCGTCCGTGTGCGCAACGTACACATCGGCGGGGCGTCGCAAATCATCACGCGTGAGCACCAGCTTGTCAGTGCCCAGCGTGTAGCCGCCTATCGTGCCCTCACCCACCAATGGCGTGACCTTGCCACTGGCCGCGTCAATGGCAAACAACGGATGCTGGCCGTTGTCATCGGCGGTGGCGTACAGCGTCCTGCCGTCGGCGGAGATGGACAAGCTGCCGGGCGAACGATCCCACGCGGGAGCCACTTCACGCCGCGTGCCGGTAGCGGTATCCAGTGCCATGATCGCAAAGCGGTCGGCTTCAAACCCCGGCGTTTTCATCGCCAGGTAATACAACGTCTTGCCATCGGGTGACGGCACCGGATACGCATCCCACGCCTGGTTTTCGGCGGTGAGGTTCTTCGGCGCCGCCGTACCATCAACGCCCACGTGATACACGTCGAAATTGGTCGACCACGGCTCGGTAGTGCCGGCAATGCGCACGTCGAAGTACACGCTGGCGCTATTCGGCGCAAACGCAAATTCGCTCTCGTCACCAAACGGCTTGCTCGGCACGTCGCCATCGATGCCACGCGTCAACAGCTTCGGCTCTGCCGGCAACTGCCCCTGCGCATCGAAGCTGGCCACAAACAGTTGGTTGCGGCGCCCGTTCGCCCACGTATCCCAGTGCCGCACAAACAATTTGTTGTACAGCGTGCCGCTGGCCTTGTCTTTGGCGCGCGCATCCACGCGTTGGCGGGTGCAGGCCAGCGTGGCGCAATCGGTGAATACCTCATACGCCAGCAACACGCGCTTGCCATCGGGCGACAATTTATAGCTGCCCAGGTCGAGCACCGCGTGACTCACCTGCACCGCCACCGCAGGCTTGGCCAGTTTCAACCCAGCCTTGTCGCCCAGATCCACCCGCCACAACTGCGCCACGCCCTTGGCCGGCGCCACGAAATACAGACTGTGGCCATTGGCCGACCAGCGCGCGGACGAGCCGCGATCCACCACCTTCACCGGCGTGCCACCGCTGGCCGACAAGTCCAGCACATAGACGGCGTTGATGCCCTTGTTCGCCGCGTAATCGGTACTGCGCACGCCAAACGCGACATGGCGTCCATCCGGCGACAACTGCGGGTCACTGACCCGATCCATCATCACCAGATCGCGCACATTGAACGCATGCGCGCCCTGAGCCCGCGCAAACGTGGTATCCACACCGTCCGCCGCCAGCACCGGCACCGTCACCAAGGCCAGCAGCAGCGCGGCAATCAAAGGTTTCATCGCGTGTTTCCTTCACCATGATCAGTAGTCGAAGGTTAGCGGCAAACCCATCGCAAGCAAGCCCTGGCGCGCAGGCCTTGATGCGTTCCCAGCGCCGACGCAGACACGCGAACGCACTACGGACCAAAATGCAAGCGCTCGACCGTCATCACGGTACCGGCAGCGAATGCCACCCGGATTGGCCATGGCGCCTGTCCTGCCACCGGCACAGGATGGCCGGTTCTGCTGTTGGCGATGACCGAATCAGCCGCTGGGTTGAAGTATGGGCCGACACGGCGACAACACCGCCTGGTCGCGCTGGCCAAGCGAGCTGGCGCGCGATCTATCCAGGGAAGACTCAATCGGCCACCACGCCGCCCGCCAAGCGACGGCGTTTTTCACTTCTGCCGAGCAGGATGCCGCGCATGGCGGTATCAAAGTACGGAAGGGGACGGCGAGCAAACGAACAACCGAAAAATAACGAACTCGTCCGCGTATGTGGCGGAGAGAGAGGGATTCGAACCCTCGATAAGGCTTTAAACCCTATACTCCCTTAGCAGGGGAGCCCCTTCAGCCACTCGGGCATCTCTCCGGGTTGTTGTCCCCGCATTGCAGCGGAGCCGCCAAGGATACCGGCCGGCGTGGTCGAGGTAAAGCTCCCGTGCACGATCAATCGTCGGTGGACTCGCCGACGGTAGCAGGTGGAGTTGGCTGGTCAGGCGATGCTCCCCCTTCCTGCTCGGCCTTGATCCGCAAGTAAATTTCCTCGCGGTGTACCGCGACAGTCTTCGGTGCATTGATGCCGATGCGCACCTGGTTGCCTTTCACGCCCAGAACGGTGACGGTCACCTCGTCGCCGATCATCAGGGTTTCACCGACCCTGCGCGTCAGAATCAACATGATTGTTACTCCATAATGCTGTTGGTCGCAGACCTGTCATTGAATGAGACATCACCCCTGAGCCTCATTCATTACAAGTTTGTAACGATCCGACAAAAGCCTCACGACCTAGTCGGCTCACAGCCAAAACACTCCACCAGCGTCCTGACTGACGATGCGACGCTCTAACCACACCGACGCCGGCATGATACTAACCGAGCGTGATTGCTGCACGCAATTGACTTCCGTCATTACACGTCCGTACACGAAAAAATCAGTCACGCCGAAGGGCAATCCACGTCGGTAATCCAGCCAGCAATGCAGGCAGTTGCGGTGCATCCACGCCGCCGCCCTGGGCCATGTCCGCGCGACCACCGCCTTTGCCATCAATCTGCCCGGCGATATGCGCCACGACATCGCCCGCCTTGACCTGCCCCAGCGCACTGCCATGCACCCCAGCGACCAGAGCCACGCGTCCGTCGGTGGCGCCTGCAAGCAGGATCACGCAATCCCCAAGCTGTTGTTTCAGTTGATCGACGCTGTCGCGCAGCGACTTCGCATCCAGCCCTTCCAGGCGCGCTGCCACAACCTTGATGCCAGCCACATCGGTGGCTTGGGCAGCAAGCTCGGCAGTGGCCGATCCGGCTGCCTTGCTGCGCAGGGAATCCAATTCGCGCTCAAGTTTTTTCTGTCGTTCCAACAGCTGATGCAATTTTTCCACGGCCTCGTCGCCACTGCTGGACAGCAGGTGCGACAGTTCGCCGAGACGGCGTTCTTCCGCATCGACATAAGCCAGCGCGCCGTCACCGGTAACCGCCTCGATGCGCCGCACGCCGGATGCCACGCCCGCTTCGCTGACGATCTTGAACAAGCCGATGTCACCGGTGTGCTGCACATGCGTGCCCCCGCACAACTCGGTGGAAAAATCGCCCATCCGCAATACGCGCACCACATCGCCGTACTTTTCGCCAAACAAGGCCATGGCCCCGGTGCCAATGGCGTCGTCGTAACCCATCTGGTCTATCTGCGCACGCGCATTGCGGCGTACCTGGACATTGACCATGGCCTCGACTTCCGCCAGCTCGTCACGGCTCATCGGCTGGAAATGCGAAAAGTCGAAACGCAGGCGTTCCGGCGCAACCAGCGAGCCCTTCTGCGTGACATGCGTGCCCAGCACCTTGCGCAGCGCTGCATGCAGCAAGTGCGTCGCCGAGTGATTGAGCACAATCGACTGCCGGCGCTGCGCGTCCACCTGCGCATCCAGCAGATCGCCGGTGCGCAACGGCTGATCGCCGTGCCACACCCCGGCGTGGCCGAAGAACACGCCACCCATCTTCAGCGTATCGCCGACCTCGAAGCGGCCGGCGGGATTGAGCAACTCGCCGGTATCGCCAACCTGACCGCCGGACTCGGCGTAGAACGGCGTGCGATCGAGGATCAACAAGCCTTGTTCACCGTCCGCCAGCTGGTCCACCTGACGCCCGTCGCGCACGAGGCCAAGCACCTTGCTCGACGAACTGCGCAAGGTTTCATAACCAAGAAACACGGTAGGCTGCAACTGGCTGGCCAAGTCGGCAGGCATCAAGCCCTTGGCGGTAAAGCGGCCCGCGGCCCGCGCGCGCGCGCGCTGCTCACCCATCGCACGCTCGAAGCCAGCCATGTCCACCGCCAGCCCGCGTTCACGCGCAATATCGGCAGTGAGATCAACGGGAAACCCATAAGTGTCGTACAGCCGGAACGCATCGGCGCCGGCAATCGTCTTGCCGGATTTCTGCGTGACCTCGTCAAACACGCGCATGCCGTGTTCCAGCGTCTCGCCGAAGCGACGCTCCTCGGCACGCAAGGCTTCTTCGACAAAGGTCTGTTTGGCCGCCAGCTCCGGATAGGCCACGCCCATTTCCGCCACCAGCGGCTGCACCATCTTCCAGAAGAAATCGCCGCGCACACCGAGCATCCAGCCGTGCCGCAGCGCGCGCCGGATGATCCGCCGCAGCACATAGCCGCGCCCTTCGTTGGACGGCAACACGCCATCGACAATCAGGAACGCACACGCCCGGATGTGATCGGCAATGACCCGCAGCGACTTGTTGCCCAGGTCGGCAGTGGCGGTGAACTCGCCAGCGGCACGAATCAGATGTGCAAACAGGTCGATCTCGTAATTGGAATGCACATGTTGCAACACGGCGGCCAGCCGCTCCAGCCCCATGCCGGTATCCACGCACGGCGCCGGCAGCGGGCTCAGTGTGCCATCCGGCGCGCGGTCAAACTGCATGAACACCAGGTTCCAGATCTCGACGTAGCGGTCGCCATCCTCATCGGCTGAACCGGGCGGGCCACCGGCAATATCCGCGCCGTGGTCGTAGAAGATTTCAGTGCACGGACCACACGGGCCGGTATCGGCCATCTGCCAGAAATTGTCCGACGCATACGGCGCACCCTTGTTGTCACCGATGCGCACGATGCGCTCGGCAGGGATGCCGATCTCGTCGTGCCAGATGCCGTAGGCCTCGTCATCATCTGCATAGACGGTGACCCACAGCCGGTCCGCCGGCAACTTGAACACGCCGGTCAGCAGCTCCCACGCGTAGGCGATCGCGTCGTGCTTGAAGTAGTCGCCAAACGACCAGTTGCCGAGCATCTCGAAAAACGTGTGATGCCGGGCGGTGTAACCCACCACATCCAGATCGTTGTGTTTGCCACCGGCACGCAGGCAGCGCTGCACATCGGCGGCGCGCGCGTAGCCGGGTTTTTCGCTACCGAGGAAGACGTTCTTGAACTGCACCATGCCGGAATTGGTGAACAACAACGTCGGGTCGCTCGCCGGCACCAGCGAACTGGAGGGCACAATGGTGTGGCCCTTGGCGCGAAAGAAATCGAGGAAAGTGCTGCGAATTTCTGAAGTTTTCATGCGGATCAGGATGGCTCGTGATAAACGCCAACGCCGCAGGCAGGCCGCGCGATCAGTTGTCCGGATCGGCAGTTTCGTCCACATCGGCTTGGGTGACACTGCGTACTGTGGCGGCCGCAAAGCCGCGGCGCAAGAGGAATTGCGCGCGACGCATGCGTTCGGCCCGGTCAGCGCTGCCGACGCTGCCATAGTGTCGACGCAGCTGGTCCGCAGCGCAGACAGTCCAATCGACATCGGCCGCAGCCAGCAATTCGCGGATGCGCGCGTCGCCAAAGCCGTGAGTTTTCAGCTCGACGCGCAAGCGCAACGGACCGTAACCACGGGCGACGCGACTGCGCAGCAACACTTCGGCAAAACGGTCGTCATCCTGATAGTGCTGTTCGCCCAGGCGGGCGATGGCGGCATCCGCCTCGGCGCCGGCATAGCCGCTCTGGCCCAGCTTGGTTTTCAACTCGCGGCGTGAATGTTCGCGGCGCGCCAGCATGCCCAGCGCCTTGTCGTATGCGCTGCGCCCGGGCAC
>DATCWU010000086.1:0-32042 GCA_036566165.1 Rhodanobacter sp. | reverse complement strand
CGTGACTTCGATCGAACCCGGCATGGCCGAGACCGAGTTCACCATGGTGCGCAACGGCGGCGACCAGGCCGCCTCGGACCAACTCTATGCCGGTGCCCATCCGATCACCGCCGGCGATATCGCCGAGACGATCTGGTGGATCGCCAACCTGCCACCGCATTTGAACATCAACCGCGTCGAGGTGATGCCGGTCAGTCAGTCGGCGGCTGGAATGCAAGTCGCGCGCGACAGCTGAATCGGCAGCGGTGCCCATTGCCGCCCTCACCGGGCAGACACCAACGTTCAGTCGACACGGGCGCGATGCACGTGGTGCGTGACGTCCCCATCTTGCAGCGCCAGACCGGAATGCGGCAATCGCGCGCACCGCGGTGCCCGGCGGGTGTCCGGTCCGTTCTTGCCGCAGCTATTGCATGAACCAGCCGTGGCTGACCACGATCGATTGCCCGGTCAGCGCGGCAGACGGGAAAGTGGCCAGGTACAGCGCGGTTTGCGCGATGTCCTCGACCGTGGTGAAGGTGGCATCGACGGTGTCTTTCAGCATCACATTGCGGATCACCTCGTCTTCACTGATGCCCAGCTCCTTCGCCTGCTCGGGAATCTGCCGCTCAACCAGCGGCGTACGCACGAAGCCGGGGCAGATCACATGTGCACGCACGTGGTGCGGCGCGCCTTCCTTGGCCAGCGTCCGCGCCAGGCCGAGCAGACCATGCTTGGCGGTGACGTAGGCCGACTTCAGCTTCGACGCTTCGTGGGAATGCACCGAGCCCATGTAGATCACGACGCCGCCGCGACTCTGACCGGTGCCGTCATCCTGGTACATGTGTTGCAGCGCGGCCTTGGTGGTGAGGAAGCCGCCGTCCAGATGGATCGCCAGCATCTTCTTCCAGTCGGCGAAGGCAAACTTGTCGATCGGGTTGATGATCTGCACGCCGGCGTTGGAGATCAGGATGTCCAGCCGGCCAAACGTGGCCACCACCTTGTTGGTGCCGGCGTTGACGGCGTCCTCGTTGGTGACATCCATGGCCACGCCGAGCGCCTTGCCACCGGTTGCATTGATCGCCGCAGCGACCTGATCGGCAGCTGCCTGGTTGATATCGGCAATCGCCACACTGGCGCCGTTGCTGGCGTACAGCTCGGCAATGGCCTTGCCCAGACCGCTGGCCGCGCCGGTGATCAAGGCCACTTTTCCGCTGAGACTGTTCATGCTTTGGCTCCTGTTTGCATGGTGTTCGCGTGGGCGTCTTCGGCCAGATAGGTATACGCGGTCAGCCCGGCATTCAACGCGTCGTACAACTGCTCGGCCGCCGCACCATTGACGCCGGCAGCCGCAATGCGCTCGCGATAGCTCGCGCGCAAGGCCTGCAGATCATAGCCAACGTAATCGAGCATCAAATCCGTCGTGTCGCCGCGACGTACGTGGGCAAACTCGTAGCTGTCACCCACCACGCGCACATTGACCGCGTCCGTGTCACCAAACAAATTGTGGATGTCGCCCAGGGTTTCCTGATATGCGCCGACCATGAAGATACCGAGGCGATAACTCTCGTCACCCTTCAGCGCATGCAGGGCCAGACTGACATCCACCCCTTCGGCGTCGACGTAATGATCGATGCGGCCATCCGAATCACAGGTAAGGTCGACGATGACCCCGCGCCGGGTCGGCTCCTCGTCCAGCCGCGCAATGGGCGCAATCGGAAAGATCTGCCCAATCGCCCACACGTCCGGAATCGACTCGAACACGGAGAAATTCGCGAAGTACTTGTCCACCAGCTTTTCGTCCAGTTCGTCGCGGGCCTGCCGATGCGCGCGCTCCGCCGGCAGCAATCGACCGCGCACCGCGTTGGCGATGGCGTAATACATGTCGTCCAGCCGCGCGCGATCGGCCAGCGCCAGCTGGCCCAGCGCGTACAACGTCTGGCCTTCGACCAGGTGATGGTGCGCTTCGTGGAACAACTCCAGCGCAGGACGCCGATCCAGTTCGTCCCAAGTCTCGCGCAAACGCCGCAACACCGCCGGCTCGTCGGCGCATGGCGGCGGAATATTGCCTTCCGGCACGATCTCGACCTCGGACACGTTGACCACCATCACGGCATGATGGGCCGTCATCGCCCGCCCGGCCTCGGTCAGGATATGTGGCGCCGGCAGGCCTTCCGCGCGCACGGCCTCGGCCAGCGACTGCACGATCGTGGACGCGTACTGCTCCATGGAATAATTGATGGAGTTATAGCTGCGCGACCGCGAGCCGTCGTAATCGACGCCCAGGCCGCCGCCCACATCGACGACTTCCAGCGGCACGCCCAGACGCGTCAGCTCGACAAAATAGCGGCTCGCCTCGCGCATGCCGTTGGCAATGTCGCGCACGTTGGAGATTTGCGAGCCCATGTGGAAGTGCTGCAATTTCAGCGTGTGTTTCAAGCCGGCCGCGTCCAGCCGTGCGATCAATGTCAGCACCTGCGACGGCGACAGGCCGAACTTGCCCTTGTCGCCACCAGTGTTCTGCCATTTGCCGGCGCCGATGGACGCCAGGCGCACACGCACGCCAAGCAGCGGCTCGACCCCGAGTTGCCTGGCTTCGTCGAGCACATATTCCAGTTCGGACAACTTCTCGATCACGATGAACACGCGCAGCCCGAGTTTGCGCCCGATCAAAGCCAGGCGAATGTACTGACGATCCTTGTAGCCATTGCAGATGACGATGGAGCCCGCCCGGGCCATGCCCAACACGGCCATCAGTTCGGGCTTGGAGCCAGCCTCCAGCCCGAAGCCATGCTTGCCCGCGGCCACCAGTTCACCCGCCACACTCCGCTGCTGGTTGACCTTGATCGGGTAAATGGCGGTGTAGTCGGCCGTATAGCCCGTAGCCGCAATCGCCTGTGCAAACGCCTGCTGCAAGTGCGTCAGGCGATCTGCCAGGATGTCGGGAAAGCGCACCAGCAATGGCAAGCGCAGCCCTTGTGCGCAGGCCCGATCAACGATGGCAGGCAGCGACAAGGCCGGGCCGGCCGCGCCGCGTGGGCGTATCACAATATGTCCCCCGGCGTCGACATCGACATACCCGGCGCCCCAATGCGGCACCGCGTAGGTGCGACGCGCGTCGTCGATGGTCCATGCGGTACTCATCGAAGTTCTCCTGATGCGGCACGGCAATCGGCGACGGCAGCCACCGGAGCGCGTGCGTGGCGGTGAGCGTCGCAGCGGCGAGCCTTGACGGATTGCGCGACGACAAGCCCAGGACCAAGCAACCGGAAGTCTCGCACGCCGCGGGATCGACTGGACCTGTAAACCGCAGCGATGCACTTGGTGCACCGCTGGCCGTGCCACCCGCGCATTGTAATGAGCGCCCGCCGCAATGGGGAACGGCAAGCTCGCGCACCCGGTTGCCGGTACACTGGGCACCTTTGCAGACTCATTCCGATAGGTCAGGAACTCCACCATGTCGCAGCAGCCAGGCTGGTTCACCGAAGCGCATCAGGCTTCCGGTTCATCCATCGGTTTTCGCACCGAGCAACTGCTGCACAGCGAGAAGTCGGCGTTCCAGACCATCGATATCTACCAGACCACCGACTGGGGGAACCTGATGGTGATCGACGGTTGCGTGATGCTCACCACGCGCGACAATTTCTTCTATCACGAGATGATGACCCACCCGGCGCTGTTCACCCATGCGCGGGCCAAGCGCGTGGTGATCATCGGTGGCGGCGACTGCGGCACGCTGCGTGAGGTGCTGCGCCACGAGGAAGTGGAACACGCCGTGCAGGTGGAAATCGACGAGCGCGTGACGCGGCTGGCCGAGCAATATTTTCCCGAGCTGTGCGAACACAATGCCGACCCACGCGCCGAGCTGCTGTTCATCGATGGCATCAAGTACATGGCCGCGACCGAGGCCGAGTCGGTCGACTTGATCATTGTCGATTCCACCGATCCCGTCGGCCCGGCCGAGGGCCTGTTCAACGCAACGTTCTACGCCTCATGTTTCAAGGCGCTGCGCCATGGTGGGTTGCTGGTGCAGCAAAGCGAGTCACCGCTCGCGCATCTGGATTTGATCAAGTCGATGCGTTCGGCGATGCGCACCACGGGCTTTGCCGCGGTGCGTACGCTGCCATTCCCGCAACCGTGCTATCCCACGGGTTGGTGGAGTTGCACGATGGCGCGCAAGGGTGGCGACCTGTCCGGCTTTCGCGAACGCGGTGCGCTCAGCAAGAATTTCCCCACGCATTATTACAACGCGGAAATCCACAAGGCGGCGCTGGCCCAACCGGAGTTCATGCGCGAAGCGCTGGGCGAGTAACCCTGTCGTCCGCCCTGACCGGGAAAGACAGCGCGCTCAAAACAGGCGGCTGCGGACTTTCGGCAGCAACACGAGCAGCAATGTCGCCAGGGGCCCGAACGGGATGGACAAGGCAAACCACAACAAGCCACTGCGGTTTCTCCCCTGCGCCAAGGCCGCGTTGATCAAGGCGAGCGTGCCCCAGACGACAAGCCACGGCGCGCCATTGGCAAATGTCGAAAAGTAAGCCACCAGATTCCTCCCGTGTCAGCCCATGTAGTGGTGCACGCCACAAGCAACCATCGTAGCAAGGCGCGGCAACGCGTGCGCAGGCCTGCGGGTGGCGGCAGTGGCCCGGTTCAAACTTCTGCCGGTATGCTTGGCGGCTTCAACCATCGCCGGAATGCGCTGATGCACGGTCTGCGTTCGCTCGTGTTGCTTTGTGGTTTGGCCTGCGTGGCGCCCTCCGCACCTGGCGCTGGCACGAGCGCTGCAAAGGCGCGCGCCGAAACGCAGCACCCCGTGCCCACGGCGGCCGACAAGGCACGCGACAAGGCCCTGCTCGCCTTCCAGCGCGACCTCGTCAGCGTGCTGGCGCCGCGTGCGGATGCGCAACCGTTGCTGGCTGCGGCCTTGCTGGCCCGACCGTTGCTGAATCCACCGGAAGCGCTGTCCTTTCATACCTTGATCGGGCGCGCCGCCAAGGCCGCTGACGCCGGCCCGGCCGTCACCTGGGTGCGTCTGGCCGATTGCCACGCGGCGGCAGGCAATTGCCCGAACCCCGCCGCGCTCGACCGCCTTCAACAGCAGGCTCCCGACAACGCCGCGGTCTGGCTGCTGAAACTGGGGGTCGATACCCACGCGCTCGACGCGGACGCTGCGCGCCAGGACTTGGCCAAAGCCGCTGCGGCGAAGGTATACGACGACTATACGGGCGCGAGTTTGCAGGCACTGGCCAGTTCGATCGGCATCCTGCCACCACCGGCGTCCACCATGGATGCGGCGCGTGCCGCCGACCGCTCGGGCGTGCAGGCGGTCATGGCATTTGGACTGGCCGCTACCCAGCCCCAGCCAGCGTTGCAAATCACCGCCAAATTGTGCGAGAACGCCAACGACGACGCCGCGATCAAGGCCGACTGCCTGAAGCTGGGCAAAGTCCTGGAGTGGGGTTCAAGTCCATTGGCGCGCTCTTTGGGTCTACACCTGCGCGAGGTACTCGCGGACGACCCGGCGCAGCAGGCGGACGCCAAACACACCCGGATCGATCTGACCTGGCAGGTGCAGAGCTTCGCGCAGCTCTCCGCGCGCGTGCCAGACGATAAGGCGCTGGCGCAACATCTGCTGGCGCTGGCGCGCAATGGTGGCAGTGAAATGAGCCTGCTGCTGGCGGCACTGCGCGACAACAACCTCCGTACCGAGGCACCTGCGGACTGGTCACCCACGGCGCACGAATGATGCGTCATGCGCCGCCAGCGTAGCGCGCGCAGCGGCGCCACGGTGCCTGTTCCCCACGCTGCCTTTCCCGGTTAGGCTTGAACCACCTTCCGCGACAGGGATCGATCGATGCTTACGACGCTGGTGGCAAGCAGCAAGGGTGGCTGTGGCAAAAGCACGGTAGTGACCCAGCTGGCAGCCCATTGGGCACAGGCCGGCCAGCGCACGGCCATCGTCGACGCGGACCGCCAAGGCTCCAGCTTTCGCTGGGCTGCGCTGCGGCCCGACACGGTGCCGGGCGTCCTTGCCCTGGAAGGTGGGCGCAGAGCGCTGAACAAGCTCCCGGCGGACACACAGCAACTGCTGGTCGACACACCGGCCGGCGCTGGCGAACGTGAGTTGGAGCCCTATCTGGACCTGGCCGATGTCGTGCTGGTCCCGGTACTCCCGTCTTCCTTTGATCTGTACGCCACGCTCAGCTTCCTGGGCGAACTGCAGGCGATTCCCCGCGTCAAGCGCGGCAAGCTACCCATTGCGCTGGTCGGCAACCGGCTCAAGCCCTGGACACATGCCAGTCAGGACGCTATCGCCGAACTGGCGGAAAGCGCCCCATTTCCGGTGGTCGCGCAACTGCGCGACAGTCAGGCCTACGTGTTGCTCAGCGCATTGGGCAAGGGCATTTTTGACTATCAATCCGAGCAGGTACGCAACCACCAGCAGGACTGGAAGCCGCTGTTGCGCTGGATCAAACGCCAACAATGACGCGCATATAGATGCGTACGCCCTCGTCACGTTATCGCAGCGGTAACCACCGGAGCTTCCCCCATGCACGAACTGATCTTGCTGCGCCACGCCGAAGCAGTGCCGCTGGAAAAATCCAGTGCGGATCAAGACCGGGCGCTGAGCGCGCGCGGCGAACAGGAAGCACAAGCTGCCGGATTGTGGCTCGCGGCACACGGCGTGACGGTGGACCGCGTGCTGTGTTCTCCCACCAGACGCACCGATGAAACCGCGCGGCTCGCGTTGGCGGGCCTGGACGGCGCGCCCATCCCGCAGATGTCCAGCGAGATTTACGACGCGTCACCTGGCGAGCTGTTGGCTGTGCTCGACCAGCATGGCGACGCCGATACCATCATGCTGGTGGGGCACAACCCTGGTATCGAACGCCTGGTGGCGTTGCTCGTGGAAGGCCGCTCGGACCAGTTCCGCGGCATGCCACCCGGCGGTCTGGCGATCCTGCATCTGGACGGCGAGCTGGAGCCGGGCAACGCGCGCCTGGACGCCTTCTGGTCGCCATGAGGCGCGGTGGCGCTGCGCGTAGATGAGGCCCGGGGCGCGAAACCGTATGCGCTGGCCATCACGGACGGAACACATGGAGACCTGATGATTCACGCATGAGTATTTTTCGGTTTGCCTTGCCGCTGCTGCTGGTCGTTTCGCTGCTGCCCGGCTGCACGCTGTCTCGCGCGCAGATCCGACATGCCGACGCGGTGATCAGCGCCTCGCTCGACCGCACTTCCACCTGCGCGCAAGCCGATCGCTGCGCGTTGCCTTCACCCTTGCTCGACGCGGCCAACGAGGCGCTCGCGCGCTCGACGCCAGAGCAACCCGTGCACGTCGTCAGCTTGCTGGACCAGAGCGAGCCCGCGCTGGTAGCCAGACTCAACTTGATCCGCGCGGCACGGCAAGCGATCGATGTCCAGACCTATATCTGGGATAGCGATGACGCGGGCTTGCTCGTGCTGGACGAGTTGATCCGTGCCGCGCGCAGAGGGGTAACCGTACGCGTCCTCGCCGACCAGCTGGCTTCGTTTGGCGACCTGGAGTTGCTCGATCGTCTCGCGCGGGCCAGTCCCAACTTCAAGCTGCGGCTGTACAACCCCACATTCCACGATGCCCACACCTCGGCGTTGCAATGGGTTGCCGGCGTGGCTTGCTGCTTTTTCAAGTTCAACCAGCGCATGCACAACAAACTGCTGCTGATCGACGACAGCATCGGTATCACCGGTGGCCGCAACTACCAGAATCGCTATTTTGACTGGGACCCGACATTCGACTACGTGGATCGCGATGTACTGGTCGGTGGCCCGGCTGCGCGGGCCATGGCTGACAGCTTCGACTTGTTCTGGCACCACCGACGCTCGGTGGCGTTGACGCACCTGCGCGACCTCAATCGGTACATCGTGGCTCATCCACACGCCACCGGCTGGACCGCGCCACACTACGAGCACCCGCAACGGGTGTATCGGGTACAGCAGGAAGCCACCGACACGACGTGGTTGACAGCGCATGTGCTGGATCACAGCTTGCGCACCGGGCAAGTCGAGTTTTTCAGCGACCTGCCGGCCAAGACCGACCAACCGCATCAGCTTGGCGCCCGCGAACTCACCCACCACTTGATGCAGATGGTGTCCGGCGCACGACACGAAGTGGTGTTGCAAACGCCGTACCTCGTCTTGAGCAAGCGCGCGCGCCGCATCTTCGAGCGGTTGCAAGGCCAGGTCCCGCCACCGCGCATTGTGGTATCCACCAATTCACTTGCCTCGACGGACGCGTTCGCGGTGTACGCCATGTCCTACAAACATCGCAAGCGATATCTCACGCGCTACGGCTTCGAGATCTACGAGCTCAAGCCGCACGCATTGGGCCCGGCCGAGGCCAATGCCTACGCCAGCATGGAAATCGGGGACGGTGGCAGCAGCGAACGGCTGCCGACGAACCCGGAGCGCATGCGCCAGGAATGGATGGAATCCGAAGGTCGCGGGCTGCTGGGCAGTCGAGGTCGCAACCGGCCTGCGCCACTGCTGAGCGCCGGCCGTCGCTTCGGCCTGCATGCAAAGTCGATTGTCGTCGACGACCTGTTTTCCATGGTCGGCTCGCACAACTTCGACCCGCGCTCCGACCACTACAACACAGAAGCAGGTGTCGTCATCTACGACAGCCGCTTTGCCGACCAGTTGCGCCAATCCATCCTGCGTGACACCGCACCGGAGAATGCCTGGGTGATCGCTCCGCGTCGGGCCGTGGTGCCGGTATTGACCGAGGTCAACCAGACGATTGGTGATGTTTCGGAGCGTCTGCCACTGTTCGACTTCTGGCCATTTCGTTACGCGACCAGCTACGAACTCAAACCCGGGTGCCAACCCTTGCGCATCACCGATCCGGCGTTCCACACGTGTTATGTGCCGGTGGGCGACTTCCCCGATGTGGCGCTGTCGCCGAAGCTGATCTACACCCGCCTGCTCACGGCGTTCGGGATGGGTGCCAGCATCCTGTAGCGCCTGACCAGCGCGACGGCCGCCGCACCCGCGAACCGTCCCGTCCGGCAGTCCGCCGAACATGTGCGACCGGGTTGACGATCTTCGTGCTGCCGACCAAGGCCAGGATGACCGCCCTGCAGCACGGCACGGCGGCGGGCGAATTCCCCCGAGCGCAATTCCCTATGCAATCCATGGGCATCGCGAACACCGCCGCAGACAAAACAGCCTGCATGCGCAGGCTGTTTGTTGTTAACCATCTTGCGCACGGCAAACCGCGCGTCATCCAGCGTGCTCAGTCTCCGCCAGCGAAACCAATCTTGGTGAGATTGTAGGTCTTCGCATCAGCCAGTACGCGCGCCACAAACTGATAAGCCACTGCGTCATCGGCCGCGATCTGAATCTCGGGCTGATTGGTCTGCTGGGCAATGACCGCCAACTGCGCCTTGAGTCCAAGCTCGTCCACCGGCGTGTCGTTCCAGTAAAGCGCACCGGCACGGTCGATCTTGAGATGGATCGGATCGAGTGGAGTACTCGTTGGCGGGTTCGGGTTCGGCTGCGGTAAATCCACCTTGATCTTGTGCGACAGGATTGGCGCCGTGATCATGAAGATGATTAGCAATACCAACAAAACGTCAACCAACGGGGTGACGTTGATTTCATTCATCGGGCCGGCAGACTTGGAGGTGTATGCCATGTCAGTTACTCATTCCCGGGACCGGGTTTCCCGGTCGTCATGAAGCCAACGTGGACCATACCCTGGTCCTTGGCCGAGCCGATGACCGCGCGCACCAATTTGAACTCCGTGTTCTTGTCCGCGCGGATCTGCAACTCGGGCTGCGGTACCTTTTGCGCATTGACTGCGAATTGGGCACGCAACTCTGCAGCAGTGATCGGACGATCATTGAAATACATGCTGCCGTCTTGCTTGACCGCCAGATCCAGTGGCGGAGCCTTGAGCACATCTTCCTTGGCATGCGGATTGGCGATGGGCAAGTCGACCGTGATGGAATGGGACATCAGCGGCGCGGTGATCATGAAGATGATCAACAGGACCAACATCACGTCGACCAGCGGCGTGACATTGATTTCTGACATCGGCCCGCCGGAATTGCCCCCGGCACTCATGGACATGGGTCAATCCCTCACTTCTGACTTTCGATACGCGAACCGGTGGCGAAGAAGTCATGCAGATCATTCGCGAATTCGTCAAAGCGGGCGAACGTCAGCCGGTTCGCGCGATTGAACGCATTGAACGCGAGGGTCGCCGGGATGGCGGCAAACAGACCAAATGCAGTCATCAACAACGCCTCGCCCACCGGACCGGCGACCGCATTCATTGACGCGTCACCCGACGCGGCGATACGGATCAAGGCGTGGTAAATGCCCCACACGGTACCCAGCAGGCCGACGAACGGTGCCGCGGAGCCAACGGTCGCGAGCAACGTCAGGCCGTCTTCCAGGCGCAGACTTTCCCGTGACACGGCTTGACGCAACGCACGGTCAATGAACTCCGACCGGCTGAGCGCCTCCGACAGGCGACTGGTTGCATTCGCGGCCGCCTGTTGGTGATGGGCAACAGCTGCGGCAGCCTCCAGCGCAATCTTGGAGAACGGCTCACTCCGGGGCTGGGATTCCAGCTCGCGAATGGCGTCCTGCGTGGAAGCGTTGCCCCAAAAACCGTCAACGACCTTGTTGGCGCGCCGCGTTACCACCGTCGAGCGAATGGTGTTGGCGATAATGTAGTACCACGTCAGGAACGACATGACGATCAAGGTAATGAAGACAACCCAACCAAGCGCGTCGAAGTTTTGCATCAAGTCGCCGAAACCCATTGCCTTCATGGCTTCAGCGTTGGTATTGCCACCCACCGCCTGTGCGGCATCGGTCGTTGCAGGAGTCTGTAGGAACATAACGCTACCCTAAGGAAGTCAAGCGTGAACTGTAACTGCAATCGGTAAGGCTGATTGCAGCAGATTGAGATTGAAAGTTACTGATATTACGAACACCGCCCTCAAAAACCTGCCTGGCTGAGGTTGAAAGTCACCGGCACACGGGCATAACCCTCAACCTTCACTCCATTACGGATCATCGGGTTGAAGCGCCATTTCCGTGCTGCATCCACAGCTGCACGATCAAGTTCCCGGTAACTACTGGATTTCTCGACCTTTATGTCTTTTGGCAAGCCATCCACACCCACCAGAATCATCAGCGTGACGGTGCCTTCGTGACGCTGCCGTAGCGCCTGCGGCGGATACTTCGGCTGGAGGCGACTGTTGTAGCTTAGATCCTGACCCGCGCTGATGTCCTGTGGCGGTGCCGGTGGAGCCGGTGGAGCCGGCGGCGGCGCCTGGTACGCGTTCTGCGACACCTCCTGGACTGCCGGCGGTGGAGCTGGCGGCGGCGGGGTGGCCACCGGCCGCACCTGCTGCACGATCTTCTGTGGCGGCTGCTGCGGCGGCTCCGGCGGCGGCGGTGGTGGTGGTGGTGGTGGTGGCGGCGGCTCGATGAAGGTTACGCGGACGATCTGCTCCTTCTGCGCTTGATCCTGATGGGCCGGCGCGACAGGCGCCACCATCAACAGGAACGCAAACGCATGCAGCCCGATGGCCACAGCCAATGCCCAAGTGCGCTTCCAACTGAACCGCCCGGTTTCTTCGTTACTAGAGGCCATCTGTCACTGTCTGAAGCTGATCATACGGAAGAGAACGTTGCCGCAGGGTGTAACGCGAAACCGTCTTGATATCGCAGACGGTACTCGCCACCGAGGAAACGCCGGGAAGGTTTTCAACGTTACAACAGCGCTTCGCATTTGTATAGCACTGGCACAAATCTCGTGCAGAATGAATGGACGGCTATTTGCTGCATCCGGCCGTCGCAAATCTAATTTTCACTCGCCGCTACCAGCCTGCTTCAGCCACGCCTTGGCCTTGGCTGCCGTTTCTGGTTGCTGTGCGGCCAGCTTCATGGCGGCAATCGTCGCCGCTTTGTTCTTCAGGCCACGCTCGGCCTCCGCTAGCGACATATAGGCCACACCCTTCTTGGCGACGCCCTTGGCGATGCCTTGCTGGATCAGTGCTTTTGCCTGACTGAACTTGTTCTCGGTCAACAGGAGCTGGCCTGCACGGATCGCCGGCTCCCCATCCTTGGCGAGCGGCAACGCCTTGTTGTAGTTGTCGACGGCACCGGCAACGTTGTCTGACAACTCGTCAGCCTGGGCCTTCAATATGTAGTTGGCGGCGCTGGCGGTAACGATGCCCTTGGTGGTGCCCTCGTCCAGCACTTGCGTCGCCTTGAGCGCGTTCGGTTTGGAATCATCGCTGGCCTGGCCGGTAATCAGGTACAACTTGGCCAGATTGACATATCCGGATTCGGTGGTGAGCGTGCCTGCGGCGCGCGACTTCTCCATCAGACCAATGGCTTCCGGGTACTTTTCCGCCTGCATCAACACCGCCACAGCATTGTTCAAGGCATTGGCGTCACCGGGGGCACTGGCCAACTGCTGTTGCGCGAGCTGTGCGGCCTGCTCGCTCTGTCCGGTCTCGGCGTAGCTCGCCATCAGGATCTGATTCCAGCTCGGGTCTGGCTTGTCCGTCAGTGATTGCGCCTTCTTGATGGCTGCAATCGCGGCCGAGTACTTCTGCAAGCGGTAATCAGCGTTGCCCTCGAGCGCGTAGGACGCAGCCGTTTCCTTTCTGCCTTCGGCGCGCCATGCGGCCAACGTATCCAATGCGGCCTGATACTGTTCATCCATCATCTGGAACTGCGCCAGCATGTACTGCAACTGGAAGTAGGTGTCGTTGGGCATCACACCAATGGCCAGCGATTGCTTCAACAAGGCAATGGCCCCCTGGTGGTCACCGTCGTTGAACTTGAGGTTGGCCATGGCTTGCAGCGCCAGCGCCTGCGCGTACTTGCTCTTGCTGTGGTCAATCAGTGGCTGCAGGTATTGCTCGGCCTTGGCCTGATCCCCGTCATTGGCGGCGTCCAGACCAAGATTGAGATTTTTCTGATCCTTCGCGCTGGTCAGATCGAGCTTGGGTGCTACACGCTTGGTGTCGGGATACTGCACCTCAGGCTTGTCGGTTTTGCTCTGGTCATCGCGCTCGCTGCGGTCGTAAGCACCCGAACTCTCGGCAGCAGCATCCGGCTGTGCTGCGGCCGACGGTTGGGCCCCCGAGGACGCTTCCGGCAGCGCTGGCCGAGCCATGGCCAAGCCGGAAAGCACGCACAGCGTGGTGGCAAGTGCGCCAGTCAACAGTTTCGTTTTCATGCAATCACCCGTACAAAAAGAGAAAGTCGAGGCCCGAACCGCGCGAACCAGACGCGCAGGGTAGATGTCGGGCGCCGCAAAGCTCAAGCTGCGGCGCCACATCGGCTTCAGATGTCCAGATTGGCCACCTTCAACGCGTTTGTTTCAATGAACTCGCGCCGCGGTTCAACCGCCTCACCCATCAACATGGAGAATATCTCGTCGGCTACCTGTGCATCCTCGATGCCCACCTGCAACATGCGGCGAGTATCGGGATTGACGGTGGTTTCCCACAATTGCTCCGGGTTCATTTCGCCCAGGCCCTTGAAACGCTGGATGCTCCGGCCCTTTTTCGCTTCGTCCAACAACCAGTCACGCGCACCGGCGAAATCCGTGATGCCACGTGAGGCGTTGCCACGCCGCACGACCGCTTCCGGCTGGATCATGGCGTGGAGTTGCCGGCTGATGGCCAGAATCGGACGGAAGTCGGCACTGCCAAAGAACGCCTGCGGCATCAGCCAGGCATGACTGAGCCCATGCTGCTCGCGCAGCACCTCGATCCCAGCTGGTTGCTCGGCCACCGCCGCGCGCAAGGCCACCCGATAATGCGCCTTGCCCAGTCCAGTGGCCGCCAGGCGTGCAGTGGCTCCCTGCAACCATGTCTGCATGGCCGCGGGATCGCTCCACAGCTCCGGTTCCAACGGCGCGTGTTCCAGCAACGCCGTCAGCATGACCGCATCGAACCGATGTGATAGCTTGGCCACTTGATCCAGCGCGCGTTGATAATCGCGCAACAGCTTTTCCAGCGCCTGGCCGGTGATCGGCGGCGCGTCCAGCTGGTAATTCAGCGCTGCCCCGTCGACCGCGCTGGAAATAAGGTAATCATTCAGTGCGGCATCGTCCTTGATGTACAGCTCTTGCTTGCCTTGCTTCACCTTGTACAACGGCGGCAAGCCAATGTAGACATGGCCACGCCTGATCAACTCGGGCATCTGCCGGTAAAAAAACGTCAGCAGCAAGGTACGGATGTGCGAGCCGTCTACATCGGCATCGGTCATCAGGATGATGCGGTGATAACGCAACTTGTCCGGGTTGTACTCGTCCTTGCCAATGCCGGTCCCCAGCGCGGTAATCAGGTTGCCTACCTCGGCAGACGCCAGCATGCGATCGAAACGCGCCTTTTCGACGTTGAGAATCTTGCCCTTCAGTGGCAGCACCGCCTGGGTCTTGCGATTGCGGCCTTGTTTGGCGGAGCCGCCGGCCGAATCACCCTCCACCAGGAACAGCTCGCACAATGCGGGGTCCTTTTCCTGGCAATCAGCCAACTTGCCAGGCAGACCGGCAATGTCCAGTGCGCCTTTACGTCGCGTCATCTCCCGCGCCTTGCGCGCCGCTTCGCGCGCGCGCGCCGCATCCACGACCTTGGAGGCAATCGCCTTGGCTTCGGCTGGATGCTCCAACAGGAACTCGCCAAGCTTTTCATTGACGACCTGTTCGACGACGGTCTTCACCTCGGACGAGACCAGTTTGTCCTTGGTTTGCGACGAGAACTTGGGATCCGGCACCTTGACCGACAACACGGCAATCATGCCTTCACGCATGTCGTCGCCCGACAGCCCGACTTTGGCGTTCCTGGCCAGACCCTCTTTCTCGATGTAGTTCTGCAGTGAGCGCGTCAGTGCCGCACGGAAACCCGTGAGGTGCGACCCACCATCACGCTGCGGAATGTTGTTGGTAAAGCAATACATGGATTCCTGATAAGAATCAGTCCATTGCATCGCAACTTCGACCGTAATGCCGTCCTGCTCCGAAGTCAGACTGATGACGTTGGGGTGCAGCGGCGTCTTCAACTTCGCCAGATACTGCACGAACGAACGGATACCGCCTTCGTAGGCAAAGGTCTCGTGCTGGCCCTCACCCCGCTCATCCGTCAGCTCAATGGTGACACCCGAGTTGAGAAACGCCAGTTCGCGCAAACGCTTTACCAGCACCTCGTACCTAAACTCGACGTTGCTGCCAAACGTGTCGGTGCTGGGCACGAACCGTACCAACGTTCCGCGGCGGCTGGATGGCCCGATAACCTTGAGCGGATACAACGGTTCGCCGTGACTGTATTCCTGCAAATGTTCAAAGCCGTTGCGCCAGATCGTCAGCGACAGGTGTTCGCTCAGCGCGTTGACCACCGACACCCCCACGCCGTGCAGACCACCGGAAACCTTGTACGAATTCGCGTCAAACTTGCCGCCAGCGTGCAGGATGGTCATCACCACCTCGGCCGTGGAACGCCCTTCCTCCGGATGGATACCTACGGGGATCCCGCGACCGTTGTCGCCCACGCTGCAGGAGCCGTCTTCATGCAACACAACGGTGACGCGGTCGCAATAACCGGCAAG
Organism: Rhodanobacter sp.; assembly: GCA_036566165.1. Lineage (GTDB taxonomy): Bacteria > Pseudomonadota > Gammaproteobacteria > Xanthomonadales > Rhodanobacteraceae > Rhodanobacter. The sequence continues at coordinate 16,439 of DATCWU010000086.1, read as the reverse complement.
CGCTTCGTCAATGGAGTTGTCCACCACTTCGAAAATCATGTGATGCAACCCGGTACCATCATCGGTGTCGCCGATGTACATGCCGGGGCGCTTGCGCACCGCTTCCAGGCCATGCAGTACCTTGATGTTGCTTGAATCGTAGGTGGGTTCGCTCATTGCAGACCAACTCCTGGCGCCGACAACCCGCCCGACGCGGCGCAGAGGTGAGCCGGGCAAAGGGTATTCGAATCGAATAGTGTAACCGTCTGATTATAGCAGGCGTGTCAGCGCGCCCTGTTCCACGTGGAACACCCGCGGCGAGACGCTTGCCAACGCCGGCGACAGTTCCGTGCCACTAAGCAGTACTTGCGCCCGTGCCGCTGACAACTGGGCCACGACCGCATTTTGATGGGCCTGATCGAGCTCGGAGGCCAGGTCATCCAGACACACCACGGGCCACTCGCCGCAATCTGCCGCGTACAGCTGTGCCTGGGCCAGCACACAAGCAAGCGCCGTAAGCTTTTCCTGACCACGCGAGAGATGCTCCCGCCATGGGGCGTGTTCAAACGCCAGTGACCAGTCCGCGCGATGTGCGCCCAACGTGGTATGCCCACGGGCCAGATCCCTGGACCGTTGGTCACGCAGCAACTCCTGCAAGCTCTGCGCATCCGCCCAGCCCCGCCGGTAGCGTAGTTCCAGCTTGCCGAGTTCCGGCAGCAATCCGGCGACGCTTGCCTGCAGTTGTGGCCGCAAACGATCGACATAGTCTTGTCGTTGCTGGTCGATCAACGTGGCTGTTTGCGCCAACTCGGTTTCCCACGGCGCAAACAGCGCATCGTCCAACACTGACCCCGAGCGCAGCAGGCTGTTGCGCTGCTTGAGTGCTCGCTGATAACGACGCCACGCCGTCAGAAAAGCGTGTTCCACGTGGAACACGCCCCAATCCAGATAGCGTCGACGCTCCTCCGCTCCCCCAGCGATCAACGCGTGCGCGCCCGGGTCGAAACACACCACCGCGCACGCCCGCACCAACTGCCCCACGGGCACGGTTGCGCCATCCACCCTTGCCTCCCAGCGTGCCGCACTGCGCCCCAGTCCCAAACGACTGGTCCGCCCATCGGCGTATTGCATCTGTGCAAAGATCGACAACTCGTTCGCACCACGTTGTTGCAACGCGTCCTTGGCACCAGTGCGAAACGAGCGCACGTGCGAGAGCAAAAATGCCGCTTCCAGCACACTGGTTTTGCCGGCACCGTTGGCACCGACGAACACATTGATTCCCGGCGCCAGTTGCAACTCGACCTGCGACAGGCAGCGCAAACCCTGGATACGCAGCGTTTCCAACCTCATGGGCGGGCCACACGCACGCAAAAACGCCGGGACGCCCCACGAGCGTCCCGGCGTCGAGTATCGATCCGGCACACAACCAGCTGCATCAGGATGTCAGAGCCGCAATGGCATGATGACGTGGCGCGCTTGTTCGTTGTCCTGTTCCTGCACCAGGCAGCTGGATTGGGCGTCGCGCAGACTCAACCGCGCCTTGTCACCGCGCAGAGCGCCCAGCGCGTCCAGCAGATAACCCACATTGAAGCCAACTGCGAGTTCGGCCACCTGGGTATCTGCTTCCACTTCCTCTACCGCTTCTTCCTGTTCCGGATTATGCGCAACGATGCGCAACTTGCCCGGGGACAGTTCCAGACGCACGCCGCGGTATTTCTCGTTGGACAGGATGGCTGCACGCTGCAAGGCGCCGCGCAACACTTCACGATCCAGGGTCGCGCTTTTATCCGCGCCAAGCGGTATCACCGCTTCGTAATCCGGGAATCGGCCGTCGATCAACTTGGTGGTAAACGTGACATCGCCGCGGTGTATGCGCAAATGATTGCGCCCAAACTCCAGTTCCACCATCCCGTCACCGGTTTCCAGCAAGCCCACCAGTTCGTTGACACCTTTGCGTGGAATGATGACCTGCCGACGCGTGGTCACGGTGGTCTGCAACTGGGTTTCCTTCAGCGCCAGCCGATGCCCGTCGGTCGCCACGCAGCGCAGCGTATGTTCCTGCAAGTCCAGGAGCATGCCGTTGAGGTAGTAGCGGACGTCCTGATTGGCCATGGCAAAAGCCGTACGCTCCATCAAATCGCGCAGTGCCTCCTCCGGCAAACTGACTTTCTCCACCAGCTCGATCTCGTCAACCGTGGGAAACTCGCTTGCTGGCAGCGTCGTCAGCGTGAAACGACTGCGTCCGGCACTGAGGGCCACGCGGTCGTTGTTGAGCTTCAGGCTGATGGGCGCGCCGTCGGGCAATGCGCGCACGATGTCGAACAGCTTTCGCGCGGGGATGGTGATCTCGCCATCGTCCGGCTTCTCCACGTCTGCGCAAGCGACCATTTCCACTTCAAGGTCGGTCGCGGTCAGCGACAGTCTTGCCGCCGCAACCTTGACCAGAACATTCGCCAGCACTGGCAGCGTCTGACGCCGCTCGACGACACCGACCACCTGCTGCAACGGCTTGAGTAGTGCTTCCCGCTGGATGCTGAACTGCATGACTTGGCTTCCCCTCTACTGCTGTTCTGTCTTTTAAAAGAGTGTAGCTGTTGTTGTAGGCCCTGTGGATATCGCTTGATTCTTTTATTCCTGTTGCTTATCAATGCGTTGAATACACTTTGCGGCGGCTTGAAGCGGTTGTTTGGCTGTTCATGGTTTGTGGATAAGTCGCCGGCCCAAGTTGTGCACCTGTTTTCCACAGGTGTGGAGCCTTGTTATGCCCTGCATGTCAACATGCTGCTTATTGCTTGGTCAGCCGGACAACGTGCGAATGAGTTGCTCGAAGTCCTGGCGCATGCGTGGATCCGTTTCAATCAGTTTGTGGATGGTCTTGCACGCGTGCATTACCGTGGTGTGGTCGCGCCCGCCAAACGCTTCCCCGATTTCCGGCAGGCTGTGCTCAGTCAGTTCTTTGGCCAGCGTCATCGCCATTTGTCGAGGTCGCGCCAGTGAGCGTACGCGGCGTTTGGACAGCAAATCCTGCAAGCGCACGTTGAAATATTCGGCGGTGATCTTTTGAATGTTGCTGACGGTCACGGCCTGAGCGTGGGTGGCCAGCAAGTCGCGCAGGGTTTCTTCCGCGAACTCCGGAGTAATGGCCTTGCCATAGAAGTTGGCGCGGGCGGCCAAAGTGTTCAGTGCGCCCTCCAAGTCGCGGACGTTTGAACGAATGCGCTTTGCCAACAGCATCGCTACATTTTCGTCGACATTCACGCCTTTTTCGTGGGCTTTTGCCAGAAGAATAGCCGCTCGCGTTTCAAAATCCGGTGGCTCGATAGCTACCGACAGCCCCCACCCCAGGCGCGATTTCAGCCGCGGCTCCAGCTTGTCCACTTCCTTTGGATAACGGTCGCAGGTCAGAATGATTTGCTGCTTGGACTCGAACAATGCGTTGAAGGTATGGAAGAATTCCTCCTGTGTCGTGTCCTTGCCGGCAAAGAACTGGATGTCGTCTATCAGCAACGCGTCGACCGAGCGGAACCGGCGCTTGAAGGCGTCCATGCTTTTGGCGCGCAGCGCCTCGATCATGGAACCGACGAATTGCTCGGAACGCAGATACAACACCCTGCAAGCGGGGTTGTGCTCACGCATCAGGTTGCCCGCCGCGTGCATGAGGTGCGTTTTGCCCAGACCGGTGCCGCCATACAGCAACAGCGGGTTGTATGCGCGCCCCGGGTTGGTTGCCACTTGGATCGCTGCAGCCTTGCCCAACTGGTTGGATTTGCCCTCGACAAACGTCTCGAACGTGTAATGCGGATCAAGGTTTGCGTTGAATGCGGGCGCGGGCGACGCACTGGCGTGGCTGCGCCCCACTCCCGTCGTATGTATGGTTCGGGCTGGCTGCGGCGCGCTGGAACCCACTTCCAGATGTACCGTGCATACGTGGCCGGTGAGCTGTTGCAGTACGGTTTCAATCTGCGCCAGGTAAAGCTCGCGCACGGTGTCGAGTGTGTAAGGGTTAGGCGCAAACAGTTGTAAATCGTTGCCGTCGTCGCGCGCTTGCAGCGGCATCAGCCACGTGTGCACATCCTCGCCGCTCAGGTCGACCTCGAGACGCTCAAGGCAGCGCCGCCACAATTCACTCATGAATATTCATCAGCCACAGGCTTGGGCGCTTGCACGCCGGGAAGGAGGGTTAGTCTAACAGCAGCCATACGCAGTCTCGACCGCGTTGTCGAGCGGGCTGTCGGGGGTGTCACCATCAGCAAATTTGACATTGGCGACAAAAAGCCAACATACTTCTCAGCCTTTTTACGCCCATTCCCTTCGGAGTAACCATGAAGCGGACCTTCCAGCCCAGCAAACTCAAACGCGCACGTACGCACGGTTTTCGTGCTCGCATGGCGACCGCCGACGGGCGCAAAATCATCAATGCGCGTCGCGCCAAGGGTCGCAAGCGCCTCGTCCCGTAGACCGACCATGGCCTTGCCACCAGCCGGCCTGCCGCGCGAGGCGCGGCTGCGCCGGCCGGCTGATTTTGCCGCCTTGCGGACCAGCAGCGGCCGCTTGGGCGGCCGCTGCTTTCATTTGCGCTATGCGTCGAATGCGCTGGGTCATGCGCGTCTGGGACTGGCCATATCCAAGCGGGTATCCAAACGCGCGGTCGAGCGCAATCGCATCAAGCGCCTGGTCCGCGAGTCGTTTCGCCATGTCCGGTTGCAGCTACCGGCCGTCGATGTGATGGTGATGGCACGCGAACAGGCCGCTGGTGTAGACGGTCCGCACTTGCTGATACAGCTGGACGAGCTGTGGAAAAAGTTGCTGGCAGCGCACGCGGGGCGTGCACCTGCGGCAGTTCGCCATTGAAGCGAGTCGGCGTGACCAGCACAATCGCGCGTTGACCTTGCTCCCCCGCCCTCCCGCGGCTTCCATTGTCGTGGCGTCACCGGATCTGCTTTTGCGATGAATCAAACGCGCACGTTCCTCATGTTCGCCTTGCTGGCAGTGTCCTACTTCCTGTTTCTTGCCTGGGAGAAGGATTACGTTGCGCCCGTACAGACGGCCGTTACCACTGCGGTTTCCGGTTCAACCGCTGGCGCCCCGGCATCTGCTGCCATCGATGACAGTGTGCCGGCAGCGATTCCCGGCGATTCGCCGCCGTCGGCGAGCGCCCCAGTCGCGAGCGTCGCCGCGCCAGTCGCCCCCGCGCTTCCCGCGGCGCAGTTGATCACCGTTCGCACGGATGTGCTGGATCTCACGCTGGACACGCGTGGTGGCAGCCTGGTGCGCGCCGAGCTACTGGCTTATCCGTCCAAGGCGCCAACCCACAAGACGCCGCAGCCGCCGTCCACCGTGCTGTTGAACACCGCGAGCGCTACCTACTTCGTTGCGCAGAGTGGCTTGGTCAGCAGCGGCGATACGCCGCCGAAAGATCAGCCCAATCACCAGGCGTTGTTCCACAGCGAGCGCACGGCCTATGCCCTGGCGCCAGGCCAGAACGACCTGAAGGTTGACCTGGTCTGGCAGGATGCCGCCGGCCTCAAGGTCACCAAGACCTATACGTTCAAACGTGGCAGTTACGAGATCGATCTTACCCAGCACATCGACAACGGCACCACCACCGCCTGGGCCGGCAACGCGTATGGGCAGTTGCTGCGCGTGGAGCCGCCGAAGGTCACCGGTTGGTTGAAGAGTTTCATCGATCCGGAGGCGCGCAGCTTCCAGGGCGCGGCGTGGTACACCGGCGAGAAATTCGAGAAGCTTTCGTTCAAGGAGTTCAGCGAGCCGAAGGATCGGCTGGACAGTTCCTTCAAGGGCGGCTGGGCAGCGATGCTGCGCCTGTACTTCTTCGCCGCATGGATACCACCGGCGAACCAGACCGCACACTACGTCACGCAAACGATCGATGCCGGCAGCGCGCAGCCACGCTACCTGATCCGCGCCGTGGGTCCGGCATTGCATGTGGCACCAGGTCAAAGCCTGGATAGTCAGGCGCGTCTTTACGTTGGCCCGAATGTGCAAGGCAAGCTGGACGCAATCGCGCCAGGGTTGGACCTGACCATTGACTACGGCATGCTCAAGATCATCGCCGTGCCGATGCACGCAGTACTGTCACTGCTGCACGGAATCGCCCCGAACTGGGGTGTGGCAATCATCCTGCTGGTGTTGCTGATCAAGGGGCTGACCTGGAAGTTGACAGCAGTGCAGTACCGCTCCAGCGCCAGGATGCGCAAGTTGGCGCCACGCCTCAAGGCGCTGAAAGAGCGTTACGGCGACGACAAGCAGAAAATGCAGCAAGCCACCATGGAGCTGTACAAGAAGGAAAAGGTCAACCCGATGGGCGGTTGCCTGCCGGTGCTGATCACCATGCCGGTGTTCTATGGCTTGTACTACGTGCTGATGGACAGCCTCGAGTTGCGCCACGCCGCATTCCTGTGGATTCCCGACCTGAGCGCGCCCGATCCGCTTTACATCCTGCCGATCATCTACGCCGTGGTGATGCTGGGCACGCAATGGCTCAACCCGGTGGCTGCGGGGATGGATCCGACGCAAGCGAAGATGATGAAGGTGATGCCTTTGCTGTTCACCGTGATGTTCGCGTTCTTCCCGGCCGGCTTGTGTTTGTATTACGCCGTGAATGGCATCGTCGGTCTCGGCCAGCAATGGTGGATCACGCATCACATCGATCGTGAAGAGGTGGTGGCCAAGCCCGCCTGACGCACGCGGTCGCCCCGCCGGAGACGGCGCGGCCGTGTTCGCTTACAGTCCAGCCATGAACGTGCTTGCCGAAGACACCATTGCCGCGATTGCCAGCGCCGCTGGCGCTGCCGGCGTGGGCATCGTGCGTGTGTCCGGGCCCCAGGTACCGGCGATTGCCCGCACCCTGCTCGGCAAGACGCCAAGCCCGCGCTACGCGCACTTCACGGCATTTCGCGATGCCGCCGGCGCGCTGATCGATCGCGGACTGCTGTTGTATTTTCCGGCACCCGCCTCGTATACCGGTGAGCATGTGCTGGAGCTGCAGGGCCACGGCAGCGTGGTGTTGCTCGACGTGCTGCTGCGCCGCGTGTGCGAGCTTGGCACCCGGCTGGCGCGCCCCGGCGAGTTCACCGAGCGTGCGTTTCTCAACGGCAAACTCGACCTGGCGCAAGCCGAGGCGGTCGCCGACCTGATTACGGCGCGCTCGCAAGCCGGTGCGCGTGCCGCGTTGCAGTCGATGGAAGGCGTGTTTTCGCGCGAGGTTGCCACGCTGTTGCAGGCATTGATCGCCGTACGTGTGCACATCGAGGCGGCGATGGATTTCCCCGAGGAGGAAATCGACTTTCTCGCCGACCCGGCGCTGGCCGCGCGGTTGATGGCGGTCCGCAAGACACTGGCCGACCTGTTGCACGCAGCCGAGCGTGGCTTGCGCCTCAACGACGGCTTGCGTGTGGCGATCATTGGCCGTCCAAACGCTGGCAAGTCGAGCTTGCTCAATGCCCTCAGTGGCAGTGATCGTGCCATCGTCAATGCGACCGCGGGCACGACGCGCGACGTGCTGCGCGAAAGTCTGAGTCTGGACGGGGTGGCGCTGGAACTGGCCGATACCGCCGGCTTGCGCGATACGGATGATGAGGTGGAACGCGAAGGCGTGCGCCGTGCGCACGGTGAACTGCAACGCGCGGATGTCGCGTTGCTGGTTACCGATACGGAGCACGCGTGCACGGACCAGGAGCTGTTCGCGACGCTCGATGCAGGCGTGCAACGCGTGGTGTTGGTGAACAAGATTGATCGCGATGGCGGGGTTGCGCACCATGCACAGCGCGCGCACGCGCACTGGTTATGGGTCTCGGTCAAGACTGGCGCGGGCCTGGATGCATTGCGCGAGGTGCTCAAGACCATGGCGGGTGCCGGCAGTGGTGAAGGCGCGTTCAGTGCGCGCCGCCGGCATGTGGTGGCGCTGCAACAAGTGGCCCGGCATCTCGCTGCGGCAGCCAACCACCTCGGTACGGCCCGTGCTGGTGAACTGGCAGCGGAGGAACTGCGTCAGGCCCAGCAGGCGCTGGGCGAAATCACCGGGGCTTACAGCAGCGACGACTTGCTTGGTGCCATCTTCAGTTCGTTCTGCGTGGGCAAGTAGCTCTGCGGCGAGCGTGCTGGTGGCGCCGACGCACACACCGCGTGGTTCGCCTGGAATCAGTGGTTGTGCGTGGCGAGGAAGGTGATCACCTCGTGTTGCCGGGGCATGCCTGCCTGCGCACCAAGTTTGCCCACCGACAACGCGGCGGCGGCGCAGGCCTTGCGTACGGCCGCGGGCAACCCTTCGTGCAGAAATGCGGCGAGCGCGGCGTTGAAGGTGTCGCCGGCGCCAGTGCTGTCGACGACATCGACCTTGAAACCGGGTTGGTGGACCGGCGCGCCCTGCTCGCGGTACCAGGCGCCTTCGTCTCCGCGCGTGAGTACCACCGGACACGGCGCGCGTTGCATCAGGCTGCGAAAATCCTCGGCCGGATCGGCACCGAGCAGGGTGGCCAGTTCGTGCTGGTTCGGAGTGACATAGCTGGCCAGTTGCAGCCATTCGGTCGGCAACTTCTGGGCGGGGGCGGGGTTGAGGATGACCGGTACGCCAAGGCGGCGACCCAAGCGCAGCGTTGCCTCGACGGTTTCCAGCGGAATTTCCATTTGCACCAGCACGGCCCCGGCGCGTGCGATCAGCGCGTGCGCGGCTTCGACCTGTGCCGGCCTGACCTGGGCGTTCGCAGCTGGCACCACGATGATCTGGTTTTCGCCAGCGGCGATGGTGATGGATGCCGTACCGCTGGCGCTGTCATCGAGGCGTGCCACATGGCGCAGATCGATGTGCTCGCTGGCCAGCCCCGCGTGTAACTGGTCACCAAAGGCGTCGTGACCGAGCGCGCCGACCAAGGCCACTTCCGCGCCAAGTCGGGCCGCGGCAACGGCTTGATTGGCACCCTTGCCGCCGGGGATGGTAAGGAAGCGATTGCCCAGAATGGTTTCACCAGGCTCGACAAAACGCGGTGCTTGCGTGACCAGGTCCATGTTGATGCTGCCGACGACAACGATGCGTGTCATGCCTTGCTCCGGATGCCAAAGTACGTGGTGCGCAGGCGAGAAAGCTTAACCGCTGTGGCTCCCGCGCCGGTGGCGGCCGCGACTGCGGTGTCGATGCTGCCCGGTCGCGGCGTGTGATCCGGTGGCAGCACGGCTGGGGGGCCCGTCACTGACCGCACTTGGCAGCAGCCACCAGTGCCGACATGGCGGCGTATCCGTGGATCGCGCGCCGTACGCCACGCAGGGATGCCGCTGGGGGAATCTCTCCGTCTCAAAGGTGGTTGGTTCGCGGGATCACCGCGAACCCGGCGATTCAGCGTGCTGACGCTGGGGGAGACGATCGAAGGCAAGAGCGACCGGCGTACCGATACGGAGGCGCGGCGTCCTGGTCAGGCAGCACTGAGGCCGCAAAGTGAGTGGTTGCAGCGCCCGCTCGCCGGGGGTGGTGCGCTGGCCATGAGTCAACCCGCGGCGCGTTGTCGGCTCAGTGGATCAGTGCGCGCGTTGTTCGCCGGAATCCCCGGCTGCGGCCAGGGCGGGAGCCGGGCCGCCTACCGCCAGCAGGGATTGCGCGTAGCTGTCTTCGATGCTTACGGTGGATACCTCGTCCCAGCTGAAAAACGATACCTCGCGCATCCACTCGGCGTCGGGACTGAGTTCCTGCAAGTAGAAGCCTTCGTCCTCGGTGCTGACCAGGCGGCCGATGTAGCACACCTCGGATTCTTCCTCGCTGTCCACGTGCACGCCAATGATCGGGGCAAACGCGCCAGCCGCCTGGATCACCTCGCGGATGCTGTCGAGCGGGAAGCCCTGCAGCGAGCGTGGTTGCAAGTGTTTGAGGGCCAGCGCCTTGGCGAAAAACGCGTGGTGCTTGTCGGGCGCCTCCAGCTCGGTGACATCGCGGTGGCGCATGACGTACATGCCGTCATAGGTAATGCCGTCGCCAACCACCCACAGCAGGAAAAACTCGCGGCCGACCGCGCCCACATAGCCGCAAAAGCTGCCGTGTTCGAGCTCTTCGCGCCACAACCGGATCAGGGTCTGGTTCTTCTGGGCTTCCCGTAACTGTGCGCGTTGACCAGTGGTTTTCAGTTCGATGACGTTGTTCACGACGCGCATTTTAGCAGATTGGTGCTCCACCGCCCGAATTACAGGATGTAGCGACTGAGATCTTCGTCTTGCACCAGACTTTGCAGGCTGATGTCAACTTGTTTGGCGTCGATGAGGTACTTTTCGCCGGACTTGTCTGCAGCCTCGTAGGAGATTTTCTCCAGCAGGCGCTCCATCACCGTGTGCAGGCGGCGGGCGCCAATGTTCTCGGTGCGTTCGTTGACCTCGAACGCCACTTCGGCCAGGCGGTCGATGCCCGAGTCGGTGAACTCCAGCGCCACGCCCTCGGTGCCGAGCAGCGCCACGTATTGTTTGGTCAACGCGTTGTGCGGCTCGCGCAGGATGCGCTTGAAGTCGTCGACGCTGAGCGCGAACAGCTCCACGCGAATCGGCAACCGCCCTTGCAGCTCGGGAATGAGATCCGATGGCTTGGCCAGCGAGAACGCGCCCGAGGCGATGAACAGCATGTGGTCGGTCTTGATCGGACCGTACTTGGTGGACACCGTCGAGCCTTCCACCAGCGGCAGCAAATCGCGCTGCACGCCCTCGCGACTGACGCCGGCATGGCCGTGATCGCCGCGCTGGGCAACCTTGTCGATTTCGTCGATGAAGACGATGCCGTTCTGCTCGGCCGCCTCCATGGACTGGGCGCGGATTTCCTCGTCGTTGAGCAGTTTGCCCGCCTCTTCGTCAATCAGCAGGGGGCGCGCCAGCTTGATCGCCAGTTTGCGCTGCTGGGTCTTGCCGCCACCGAGGTGCTGGAACATCTGGCGCAGCTGCGAGCCCATTTCCTCCATGCCCGGCGGCGACATGATCTCCACACCGACATTCATGGTGAAATCCAGCTCGATCTCGCGCTCGTCGAGCGTGCCTTCGCGCAGTTGCTTGCGCAGCTTCTGGCGCGTGTCGGCGTGCTCAGTGGTGGCGGTTGCCGGCGCATCATGGCTCCAATCGGTTGAGGTCTGGCGGCGCGGCAGCAGCGCATCGAGGATGCGATCTTCGGCGTGGTCCTCGGCCAACGAGCGTACGCGCTTGATCGCCTGTTCGCGGGTGAGCTTGTACGCCACGTCGGCGAGATCGCGGATGATGGACTCCACATCCTTGCCGACGTAGCCGACCTCGGTGAACTTGGTGGCTTCCACTTTCACGAACGGGGCGTGGGCGAGCGTCGCCAGGCGCCGCGCAATTTCGGTCTTGCCCACGCCGGTGGGGCCGATCATGAGGATGTTTTTCGGCGTCACTTCGTTGCGCATGTCCGGCTCCAGTTGCATGCGCCGCCAGCGGCTGCGCAAGGCAATGGCCACGGCCCGCTTGGCGTCGTGCTGACCGATGATGTAACGGTCCAGCTCGTTGACGATTTCACGTGGGGTCAATTCAGACATGGGTTGTCTCTGCAAGACGAAAGTGGGAAATGCCGGCTGCAGCCGAGCAGACGGGTAAAACAGCGGCGCGCGGGCAGGGTGGTGCGCCAGGAGCTTGGGCGGTGGAAACTTCCAAGGCGAAAAGCTTTACAACAGCGAAGCTGGTCAAAAGTGGCTGCGCGAGGACAGCAAGCGTCGTTTCGCCGGGCCAGGGTCGTTCCATGGGTCACCACGCGGCGGATAGTGGGCCACGCAACCGCTTGTGCAGTCCGCGAGATGTCTGCCGCCCAAGCGCCTAATTTTCCTGGCCGGCATCCGTTGCTTCCAGCTCTTCGATCGATACGTTGTGGTTGGTGTAGATGCAGATGTCGCCGGCAATCTGCAGCGCTTTTTCGACGATGCTGCGTGCGTCCATGTCGGTGTTTTCCATCAGCGCCAGCGCGGCGGACTGGGCGAAGCCGCCACCGGAGCCGATCGCGATCAAGCCGTGTTCCGGCTCCAGCACGTCGCCGTTTCCCGAGATCAGCAATGACGCATCCTTGTCGGCCACCGCCAGCATCGCTTCCAATTTGCCGTAGCGGCGGTCGGTGCGCCATTCCTTGGCCATCTCCACCGCGGCGCGGGTGAGGTTGCCGCCGTGTTTGTCCAGCTTTGCCTCGAACAGCTCGAACAGCGTGAACGCATCGGCGGTGGCGCCGGCGAACCCGGCCAGCACACTGGCGGCCTTGCCCAACCGGCGGATCTTGCGCGCGTTGCCCTTGACCACGGTGTTGCCGAGCGTGACCTGACCGTCGCCGCCAATCACGACTTTGCCGTTGCGGCGCACGGAAATGATGGTGGTGGCGTGAAACGATTCCATGGTGACTCCGCAACAAGGGCTTGAGTCGAAGAAGTGGGGTCGGTCAAACAGTGCTTCAATGTTTGCGCGCCGGGCGTCTGCTGCGCCATTCCACCCGGCGCGTCACACCCGCGCTGGCAGTTTGTCGTCGGGTCAGCACGCTGTTGCAACATGCTTGTGGGGAGTGAGCGGGGCTGGTGTGCGGAGCCGTGGCGCGTAGTCAGGCCGCGTGCTGATCACGCGCGGCGCACGCCACGTTTGAAGTGCTCAGGGTTTGCGTTTGGCGCGCGGATGCGCGGCGTCGTACACCTTGGCCAGGTGCTGGAAATCCAGATGCGTGTAGATTTGCGTCGTGGCGATGTCGGCGTGGCCGAGCAATTCCTGTACCGCGCGCAAATCGCCGGACGATTCCAGCATGTGGCTGGCAAACGTATGGCGCAGCAGATGCGGATGGATATGTTTGGGCAGCCCTTGCAGCATCGCCAGTTTGTTCATGCGCAGCTGCACGGTGCGCGGGTTGATTGGCGCGCCGCCGCGACCACGAAATATCGGACTGTCGGCCTGCATGCCCTCGGCTGCACCGAGTGCGCGTAGCGCGGTCACCGCAAAGCGCCCCACGGGAACGATGCGGGTCTTGTTGCCCTTGCCCAGCACGCGCATTTCGCCACCGTCCAGATCCACGTCGATCCAGCGCGCGCCAACCAATTCGGACAGCCGCAGGCCGCTGGAATAAAACAGCTCAAGCATGGCGCGGTCACGCACCGCCAGTGACCCACCACAGTCGACCTCCATCAGCGCGCCGGCTTCGTCCACGTCCAGTACTTCGGGTAGCTTGCGGTGGATCTTGGGACCGCGCACACCGAGTGCCGGATCGTGCTCAAGCACCCCTTCGTGGTTGAGCTGACGGAACAGGCTGCGGCACGAAGACAGCAGGCGCTGCAGGCTTTTGGGGGCCAGTCCGGCGCGATGCTCGGCGGCAATGAACGCACGTATCGCGTTGCTGTCCAGCGCAGCAAACGTGGCCAGGTGCTGGTTGGCCATGAAGGCTTGCAGTTTGGTCAGGTCGCGGCGGTAGGCGTCCACCGTGTGTGGCGAGGCGTGACGCTCATCGGCAAGCCGCGTCAGCCAGACTGCCACTTGGTCTGCGGGCGTCACGGCGTCAGGCAATATCCCGCGAGCGGGCCAGCGCGGCGGTGATCGTGGCAGCGATCATTTTCAGGAACAGCGTGCCCATGCCGGGCTGAAAACGGTCGGGATCGGTGCTGCCGATGGCAAGAATGCCGGAGTCGCCCAGGCGCATCATCGCCGCCGATTTGGTTTGTTCGGCGTTGTCGCCAAACAGACGCTGCAGCTTGTCCGCGGACAAGCGCCCGGATATCGGTTCGTTCGCGCGGAAAAAGTCAGCGAACTCAGGCACGGCTTCGATGCCCCCGGGAATCTGCAACAGCCAGTCGGCAGGCGGCAAGCGCGCGGCGTCGCCAAACAGCAGCAGGCGCACTTGTTCGGTGTGGAAGTCGGCGCTGAGCTTGGCGACGATACTGCGCGCCGTCACCTCCAGCGTGTTGGCGCGCAACAGGGCGACCGTCAGCCCGTGGACGCGCTCCATCAATTTTTCGTTCTCGGCGGCGATGGCCACCAGTTCGGTGAGCCGCTGTTCGAGCTGGGCGTTTTTCTCGCGCAGGCTTTGCAGCTGGTATACCGCCAGCGACGCCACCGGCCCATCGGTGCGATGCACGGTCAGTCGCGCGACCAGGTCCGGATAGTCGCTGAGGAACTCCGGGTGGTTCTTCAGGTACGCGGCAACGACACGAGCCTGGGTGGCGTCATCAAGCAGGGTTGCGGTCATGCCGGGGTCCTCGAAACGATGCAGGTTGCGCCAAAAGTCGGGTCATTGGGCCGAGTGTGCGATGGACGCGCGCGCTCGGCAACTGCCAGTGTCAGCGCATGGGTGGTGGGACCGCCCAATCACCCTCAAACGCGAATGCCGCCGGTCCGGTCATCCACAGTCGCCCGGCACTGGACCGGGCGATCTGCAGCGTGCCACCGGGTAAATCGACCTGTACGTTCGCGTCCACCTCGTCGCGTTGCTGCAACACCGCCACGGCTGCGCATGCGCCACTGCCGCACGCCAGCGTCCAGCCGGCGCCGCGCTCGTGCACGCGCAGCCGCACATGGCCACGATCCACGACTTGCACGAAGCCGGCGTTGCTGTGTTGCGGAAAGCGCGGGTGGACCGACAGCAACGGCCCCAGCGATTCCAGTCGCGGGTCGGCGAGATCGTCGACGCGGAGCACGGCGTGCGGATTGCCCATCGACACCGCGCCAATGGTCAGCATTTCGCCGCCAATGTCGATGGGGTAGTGCGGCGCCATGGCAGCAGCCAGGAACGGGATGCGCGCGGGAGCAAAGATCGGCGTGCCCATGTCGGCGGTGACTTCGTGCGCGCCGAGCAGGCGCACGGTCACCGCACCCGACGGGCTGGCCAGGTGCACGCTGGCGCCCAGCGCCAGCGCACCGGCGCGATGCAACCAGGCGGCGACGCAGCGCACGCCGTTGCCACACTGCCCGGCGCGCGTGCCGTCGGTGTTCCAGATGCCGTAGGCGAAGGCACACGTGGCGTCGGGGGCCGGCTCGATGCTGATGAGCTGATCAAAACCAACGCCGGTGTGCCGATTGCCCAGCGCACGGATTTGTGCGGTGTCCAGGGTCATCGGCTGCTGGCGGCAATCCAGCAAGACAAAGTCATTGCCGATGCCATGCATTTTCGAGAAGTGCAGGGATGGCATGGCGAGCAGTCGCGCGGTGCTCAGTGCTGCACGCTGGGTGGTGCCGGCGTAGTAGTGGCTGCCGCCGGCGCGGCTGGCGCTGCTGCCGGGGTGCTGGATACCGGGCGCGTCGCCGGCAGCTGCAATGGTCCCTTGTTGCCGCAGCCGGCCAGCGTGGCAGTAGTCAGAGCCAGCAACAGCAACATGGGTCGACGCATGGGGGTGCATTCCTCCGAGGCACGGTAACCGGTAGCGCGCACACCAGTGCGCGCGGACACGCCGGAGTATAGCGGCGTGGCGTTGCCCCACGTGGTGCCGGTGCTGCAGCGGCTCGCTATCATGCGTGAACTCTGCGCGTCGCGCGCTGAAGGACTGGTGATGGATTGGAGCACTGTGCTGCGCATGCCGACCACGATTTTGCTGGTGCTGGCCGGGGTTTTCCTGTTGGCCGCACTGGTGCAGCTCGTGCGCGTGCGGCAGCGGATGCGCAACGCGCGTGCACTGGCGGCGAGTGCGCATGCACTGGTGTGCATCGTGTGTTTTGCGCTTGGCGTGGTGCTGCTCGGCATGGGCTTTGCGCTGCGCGGTTATCGCTTGCTGAGCGACGAAGCGCCGGTCGTGGATATCGACGCGCGCATTCTCTCACCGCAGCGCTGGGCGCTCACCCTGACCTGGCCCGATGGCGCCATGCGCCGCGAAATAGTATCTGGCGACGCCTGGCGCGTGGAGGCCATCGTGCTGAAGTGGAAATTGCCGGTGCTGCTCGCCGGCGTGCCGCCGTTGTACCGGCTGGATCGCCTGTCGGGTCGGTATGACGACGCGCAACAGGAAGTGAGCGCGCCGCGCACCATGATCGATTTTCACGCGGCTGGCGGCTTCGACGTGCTCGACTTGCAGCGGCGCCATCCCCAATGGGTGCCGGCCGTGGATACGTTGTATGGCAGCGGCGCGTTTTTACCTTTGGTCGATCAGGGTCACTACACCGTCAGCCTGATGCGTACCGGGGCACTGGTCGCGCGGCCGGATGAGGCGACCGAGCAGCGCATTGGCCAGCCGCTGGGCGGCTGAGTCCGGCATTTCAGCCGGCGCGGGAAGCCGGCTGAAATGCCGCGACCGGGGTGCTGGCTGACGTTGCGCGCCCCCGCGCGTCGCCGGGTTGGGCGCGCCGCACCCGTGTTGTGGCTTGCCGCGGTCGTGTGCGATGACCGCGGCGGCTAGCCGAGCACTTTCTCGTAGCGCCAGGCGTCGGTGCCGTCCTGGTAAAAGTGCGTGTAGCGGCCGATGCGCACGTAACCGATGTGTTCGTACAGACGAATCGCCCGCGCGTTGTCGACTTGCACTTCCAGCCGC
>DATCWU010000084.1:0-19089 GCA_036566165.1 Rhodanobacter sp. | reverse complement strand
GCAATCATGTTCGCGGCAGGGTAGTGCGCGCTCGCCAGCGCGGCGGCGTCCATCGCCTGGACGCGATCGATCAACGCGCGGTCGGTGGCCTGTTGCGGGTCGAAATTGAAACCGATGCGCCGCTCGATGAACGGCACGATGGCTGCGCCGAAGCTGAAGAACAGCTCGAAATCGAATTCCGCCAGCAGGCAGCCGACGATGTCCTGCGCGCGTACGCCTTCGTTGGAATAGGCCGCGTGATTGATCGGCCGGTAGCGCGCCAGATTCACATTGAAATGTCGGTCGTGACGCTGCGCGGACGACAAGGTCGCCCATATCCGCTGCACCTCCGTTTCCACATCCGGCCATAGCTGATGTCCGTTGCGACCGATGATGTCGGAGCTGACCAGCACGCCGTGCGGCGCCAGCGACTCACGCAGCGAGTGGCACAACGTCTCCAGCTCGGTGACGTGGTGGAAAAACTGGTTGACGATGATCACGTCGTGCAATGGCAAGGCAAACGGCTGGTTGCAATCGAGCGTTTGAAACGTCATTAGCGCTTCGAGCTGGCGTTCCTTTGCCGTGACGGCGGCACGTTGCATCAGGGTCGGGTTGAAATCGAGGCAGCGGATCTGTACGCCGATGCCCGCGGTCTGCAATTGTGCGGCCAACCCCATTTCCATGCTGCCGGTGCCAGTGCCGACGCTCAACACGCGTACTGGCGAATATCCTGCTGCGGCACTCTGCCGGATGTGTTTGAGAAAAAATGCCTCGGGTGAACCGATGCCGAGCCGTTGTGCGTCGGGCGCCAGATAGCGGCTCGACCAGTACCTGAAGATCGGCGGCAAGGTCTCGCCTTGATATTGCGGAGTGAGGCTGAACGCGGCGCGCTCGGCCAGCGCGAGCAGCCGGCGCGAGGCTGCCGTTGGCAGCACCCGCACCAGCATGGCGATGATCCGCTTGCCGAGCAGCCGGTGGCGGTAGATGAATTGCTTCGCGGTCATGCGCCGGTGATTACCTCGCAGTGACAGCCACGGTAACGGTCTGCCGTGGACCGGAATGACGAATCCGTGCGCCGGGATGCCGATGCGCGCAAGCAACGCGCCGGCTCGACCCGGGGGATTCCAGTGTTGTCGCTACAGCGTTTCCGCCGCGAAATCCGCCAGCCGTGAACGCTCGCCACGACGCAGGGTGATGTGCGCCGAGTGTTCCCATTGCTTGAAACGATCCACCGCGTAGGTAAGGCCGGATGTGGTCTCGCTGAGGTAGGGCGTGTCGATCTGCTCGACGTTGCCGAGGCAGACAATCTTGGTGCCCGGACCGGCGCGGGTGACCAGGGTCTTCATCTGTTTCGGCGTGAGGTTCTGCGCCTCGTCGATGATCAGATAACGGTTGAGGAAGGTGCGTCCACGCATGAAGTTGAGCGAGCGGATCTTGATGCGTGCCGCCAGCAAGTCATTGGTTGCCTGCCGCCCCCAGCTACCGCCGTCCTCGGGATTGGTCAGCACTTCGAGGTTGTCGGTCAGCGCGCCCATCCACGGCGTCATCTTTTCTTCTTCCGTACCCGGCAGGAAGCCAATGTCTTCGCCGACCGAGACCGTGGCGCGGGTCATGATGATCTCGCGGTAGCGTTGCTGATCCATCACTTGCGCCAGACCCGCGGCCAGGGCCAGCAAGGTCTTGCCGGTGCCGGCGTTGCCGAGCAGGGTGACAAAATCGACATCCGGATCCATCAACGCGTTGAGCGCAAAGTTCTGTTCGCGGTTGCGTGCGCCGATGCCCCAGACGTGGTGGTTCACGTGCGAGTGGTCATCCAGCAGCACCAGCGTGGCGGATTGCGCCGCCAGGCGCAGCACGCGCAGTTCGACGGCGTTCTCGCCAGGCAGGTACAGACACTGGTTGGGAAACCATTCCTCGTCTTCGTGGCGTTCGAGCTGGTAGAACGTGCGGCCGTGGTCGTTCCATGAAGTCACTTCGGGATGCCGATCCCAGAAGCTTTCCGTCAGCTCGGCAGCGCCGGTATACAGGAGCGAAAAATCGTCCAGGGCGCGATCATTTTCGTAGTCCTCGGCGACGATGCCGTAGATGCTGGCCTTGATGCGCAGGTTGATGTCCTTGCTGACCAGAATGACCGTGCGTTCGGGATTCTGGTCGCGCAATTCAATCGTCGCCGCAAGGATCTGGTTGTCGGCCTTGCCATGACCGTTGCTGGTGCGTTGCTGAAAGTACAGACGGCCGACATCGACCCCGCGCTTGAGCTTGATGCCTTGCGGGTTGGACAGTTCCAGCCCGTCGCGCAGATCGTGCTGCTTGCCGAGTTCGACCAACTCGTTGAGGAAGCGACTGACCTGGCGGCCATTGCGCGAGACTTCGGACGCGCCCTTCTTCTTTTCGTCGAGTTCCTCCAGCACGGTCATCGGGATGAAGACGTCATGTTCCTCGAAGTTGAACAGCGAGGTGGGGTCGTGTAGCAGGACGTTGGTGTCCAGTGCGTAGATGCGCTTGCTTCCGGTCATGCGGAAGAATCCTCGCAGGCAGGTGGTAGTGGGCCACGGCGTGGCGCCGACCGCGGCTGGAAAGTCATCGTGTGAAGCCTGCGGCGGCGCGGGCTGCGGCCGCGGGTGCGGCGATTGCCGCAGCCGTCACTGGGCCGCAAGGACATCAAGCACCGCTTGCGCGTGCCCGGCCACTTTGACGTTGCGCCATTCCTGGCGCAGCTTGCCGTCCGGACCGATCAGGAACGTGCTGCGCACCACGCCCATGTGGTGTTTGCCGTACAGCACTTTCTCGTGAATCACGTCAAATGCACGGCACCAGGTTTCGTCCACGTCGGCAATCAACGGAAACGGCAACGCCTGCTTGCTGGTGAAGTTGGCGTGCGAGGTTGCCGAGTCGCGCGACACGCCGATGACTTGCGCGTGATGCGCGAGGAACTGCGCATGCAGATCCCGGAACCCTTGGGCTTCGGTCGTGCAGCCGGGCGTGCTGTCTTTCGGGTAGAAGTACAGCACCACCCACTGGCCCTTGAAACTGGCGAGTTTGAGCGTGCTGCCGTCGCCGGTCGTGCCGGTGAGCGCGGGCACGCGCTTGCCGAGGTCCGGCATCAGGCGACTCCGCCGTGGAGGAAGGGTAGGTCAGGGTGGCCCGGCTGCTGTGGTGCAGTGGCCTCAATGATGGCGCGTTGCTGGGTGCTGCGCACGGTGGGTGTCTCCTGCGTGTGGAGTGGCACCAGATTAGCGCGTGTGCAGCAGTGGAAAACAGCCCTTGCCGGAACACGGCGATCGGGTCATCCTCAAAACTTCACCGGGTCCATGATGGCGTCCAGATTCAGCCCGTCGCACAGCTCCAGAAAATCGTCGCGCAAGGCGGCAATATGGATCTCCGTCGGGATGCCGATGGTGAATTGTGCCTGGAACATTTCCGCACCGGTCTGCATTGCCTGATAGCGCGTGGAATTCAGTTGTTCGACGCTGATCTCGTGCTGACTGAAAAATTCCACAATGCGCGCGACGATGCCGGGGCGATCGGCAGCCACCACTTCCACCAGGTACGGCAATTGATGCGAACTGGTTTCGCGCGGGCCGGTTCGGTAGTGCACCAGGCGCAGGCTTTCGTCACGCGTCAGCTTGGTCAGCGCGGTTTCCAGCTTCGCCAGCGCGTCCCAGGCGCCGCAGGCCAGCAGCATCAACGAGATTTCCGAACCGATGGTGGATACCCGCGACTCGGCCAGATTGCAGCCCGCATCGGCAATGCGTTTGGACAGTGCCAGCAGCGGTGACTTGGCGGTCGGCGCGAGAGCGTGAATCAGTAGTTGGGTATCGGCGCCGGCGCGCACAGGGACGGAGGTGGGTTTCAAGTGTTTGTGCCTGCGGCGAGGGTTTCGCGTCATGCGAAGGTAGCAGATTACTCTGATCGAGCTTACTTGCCCGCCGTGCAACGCGGCAAGTAACATGCACTGCTTGTCCGAGGCCAAACCCGTGTTGAGTATTCGTGGAAGTATCTGTGCCCTGGTCACGCCGTTCATGGCCGATGGGGCGCTCGACCTGGTAGCGTTCGGCCGGTTGCTCGACTATCAGCTTGCCGGAGGTACGCAAGCCCTGGTCGTGGCCGGCTCCACCGGTGAGGCGCACATGCTGGAGCCGGGCGAGTTTGATCGCCTGCTGGCGTTTGCACTGGAGCATGTCGACGGCCGGGTGCCGGTGATTGCCGGTACCGGCGAGGCCGCCACCGCGAAGACCGTCGCCGCGACACGGCGCGCGGCAGCCTTGGGCGCCGATGCCGCGCTGGTGGTGACGCCGTATTACGTGCGGCCCACGCCGGAAGGTTTGCGCCGGCACTTTCTCGAAGTGGCCGAGCATGCAGGCCTGCCGGTCATCGTGTACAACGTGCCCGGTCGTACCGGCTGTGATCTGCAGCCAGACATCGTGGCGGTGCTGCGCGACCACCCGGCCATCATCGGCATCAAGGAAGCACGCGGTGACAGTGAGCGAATTCACGCGCTGACGGAACTTGTGCGCGATGATTTCGTCTATCTGTCCGGCGATGACGGCAGTGCCGGTACGGCGATGCTGGCTGGCGCCGCAGGTACGATCTCGGTGGTGGCCAATCTGGTGCCGCAGGCGTTTCGGGCGTGGTGTGATGCGGCAACTGGCGGTGATGTGGCTGCGGCCAATGCTGGCCGTGAGGCATTGGAGCCGTTGCTGCAAGCGCTGGCTTGTGCACCCAACCCGATTCCGGTGAAGGCGGGGTTGTCCATGCTCGGTCTGGGTCTGGCGCGGCTACGCTTGCCATTGGTGGAACTGAACGACGGTCCGGAGCGCGACCGGTTGCACGCGGCGCTGTCCACTCTGGCATCCTTGGCGTCGGTGGCGGCAAGGTAATGGTTGCTCGACCTATCTCACGGAACCTTATTACATGAAGAAAACTTCGCTCCTCGTGGTTGCCCCGGCGGTTGTGCTCAGCGCGTTGCTGGTATCCGGCTGCGGCATGTTCCGTTCGCACAAGGCGTGGAAGACCGCGCAGCAGGAAGCGCCGCTGGAGATCCCACCAGGTCTGGACCGTCCATCCACATCAGCGGCGCTGGTGATTCCGCCGCCCGGTGCCAATGCACCGACTGCGAATGGTGTCAGCGCCACGGGCGGGCAAGTGACGGATGGTTTCGTGCTGAGCGAATCAGTGGACAGCGCCTACCAGCGTGTGGGCCAGGCATTGGAGGGCGGCAATTTCGGGCAGGTGGTCAGTCATGACGACAGCGCGCACAGCTATGTCTTGAACGTCACCGGGGTTACCGCGACGCAGGAGAAGTCGGGCTTTTTCGGGCGCTTGTTTGGCCGTGACAAGCAGGCTGCGAGTGACGCACCCGGCGCTGCGGCGCATCAGGTGCGCGTGGATATCGGCAGCAGTGGCACCAGCGGCAGCGAGGTCCGGGCGCAGGGCAACGCGGCGGCAGTGGGTAAGGTCATCGACGGTTTGAAGTCGCGTCTGGGTGGCTGATGCCGTTGCGGGAGGGCACTGACCCAGTCGCGAAAAACGCCGCTTTCGGGCGGCGTTTCCATGTGCGGGATGTGCTTGGCACGTGGGGCGTTCAGCGCTCCAACAGCGGCAATTTGCCCGGTTTGCCGTCCCATTCAGCAGCATCTGCGGGTGGGTCCGTGCGCGCCGTGATGACCGGCCAGTCCTTGGCTAGCTCCGCGTTGAGTGCGGTGAAACCTTCCTGCCCGGCGGGTACGTCATCTTCCGGATAGATCGCATTGGCCGGGCATTCCGGCTCGCATAAAGTGCAATCAATGCATTCGTCAGGATCGATGGCCAGAAAGTTCGGGCCTTCGTGGAATGCATCCACCGGACACACCTCGACACAGTCGGTGTATTTGCACTTGATGCAGTTGTCGACGACAACAAAGGTCATGGAGTGAAACCCTTCTCTTGGTCTGGAGTGCCGTCAGGCATCGCTGCGCAGAGCTCTGGCGAGGAGTGCGGCAGTGGGGATGGCCATTCTAGTCTCAGCCGAAAGTCCCGGCTCCGCACGGGTGGATACCATCGGGGCCGCAGCGATCATGGAGGATCGCACAAACAAATGGTGCTCCCTACGAGACTCGAACTCGTGTTCCCGCCGTGAGAGGGCGGTGTCCTGGGCCACTAGACGAAGGGAGCGTTATCCTGCGGGGCGCGCTAGTATAGCGGAATTGACTAGCCCGGCAATGCCAGAAACTGTGTCGGCACCGCGCCATCTCCGTCAGGTGACGTTTCGCACAGACGTCTGCGGCTGCATCTCGGCATAGTGTCCGCCGGTGTGCCCGGGCATCCCAGCTCGCAAGGATTTCAAACGCTTGAACCTCCAATCAGGGACCGTCACCACGCCAGCGTTGCGGATCATTCCGCGCGCGCAGCACAACATCTCGCGCAAGAACATCAGCAAGGGTGCGCTGCGCGTCCTCTATCACCTGAATGAGGCGGGTCACACCGCATATCTGGTGGGTGGTGCGGTGCGTGATCTGTTGCTGGACCGTCGGCCGAAGGACTTTGATGTCGCCACCAGCGCAACACCGGAGGAGGTGAAGCGCCTGTTTCGCAACTGCCGGCTGATTGGCCGCCGTTTTCGCCTGGCACATGTGGTGTTCGGCCCGGAGATCATCGAGGTCGCCACGTTCCGTGGTGTCGGTGAGGAAGGCGGTGAAGGTGATCGCCGTCTGGTGGACGGGCTCATCGTGCGCGACAACATCTGGGGCACGATTGAGGAAGATGCCGTGCGCCGCGACTTTCGGGTCAATGCGATGTACTACGACATCAGCGATTTCTCCGTGCGCGATTACGTCGGCGGCATGCAGGATCTGCAAGATGGTGTGCTGCGCCTGATTGGCGATCCGGAGACCCGTTATCACGAAGATCCCGTGCGCATGCTGCGCGCAGCGCGTCTGGCGGCGAAGCTGGACATGCGTATTGATGACGCGGCCATGGCCCCGTTCGAGACGCTGGGTCCGCTGCTGGGTGACGCCGCGCCGGCGCGCCTGTTCGACGAATCCCTGAAAATGTTCCTGAGTGGCCAGGGACTCAAGAGCTTCCGCATGCTGGAGTATTGCGGGCTGTTGAAGTTCATGTTTCCGGCAACTGCACGTGCCCTCAGTCACGGCGACAAAGCGCTGCGCGCGCTGGTTGAGCAAGGTCTGGCCAATACCGATGAGCGTGTCAATACGGACAAGTCGGTCACTCCGGCGTTTCTGTTTGCGGTGCTGTTGTGGGGCGAGGTGCGGGATGTCGCATTGCGCTTGATGGCACAGGAGGTGCCCGCTGCCGATGCGTGGGCACGCGCTGCCGCGCAGACGATTGCCGAGCAATGCCAGCGCGTGGCCATCCCGCGTCGCTTCACGTTCACCATGGAAGAAATCTGGGCCCTGCAGCCGCGCTTCGAGCAAATTCAACGCAAGCGGGTGTTCCGCCTGATGGCGCATCCACGCTTTCGCGCGGCGTTCGATTTCCTGCTGCTGCGCAGTTGCGAATCCCCCGCAGTGGCCGAGCTGGGCCAGTGGTGGGCGCACGCCCAGCAGTTGCCGCCCGAGCTGTTGTCCGCGGCGTTGCCGGTGGCGACTGGCAACCGGGCGGTCGACAACGCGTCGCTGCCAACGCCGGCCAAGCCGCCACGTCCGCGCCATCGGCGCCGTCGACCAGGCAAGTCAGGGCCAGCGTGACTGTTGCCTACGTTGCGCTGGGCAGCAACCTGGACGACCCCCGGCGCCAGGTGCTGGACGCGCTGGAGGCGTTGGCACACTTGCCGGGGACGCACGTGTTGCAACGCTCGTTTTTGTATCGCACGCCACCCTGGGGCGTGCTTGACCAACCGCCATTCGTCAATGCCGCAGCGGAGCTGGACACGTCGTTGCCGCCGCATGCATTGCTCGACGCGTTGCTCGCCATCGAGCAGCGTGCTGGTCGCGTACGGGGTGTCGTCAACGGTCCGCGTACCCTGGATCTGGACTTGCTGCATGTTGCTGGCGTGCAGTGTCATGATGGACGCCTGACGTTGCCGCATCCACGCATGCGCGAGCGGGCATTTGTGTTGTTGCCGCTCAACGATATCGCGCCGTCGTTGCTGTTGGCCGGTACGCTGACGGTGGCGCAGCAGTTGGCGCGGCTTGATCTTGCCGGATGTGAACGCATCATGTAATTCCGCACCGCGTGGTCCGCGGCGCACTTCCACCCGTGAGGTATGTCGTGTACGTGCAAAGCACCAGTGTCCCCGAGCGCAAGCCGGTCACCGTGCCGGGTTTGCTGGCCATGAAGGCAGCAGGCCAGCGCATCGTGATGTTGACCGCCTACGACGCCAGCTTTGCCTGGCAGTTGGAAGCGGCCGGCATTGATGTGGCTCTCGTCGGTGATTCACTGGGCATGGTCATTCAAGGCCATCGCAGCACTTTGCCGGTGACGCTTGAGCACATGGTTTATCACACGACCGCCGTCGCCCGCGGCCTGACCGCGACCTTGCTTGTGGCGGATGTCCCGTTCATGGCCGATCGCGATGTGGCGCACGTGCTGGAAGCGGGCGCACGCCTGGTGGGCGAAGCTGGCGCGGCCATGGTCAAGGTCGAGGGCGCCGCGCCGCACATCCTGGAGGCAATTGCGGCGCTTACCGCGCGCGCCATTCCGGTGTGCGCACATCTGGGTTTGACGCCGCAGTCGGTACACAAATTTGGTGGCTTTCGCATTCAGGGCCGCGAGGACGCCGCTGCCGAGCACATCCTGGCGCAGGCGCAGGCCGTGCAGGCCGCTGGTGCCGCATTGCTGGTGATCGAGGGCGTGCCGACCGCGCTGGGCCAACGGCTGACCGCATCGGTGGCGATTCCCGTGATCGGCATTGGCGCCGGCCCGCATTGCGATGGTCAGGTGCTGGTGATCCATGACATGCTCGGTGTCACGCCGGGCAAGCGGCCGAAGTTCAGCAAGGATTTTCTCGCTGGCCACGATTCGGTGGCGGCGGCCCTGGCCGCGTACGCCCAGGATGTGCGCAGTGGTGCGTTCCCCGCGCCGGAGCATTGTTTCAACTGACCGCGAAGCATCGATCATGCAGACCGTTCAAGATGTCCCGGCGTTACGCGCGGCCGTTCGCAATTGGCGAGCCCGGGGCGAAACCGTGGGTTTTGTGCCAACCATGGGCAACCTGCACGCGGGTCATCAATCGCTGATCAAGCTTGCGCGTGCGCGCACCGACCGGGTGGTCGCCAGCGTGTTCGTGAACCCGACCCAGTTTGGCCCGAACGAGGACTTTGACCGCTATCCGCGCACGCTGCCTGCTGATCAGGCGGCGTTGACCGATGAGAGTTGCGATCTGCTGTTTGCACCCGCAGTGGACACCATGTATCCCTACGGCGCGCAGCACAGTGTGAGTTTGCGCGTGCCGCAGATCACCGAGGTACTCGAAGGCGCGCACCGGCCGGGGCATTTTGACGGCGTCGCCACGGTGGTGTGCAAACTGTTCAACCTGGTGCAGCCGGATGTCGCCGTGTTCGGGCAGAAGGATTATCAGCAGTTGAAGGTTATCGAGCGCCTGGTGCGCGATCTGTCGCTGCCGGTGCGGGTGCTGGCAGCGCCGATCTTTCGCGCCGACGACGGTTTGGCGCTGAGCTCGCGCAATCAGTATCTGTCGGCGGCCGAGCGTGCGCGCGCGCCGCTGATTCACGCCACTTTGCTGGACATGCGCGAGCTGCTCGCGGCCGGTCACGCCTGGGAGGCGATCGAACGCGTCGCCCACGCGCGCCTCACGCGCGCCGGCTTTGTACCGGATTACGCGGTAATTCGTCACGTTGACGATTTGTCGGCGCCTGCCGGGCACGAACGTGCCGGTCTGGTAGCCTTGATCGCTGCGCGCCTGGGTAGCACGCGTTTGATCGATAATCTGTTGCTGGATTGAAGCCGGGCGTCGATTGCGCGCTTGTTGCGGCGCAGCGCCGGCGGTTCGATAATGTCCGACTTTGCAGGCTGTCCCTGCCGGAACGACGTCATGCACCTGAACATGCTCAAGGCCAAACTCCACCGCGTTACCGTGACTCACGCCGAGTTGCATTACGAAGGCTCGATCGCGATCGACGGATTGCTGCTCAAGGCATCCGGGATCCGCGAGTACGAGCAGATCCACGCGTGGAACGTCAATACCGGGCAGCGCTTTGTCACCTACGCGCTGCGGGCGCAGGACGGCTCGGGCATCATTTCGGTCAACGGCAGCGCGGCGCGCAGCGCACAGGCCGGCGACATCATCATCATTGCCGCGTTCGCCCAGGTGAGTGAGGCGGAGTTGGAGAAATTCCAGCCGACCTGCGTGTACGTCGACAGTGCGAACCGCGTCAAACGCACCAACCACACCATTCCCACGCAGATGGCCGCGGTCTGAAATCAGTCATGGCTGTCGCGTTGGCGCCGCGCTGAAGCACTCCCGGGTACTGTGCTGGCTGGTTGCGGTGGTTACGGCGCAGCGGTTGTTGCCTTGGCATGGCGCGCCAACGCCCACGCCACATGCTCGCGAACGACCGCGGATGGGTGCGCGACACGCGTGCGCAATGCTTCACACACTGCCGTGGATGTTGGCGCGTTGCCCAATGCCACGGCGATGTTGCGCAGCCAGCCCTCGTATCCGGCGCGGCGGATCGCCATGCCTTCAGTGCGCTTGAGGAATTCCTCTTCGCTCCACGCGAACAGCTCCACCAGCCTGGCGCCGTCGAGACTGTGTCGCGGGGCGAAATCCGCCTCGGTGGCGACTTGCGCGAACTTGTTCCAGGGGCACACCAGTTGGCAGTCGTCGCAACCGAAGATGCGATTGCCGATCGGCGCGCGCAGTTCTTCGGGAATGTTGCCCTTGAGTTCAATGGTGAGGTACGAAATGCAGCGCTTGGCGTTGAGCTGATAGGGCCCGATGATGGCGCCAGTCGGACAGGCGGTGATGCAGCGTGTGCAGGTGCCGCAGTGGTCGGTCTCGGGGGCGTCCACGGGTAGCGGCAGGTCGGTGTACAGCTCGCCAAGGAAAAAGTACGAGCCGGCGTCGCGGTTGATTAGGACTGTGTGCTTGCCGACCCAGCCCAGTCCGGCGTTGCGCGCCAGCGCCTTTTCCATCACTGGCGCCGAATCCACAAACGCGCGATAGCCGAAATCGCCGACCACGGCGTGGATGCGCTCGGCCAGTTTCTGCAAACGGCTGCGCATCAGCTTGTGGTAATCGCGTCCCAACGCGTAGCGCGATATGTAACCGGCGTCACCATCGTTCAACGCATTCCACGCGTCGCGCGTGCCGGGGGCGATGTAGTCCATGCGCACCGAGATCACCCGTTGCGTGCCGGGCTGCAGTTCGGCCGGGCGCGTGCGCTTGGTGCCGTGGCGCGCCATGTATTCCATCTGTCCGTGGTAACCGTGTGCAAGCCAGCGGTTGAGATGTTGCTCGTCTTCGCCCAGCTGCGTGCTGGCGATACCGGCGGCGGCGAAGCCAAGCTCACGCGCCCACTGCTTGATGTCGCTGGCGAGCGCGACAAAGTCGATGGTGGGGTGCGTGTCGGTGCTGATCACTTGGCCATTGTAACGGTGTGCCAAGTCTATAATCCGCGGATGTCGACGTCCTCACCCAGCCGTGACCTGTACACCGTGGCGCAGGTGCGCGTGATGGAGCGTGAGGCCTTGGCCACGCTGCGGATCACCGGTTTTGAGCTGATGCGCCGGGCCGTGACGGCGGCGCTGGCGAGCTTGCGTCGACACTGGCCACAGGCGCGACGCATCGCGATCTACTGTGGGCCCGGCAATAACGGTGGCGATGGCTTTTTGCTCGGGGTGTTGGCGCGTGAGAGCGGTTTGCAGGTTGAGATGCTGGCGTTGGCCCAGGGCGCCCGGGGTGATGCAGCATTGGCACGCAGCGCGTGGGAAAGTGTCGCCGGCCCGGTGCAAGTGTGGGACGCGCTGGACGCTTTGCCCGACGCCGACGTGCACGTCGATGCGTTGTATGGCATCGGTCTGAATCGTGCGCCGATGCCGGAAGTCGCGCAGCTGATTGAACGCATCAACACGAACCGGGCCCCCGTGCTGGCGCTGGATGTCCCCTCCGGGCTGGACGCCGATACCGGGCATTGTCCTGGAATCGCGATACGTGCCGACGTTACCGTGACGTTTGTGGCCCACAAGCGCGGACTGCATACCGGGCGGGCAGCCGATTGCACCGGCGCGCTGGAGTTGGCGGTGCTGGGCGTGCCGGACACCTTGCCAGCGTGTGCGCTGGCCGACGCACGCACCTTGCGCGCTGGTGGCTTGCCACCGCGCGCGCGCTACGCCAACAAGGGTGACAACGGGCACGTCGTGGTGGTTGGTGGCGCCGCCGGCATGAGCGGCGCGGTGTATCTGGCCGGCGCAGGCGCGTTGCGCAGTGGGGCTGGATTGGTGAGTGTCGCGACGCATCCCACGCATGCGACGATGTTGAACCTCACGCGTCCGGAGTTGATGGTGCATGCGGTCAGCGATGCACTGACGCTGCAGCCGTTGCTGGATCGCGCCAGTGTCGTTGCGCTCGGCCCGGGCCTGGGCCGCGAGGCGTGGGGACGTGCGCTGTGGCAGGCAGTACTGGCGGCAGGCAAGCCGTTGGTGCTGGACGCCGATGGCTTGAATTTGCTGGCAGAGGAGCCGCGTAAATTCAGCACTCCCGTCGTGTTGACACCGCATCCGGGTGAGGCGGCACGCCTGCTTGGCGTGGCAACGATCGAGATCGAGACTGACCGCTTTGCCGCCGCGCGGGAACTGGCGCGCCGCCATGCAGCGGTTGTGGTATTGAAGGGATCAGGCAGTTTGGTGGCACGGCAGGATGGCCGTCTGGACGTCTGTCCGTGGGGTAACCCGGGCATGGCCTCCGGTGGCATGGGCGACCTTCTCGCCGGAATCATTGCGGCGCTGCTCGCACAGGGTTGCACGGCGTGGCAGGCTGCATGTCTTGGTGTCGGCCTGCACGCGCGTGCGGGTGACCTGGCGGCGCAATCGGGCGAGCGTGGCTTGCTCGCCACGGATTTGTTAAAACAGTTGCGGGCGCTGTTGAATGAACGCCCGGACGAAGGACGGTATTGAAACGATGGTCAGCGAAGTGCTTGCAACCCACGATTGGGCCTTGCCCGATGAGGCAGCCACCACGGCCCTGGCGAGTGCGCTGGCCGCGGCGCTGGATGGTGGTCTGGTGCTGTACCTGCATGGTCCGCTGGGGGCCGGCAAAACCAGTTTTGCGCGCGCCTTGTTGACTGCCCTCGGCGTCGACGAACGGATCAAGAGTCCAACCTACACGCTGTTGGAGAGCTACACGGCAGCCGGTCGGCCAGCGTGGCATCTGGATCTGTATCGCATTGCCGATCCCGGTGAGCTGGAATGGCTGGGGCTGGACGCGCTGGTCGATCCTGCGGCGTTGATTCTGGTGGAGTGGGCCGAACGTGGCCTTGGGGCGCTGCCTGCAGCCGACCTGGCACTGTATCTGGACTACGCCGGCGCCGGGCGCAGCGCGTCGCTACGCAGTTGCAGCACCCGCGGCGAGCAGGTTCTCGAGCGTCTGCGCGAATCCGCTGCCTAACGCCAAGTTACTGTTTTCCCAATCGTTCTCTGGAAAACCACACACTCGCAGTGTGCGTCGGGAGCGGCATCGCGCGCACTCAGGCTTGATATTGGTTGATGAAGACTCTGCAGGTAGCGGATATTAAAGGGGAAATATCCTTGCATTTGGTAAACGACTGCGTTTCAATGCGGCGCATGTGGAACTACCTGAACATGCGCAGCGCTGCAGTCCTTGTGGCGGCCCTTTGCAGTGCGCCGTTGACACTGACGCATGCTGCCGAGGTCAACGCCGCGCGCGTGTGGGCGGACACGGCGCATACACGTGTGGTTCTGGTCGCTTCCGGCCCGCTGCAATACAAGATCACTCAAGCTGGCAGTCACATGCTGGTGGATCTGGGCGACAGCCGACTCGCCGACGACTTTGTCAGCCCGGGTGCGCAAGGCCTGTATCAGGGCATGACTTTGCGGCGCGAGGATAACCGCCTGCAACTGACCGCAAGGATTGATCCGACCAGCCGCCTGAAAAGCTTCGTGCTCAAACCGGAAGCGGGTGGCGATTACCGCCTGGTGATTGATCTTTACCCCGGCAGTGGAGTTGCGGGCACGTCCGCATCCGCGCTGGCCGGACCGGCCCCGACTCCGGCCGGACTTTCAGCGTCGAGGGTGTCGGCGCCGGCAGCTCCAGCGTCTGCCGACATGTCCGTGGACGCGGCGCACCCGCGCAGCAGGATGGTGGCTTCACGTCAGGCTGCAGCACTGTTGAATGGTCAGCGCAAAGTGGTAATTGCTATTGACGCTGGACACGGCGGCAAGGATTCCGGCGCACAGGGCGCGGGCGGCACGCAGGAGAAGGACATCACATTGGCGGTGGCGCGGGATCTGGCCGCGCAAATCAATCGTCAGCCGGGCATGAGCGCAGTATTGACCCGCAATAGTGATGCGTTCATTCCGCTCAAGCGGCGCTATCAAATTGCGCGCGACAACAGCGCCGACTTGTTTGTCTCCATCCACGCTGATTCGTTTACCAGCAGTGATGCCAAGGGTTCGTCGGTCTGGGTGCTGTCACCGCGTGGCAAGACCAATGCGGCAGCACGCTGGCTGGCGGATGGGCAAAACCGGGCGGACCTGATTGGTGGCGTCTCGCTGGATGACAAGGACGACGGCTTGGCCAAGGTGCTGCTGGATCTACAGCAGGGTTATGCAATGCAGGCCAGCGATGCGGTGGCCGGCAATGTGCTCGAGGCCTTGGGCAAGCTTGGACCGACGCACCGCGGCTATGTCGAGCGGGCCAATTTTGTCGTGTTGCGCTCGCCGGATGTGCCATCGATTCTGGTCGAGACTGCGTTCATCAGCAATCCGCGGGAAGAACGCCGGTTGCGCGATCCCGCGCACCAACGGTTGCTGGCCGGTGCCGTGATGAGGGGCGTGAAGAATTATTTCGAGTCCACACCGCCGCCGGGTACCTGGTTCGCAGCGCAAGCAGCGGCGCGCCAGGGAGAGACGGTGGCGGATGCTCGTCGCGCGGCTGCTGGCAATGCATCCGCCGATGTTGCAGCCAGCGTGCCGACGCCGCGCAAGACCGTGCTGGCCGCACGGCCCGCGTCCCGCGCGGATGCCGGCGCGCCTGACGTGCACCGGGTCGAGCGCGGCGAGAGCCTGGGCGGCATCGCGCACCAATATGGCGTCAGCATCGGCGTGCTGAAAAGCGCCAATCGCATAAGCAATGACATGGTGCGTGCGGGGACGGTACTCACCATTCCTGGCGTGTAAGGCAACCTGTTCGGCAGGCTGGCTCCGGGATCACGGCGCCTCGCCGCAGCTCATGCGTCGCTGGTAGCGACTGCGCTGGCGCTGGCGTTGCCAACTCCGTATAATCCGCAGTTCGGCCCGCGAGGAATGGGCCGTGCACCGATCGTGGCAGGACGGAAAGCGTGGTCAGCTCGGTTGAGCGACGCCACCGCCAGATCAGTCAGAAACCGGACAAGGAGCATCTCATGCCCAAGATCAAGACCAACCGGGCGGCGGCGAAGCGTTTTCGCAAGACCGCATCGGGCAAAATCAAGTGCGGACACGCCTTCAGGTCACATATCCTGACCAAGAAGACGACCAAGCTGAAGCGTGGCCTGCGTGCCAAGAATCATCTCAAGGCGTGTGACACCCCGGGTGTTGCGCGCATGTTGCCGTATTGACTGGCGAGGAGATTAAATCATGGCTCGTGTAAAGCGCGGTGTTACCGCTCGTCGTCGTCACAAGAAAGTCATCGGCCGTGCCAAGGGCTATTACAACGCCCGGCGCAAGGTCTTCCGCGTAGCCAATCAGGCCGTCATCAAGGCTGGTCAGTACGCGTATATCGGCCGCAAGCAGCGCAAGCGTCAGTTCCGTGCGCTGTGGATCGTGCGCATCAATGCCGCCGCGCGCATGTTCGGGCTGACCTACAGCCGCCTGATCAATGGCCTGAGCAAGGCTGGGATCACGGTGGATCGCAAGGTGCTGGCCGACATTGCCGTCAACGACATCAAGGCGTTCGAAGTGATTGCCGAGAAAGCCAAGGCCAGTCTGGCTGCGTAGTTTGTGCGCTCATCCTGGATCGTGAAGATCGGGAGCGGCCATTCGTGGCCGCACTTCAAGGAGGAGTGAACGTTCGCGGGGAGAAGGCCAACGCCTTCTCCCCGTTTTTGTTGGGGCTGTCACCGGGGTGCACTGATGGACGATCTGGAAAGCCGTGCCGTACAGGCGTCGGCGGATATCGACAACGCCGCAACTCTGGACACGCTTGATGCGTTGCGCGTCAGCCTGCTGGGCAAAAGCGGGGTTGTCACCGCCGCGCTGAAGTCGCTTGGCGCGCTGCCGGCGGATGAGCGCAAGGCGCGTGGCGCCGCGGTCAACCAGATCAAGCAGCGACTCGCCGAGGCCCTGGCGACACGCAAGCAGACGCTTGAGCAGATGGAGCTGGATCGCCGACTGGCGTCCGAGGCACTCGACATCAGCTTGCCCGGACGTGATGGTGAGCGCGGCGGCCTGCATCCCATCACCCATGCACTGGAGCGCATTGCATCGATTTTTGCGCGCCTCGGCTACCAGCGCGTGGACGGGCCGGAAATCGAGGACGACTGGCACAATTTCGAGGCGCTGAACTTTCCGCCGTTGCATCCTGCGCGGGCGATGCATGACACGTTTTATTTTGGCGACGGGCGCATGCTGCGCACGCATACATCGCCGGTGCAGATTCGCAGCATGCAAGGCCGCCAGCCGCCGATTCGCATCATCGCCCCGGGCAAGGTGTACCGCAGCGACTCGGATCAGACCCACTCGCCGATGTTTCATCAGGTCGAGGGCCTGCTGGTTGACGAGACTTCCAGCTTTGCCGACCTCAAGGGCACGTTGACCGAGTTCATCCGCGCGTTTTTCGAGCGTGATTTCGAGATGCGTTTCCGCCCCAGTTATTTCCCCTTCACCGAACCGTCGGCCGAAGTGGATATTCGCTGGAGTGACCCTGATCGGGACAGCACCGACGGCAGCACGCGCTGGCTGGAAGTACTTGGTTGCGGCATGGTGCACCCGAATGTATTGCGTAATTGCGGGATCGATCCGGAGCGCTATACCGGCTTTGCGTTTGGCCTTGGGGTGGAACGTTTTGCCATGCTGCGCTATGGCGTCACCGATCTGCGGGCGTTCTTCGAGAACGATCTGCGCTTCTTGCGGCAATTTGCATGACGCGTTGGCGGCGGGCGCACCGGGCGGGGGATTCGCACTGCACGGTGGGCGCGGTTGCTGTCGGCGCAGCTGTCGATTTCCCGGGTTTCAATTCCCGTTACTCATGGCCGGTTCCTCTTCATGAAATTCTCTGAAAACTGGTTACGCGAGCTGGTCAGGATTGATGCTGACCGCCCGACATTGACGCGTGCGCTGACAATGGCCGGGCTGGAAGTGGAAGGCGTGACCGTGCTTGGCGCAGGTCTGGCCGGCGTCGTGGTGGCGCAGATCATCAGCGCTGAGCAGCACCCCGACGCCGACCGCTTGCACGTGTGCAGCGTGGATGCCGGAACCGGTTCACCGCTGCAGATTGTCTGTGGCGCACCCAATGCGCGCGCGGGCATCAAGGTGCCGCTGGCCACGGTGGGCGCCAGCCTTCCCGGTGGCGTGGTCATCAAAAAAGCGAAGCTGCGTGGGATGGGGTCATGCGGCATGCTGTGTTCGGCCAGGGAGCTGGGAGTCGATGCCGACGCATCCGGCTTGCTGGAGCTGCCGGACACGGCGCCAGTTGGCCAACCGCTGGCGGAGTATCTTGGCTTGCCCGACGCCAGTATCGAGTTGAGCCTGACTCCAAACCGCGCCGATTGCCTGAGCGTGTACGGTGTGGCCTACGACGTCGCGGCGCTGTTTGCCGGAGCGGTGCAGGTACCCGCGCAGGCCGCTGTCGCCGTGTCCAGCAGCGCGCAACGCAACGTGCAACTGCAGGCGGGTAGTGCGGCGCCGCGCTATCTCGGGCGCGTCCTCGAAGGCATCGACATGGCCGCGCACACGCCACTGTGGATGGCCGAGCGCCTGCGTCGCGGCGGTGTGCGGCCGATCAATCCCGTGGTCGACGTCACCAACTACGTGATGTTGGAGCTGGGCCAGCCGATGCACGCGTTTGACAACGATACGTTGCATGGCGATGTGGTGGTACGCCAGGCACGCGCCGGTGAGACGTTGCAGTTGCTGGATGGCAATGTGGCGA
The DNA here is from genome assembly GCA_036566165.1 of Rhodanobacter sp. Taxonomy (GTDB): domain Bacteria; phylum Pseudomonadota; class Gammaproteobacteria; order Xanthomonadales; family Rhodanobacteraceae; genus Rhodanobacter. Next base: position 845 of record DATCWU010000084.1, on the reverse strand, counting down.
CGCTGGATGCAACGTACTTGTTGATTGCCGATCAGGAAGCCGCTTTGGCCGTGGCCGGCATCATGGGTGGGTTTGACTCGCGCGTCACCGCGCAGACGCACGACATCTTCCTGGAGTCTGCGCATTTCGCCCCGCTGGCGATCATGGGCCGCGCGCGCAATCTCGGGTTGCACACGGAAGCATCGCATCGCTTTGAACGCGGTGTGGATCCGCAACTGCCGCGGCGCGCGCTGGAACGCGCCAGCGAGTTGCTGTTGTCGATCGTGGGCGGCCGCGCCGGCCCGGTAGTGGTCGCCGAAAATGTTGGCGACTTGCCGCCGCCTGCGCCAGTTGCCCTGCGCCGCGCACGTCTGGCGCGCGTGCTTGGGGTCGACGTGCGTGACGATGAAGTGCTGCGCACTTTCACGGCGCTGGGCATGCACGTGGTGACCACCGATGACGGTTGGCAGGTCACCGCGCCAAGCCGCCGGTTTGACATCGAGCGCGAGGAAGACCTGATCGAGGAAGTCGCGCGGATTTTTGGCTACGACAACATTCCCACGCACGCGCCGTCGGGAGCGTTGCGGCTGGCGATTGAGCCGGAGGGCCGCTTGTCGGCGCTGGGTGTGCGTGAACAGCTTGCTGTGCGTGGCTATCACGAGGCGGTGAATCTTGCGTTCCTGGCCGGTGAGCGGCTTGCGCAGTGGGGTTTCGTCGACGGTCTCGTGCCCCTGGCCAATCCACTGTCGGCCGATCTGGCGGTCATGCGCCCGTCACTGCTGCCTGGACTGGTCGACGCGCTGGCGCACAACCGTGCGCGCCAGCAATCGCGGGTGCGTTTGTTCGAGCTCGGGCGGGTATTCGCT
>DATCWU010000062.1:0-6279 GCA_036566165.1 Rhodanobacter sp. | reverse complement strand
TTGGATATCCCGGTGATTGCCCCGGGCGCCGCGGCGTTTCACGTCGCCTGCATGCTCGGCAAGAAATTCACCGTCCTGACGATGTGGGACGAGTGGTTCGCGCTCTACCAGAAGACCTTGACCGCGTACCACCTCTGGCCGCGCGTGGCTTCGCTGCGCTCGATCAATACCCGTCCGGATCTCGAGGAATTGCTGGCCGGCAAGGAAGAGGTGGTGTTCAAGAAACTGGAAGCCACCGCCCTGCAGGCGATCGAAGAAGACGGCGCGGACGTGATCGTGCTGGGCTCGACCACGATGCATCAGTCGCACGCCTATCTGGCCGCGCGACTCCCGGTGCCGGTGATCAACCCCGGCCAGATCGCCTGGAAATTGTGTGAAGTGTTCTTGTCCCTTGGCCTTTCGCATAGCCGGAAAGCCTACCCGGCGCCGCAGGCGCCAAACGATGCCGTGTATCACGGCTTCGCCCATTGATTCACTGGAGGAACCGCATGTCCAAGCTCAGCCGGCAACAACTGATTGATCTCGCAGTCCACAGCTATTTTGGCAACGTCGATAAAAAGAATATGGACGAGGTACTCGCGTGCATGCACGAGGACATCGTCGTGACCATTCAGACCGATCACCTCAGCCACACCCGAGTGGATGGTGTGCGCAAGATGTTTGAAACCCTGTTCTCGACTTACAAAAAAACCTGGCATGGCGATTTTGAAGTCACTGCCGACGAAGAGAATCAAACCGTAGCGACCCGCTTCAACGTGACGTTGGAGAAACCGGACGGAACCTTTGATCCGCCGATGAAGAATTGCAATTTCTTTTACGTCGAGAACGGCAAGTTCCGCCGCTATTACGTATTCATGGATGGCGTGAGCGTCCTGCCCTGAGCCGCAACAACCTCATTGGCCTGGGCGCCATGGAAAATCGGAGAGATTGATGAGCAAGGCACTCGACGGAATACGGATACTCGACTTGACGCATATGCTTTCTGGTCCGTACGCCAGCATGATCATGACGGACCTTGGCGCGGATACGGTCAAAGTCGAGCCGCTTGGTGGCGAAGGAACGCGTGCCTTGCTGGCCCGCAGTGCCAAGTTCTCGCGCAACGGCATGGGCGCGTATTTCATTACGCTCAACCGTGGCAAGAAAAGTGTCTGCATTGACCTGAAGCAAGCCGAGGGTCAGGCCGTCTTTTACGACTTGGTGCGTACCGCCGACGTCGTGATCGACAATTTCAGCGCCGGGGTCACGACCAAGCTGGGCATCGATCATGCATCGCTGAGCGCCATCAACAGCCGAATCATTACCTGTTCGATCACGGGCTTCGGACAGGATGGCCCCAGCTACCAGCGCCCCGCATTTGACCAGGTCGTGCAGGGCATCGGTGGCGGCATGTCGATCACCGGCGAGAGTGGCGAACGCCCCATGCGCTCGGGCATTCCCATTGGTGATCTGGGCGGCGGCATGTTCGCGGTTATGGGCGTACTTGCCGCATTGCAGGCACGTTCCAACCACGGCCGCGGCCAGCACGTCGACATCAGCATGCTCGACTGCCAGGTAAGCATGCTCAATTACATGGCAACGATGTTCCTCATGAGTGGAGAAAATCCGCTGCCGCTGGGCAATGCGCATTTTGTGCATGTGCCGTACAACACGTATCACACCAGCGACGGTTTCATCATCGTCGCGGTCATTTATGACAGCTTCTGGGAGCGGCTGGTTGATCTGCTGGATATAGCCGAGTTCCGCATTGACAAATACCACCTGCAACCAGGGCGCCTGGCCGATCGGGCGATTATCGACGACAAGCTCAATGCGGTATTCAAAACCCGACCTACCGCCCATTGGATGGAACAGTTGAACTCCGCCCGCATTCCCTGCGCGCCGGTCAATCATTTCAGCGATACGTTGGCCGACCCACAAGTTCTCCATCGGCACATGGTCGTAAAGATCAAGCAGGCTGGCGGCGACGAGGTGGCGGTACCCGGGAATCCCGTCAAGTTGTCGCTGGATGGTGATGACCTGTTTGGATCGCCGCCGCTGCTGGGCGAGCACACGGACACGGTACTTGCCGAAATTCTTGGCTACGCGCCGGAAAAAATCTCGGCACTGCACGACGACAAGGTGGTTGCCTGACATGACTGACGTGGATGTAGTCATCAATGAAGTGGCGCCTCGCGACGGCTTGCAGAGCCAGTCGCGGGTGCTCAATGTCGAACAGCGACTGGCCATGATCCAGGCGTTGGTGAAAACCGGGGTGCGCAGCATTGAAGCGGGGAGCTTTGTCTCGGCGAAGGCAGTGCCGCAAATGGCGCATACCGCCGAGTTGTTCTGCGCTTTGCCAAACCCCGCGCAGGTGCATTACTCGGCACTGATCCCGAACGCGCGTGGCTACGAATTGGCGCGTGCGGCCGGCGCCCGCACGGTCTCGGTGGTGTTGTCGGCCACGGAAACCATGAACCGGCGGAACATCAATCTGGGTCTGGAAGAAACGACGGCGGTTTGCGCGCGACTGATGGAACGCGCCAGGGAGGACGGCATCCAGGGCTGGGCCTATCTGTCCGTGGCGTACGCGTGCCCATACGAAGGCCAGGTAGCGCCCGCCGAGATCGAGCGTCTCGCCGCCCGGATGATGGAATCGGGTGCCGCCCGGCTGATCATTGCCGACACCATCGGTGCGGCGAATCCGGCGCAGGTCCGTCCGCTGATTTCCCGACTCGCCAGCAGCTTCGGTGCCGAGCACATTGCCTGTCATTTTCACGATACCCGCGGCATGGCACTGGCCAATGTGCTGGCTGCGCTCGACCAGGGCGTGCGCCACTTCGACAGCTCCATCGGCGGTCTGGGCGGCTGCCCGTTCTCGCCCGGGGCGAGTGGCAATGTCGCCACCGAAGACGTGGTGCTGATGCTGGAATCCATGGGTCTGCGTACCGGTATCGACGTGCTCGCGCTGGTCGAGGCCGTCGGCTTTTGCGCCGATCTTTTGCAGAGCCCGCTCGGCGGACATGCGTTCCGCTGGCTCAAGCGCGAAGCGACGAAGGCTGCCGCGGGAGCGGCGTCATGAGGCGCGTATGGAGTTCGCTCGCGCGCTTGTCGCCATGGGTCCTGATTTCCGGGCTCGGCTATGCCGCCATCTACGTCAAGGTCGCGGTCAAGCCGCTGCCCATGACGCAGCCCTTGATTGAACAGCGCGACCAGTTTCTCGGTGGGGTGAATGACGGTCAACGCTACTGGTTCGTCGGGCAGGATGGTGGCGTGCTGTCGATGGATGCGAAAACCCGACGCTGGCAACGCGAAGAGTTGACGCCCCGCTCCAACCTGCAGGGGATCGCCGCGGGCGACGACGGCGTCCTCGTGGTGGCTGGCAATGACGGTCTGCTGTGGGTGCGCGACCGCGGCGAACAATGGGTGAGCCAGGTGTTGCCGGTGAGTGATGTGGCCCGCAAGCTCGTCGATGTGGCGTTCCTGCATGGCCACTTCTGGGTGGTTGGCGAAATGGGCGCGTTGTTCCGTGGCAGCGCTGACGGGAAGACCTGGACGCGGATGCGCGAGCCGGAAGATGTCGCGTTCAACCGCGTCCGTTCCGGGCCGGGCGGTTCGTTGTGGATCGCTGCCGAGTCGGGACGCTTGCTGCACAGCGCCGATGACGGTGCCACCTGGGACAGCATCGAGCTGGACAGCGAAAGCCTGCAGTCGATCGCCTTCGTCGGCGATGTCGCGCTGGTCGTGGGCAACCGGGGACACGTCTACCGCAGCGACAATCAGGGCGTCGACTGGAAGCTGGTGCCGGCGTTCACCAGCGACAACCTGTTTGATGTCGCCGGTAGCGCTGACGGCTGGACGGTGGTCGGCGATCACGGCGCGGTGTTCACCGCTGGCCCGGCGCATCAGCAATGGCAAAGGGCCACGGCCCGGACACTCGGCAAAAGCTATTACATGCGCGTCCTGGCCAGCGCAAATGAAACCGTGCTGGTCGGCCACGCCATCGGGCGGCTTGCCGGCAATGACAGCTACGAGCCTTGGCCGCAGGGAGTGCAGCCATGAGCCGGGTATTGGACCTGGGCGCCAGCATCTCCGCGTTCGCGATCCGCCATCGCGTCAAGGTATGCGTGGTGATCGCCCTGATCACCGTGATCTTCGCGGCGTGCCTGACCCGCCTGGATGTGCATACGCGCTTTGGGGACATGGTTCCGCGCAATCACCCGTACGTACAGGTGTACGAGAAATACCAGGACACCTTTGCCGCCGCCAACCGGGTGACGGTGCTGGTGCGCGCAACCCAGGGCGACATTTTCAATTTGCCGATCCTGGGCGAGATCCAGCGCATCACCAATGAGCTGCAGAAAGTAAGCGGGGTCAATCAGTCGCAGATAACTTCGCTGGCATCGAGCAAGCTGAAGCGGGTCGATGCGTCCAGCGAGGAAATCGAAAGCAAGCCGTTGATGTGGCCGGGCCTGCCGCAGAATCAAGCGGAAATCGACACGCTGCGCAAGGCGGTACTGGATAACCCGATGGTCTACGGCCTGTACGTCGACCGCGACCTGGAATCGGCGCTGATCCACGTGGATTTCTACAACCACCTCGTGGATTACCAGAAGATATTTCCACAGATCCAGCACATCCTGGATGCCTCGTCGATCCACGACAAAGTCGAGTTGCAGATGATCGGCGAGCCCATTCTGTACGGCTGGGTTGCGCATTATCTCGGCGAGACCGTAACCATCGCGCTGCTGTCGCTGATAGCCATGCTCGTGCTGCTGTTCATGATCACGCGGACCTGGCGCGGCACGCTGCTGCCACTTATTGCCGGGCTGGTGTCGGCGATCTGGGCGCTTGGCATCGGGTCGATTCTTGGCTACAACTTCGACCCGCTGATCATTGTTGTCGCCTTCATCATCACCGCGCGTGCGTTCTCGCATTCAGTCCAACTGATCACGCGGTTTGACGATCTTGCGGTGGGGGAGAAAATCAACCCGTGCCATGCCGCGCAAGAGTCGATGCGCGAGCTGTTCCGTCCCGGCATGCTCGGCCTGTGGGCGGATGCCGGGGCGATCCTGTGCGTGATCCTCACCCCGATCCCGTTGATGCACAAGGTGGCCATCATCGGTTCGATCTGGGTGCTCACGATCACCATTTCCGCGGTGATCCTGACCCCTGTATTGCTGTCGTGGATCAAGGCCCCGGACCGTTACATCCATCCGCTCCGGCTGGGCGGCATCCTCAGCGTTTTCACCCGCTCCGCCACCTGGGTGGTGACCACCCGCGCGCGTTACGCGGTTGCGCCACTGGCCGGGTTGCTGTTGGTCGGGTTGCTGCTGGAGACCACGCACCTGACGGTGGGCGATGCCAGCGCGGGCTCGCCGATTCTCTGGCAAGACTCCGCGTTCAATGTGGCAAGCACCCAGGTAAATAGCCGCTACCCCGGTTCGGAGCAGATGTTCATCGCCATCGAAGGCGACCAGCCCGACGCGCTCAAGCGGACGGAGGTGCTGGACTGGATGATGCAGTTCCAGCGCTATATGGAACGGCAGCCGGAAATTGGCGGCACCGTGTCGCTGGCGGACGTGGTCACCGAAGTGCGCCGCAACCTGCACGAGGGCAACCCGCGTTACCGCGAACTCGGCGGCAGTGCGTTGGAAAACGGCGAGCTGCTGAATTTCTATTTGCAGGGTTCAAGCCCAGGCGACCTCAACCAGTACACCGACGTGCAGTTCCAGAACGGGGCAGTGACCATGTTCTTTCATGATCACAAGGGCGAGACACTGCGGCAGGCCATTTACAACGCGGGTCGTTTCATTGGCGAAAATGAACTGCCGCATGCCAAGGCACTGTTGGCTGGTGGGGTGCTGGGAAATATCGCTGCGGTAAACGAGATTCTGTTGCGTGATCAGGTGGGGGCGATAGCGCTGGCATTCCTGGTCGTGGTGCTGTGTTGCCTGGTGGGTTATCGGTCATCGGTCAGCGGCATTTTCTTCATTATCCCGGTATTCATTTCCAACGTCGTGACGTTTGCGTTCATGGCGTGGCACGGCATTGGCATGAGCATCAGTACGTTGCCGGTAGTGGCCCTGGGGATCGGCCTGGGTGTCGATTACGCGTTCTACATCGTCGATGGCATCAAGGAACACTTGGAGAACAATCCGTTGGCGACTCCCGAGGATGCAGTACGGCAGTCACTCGGGTCGGCAGGGAGGGGCGTGATTCTTACCGCATTGGTACTCGCGGCCGGAGTCCTGTTGTGGTCCTGGTCTTCGCTGCGCTTTCAAGCGGAGATGGGGATATTGA